>NZ_JBJGEJ010000004.1:0-419542 GCF_045062345.1 Pseudomonas sp. 2024-210 | reverse complement strand
CACCCCCTAAAGTTTCGGAACTCCTCACTTTTCTGCGCCCAATAAAAAACCCCGTAGACCAAGGTCTACGGGGCTTTCGAATGTGGAGGCCGAAGCCGGAATCGAACCGGCGTGGGCGGATTTGCAAGCCGGGACTGAAGTCCTTCATAACCGTAGCTTGTAAGCTGTTTGGTGTTCCATTAGTAGCAAACCTCCTATGCCTTACAGGCCGCATTCTGTCTAGGCTCAGCCTTAGGTTATGGAACCAAAAATCATCGATTTAACAGTGCTCTGCTGGTTGAAAAAGCTCCAGGGCAATCACCCCCCCCCTAAAACTTTCGAAGTCGCGTAATCGCATCTGTAATCGCTTGTGCATTTGTGTCCAGTGTCTCCATAGCGGCGAGTGCGCTATCTGCAACACTCTGTATGCCATTGTCCGAAAGCCATTTCGTGACCTCCTCTACCGCCGCAGCTAGCGCATGCTGGTTGTGAAGTATCAATGTCAGAGCATCTGCCATGACAATATTGGACTCGGAGTGAGATGACATGACATTCGTCCTAAGAGTTGGATTTGTAAAAGCCTAGTTCACGATCTGACATGTAACGGCATGCGCCTAACCGCCTAGCACCCCATACTTGAATATCTCCGAAAAGCCCAATGAAATCAGGGCTTTGCATCTCGCGCTCGCTGCAACGACGCCCCACGATGCCCTACTGTGAAGAGCCATTCCCCGAATTTCCCCCGATGCATTAGTACCCACCCTAGGCGATCTGCCGACCGCCCCCCCAAACTTTTATCGTAAATGGTTTCGCACTGTGTACGTGATCACTCCCCAGACTGAGAATTCATCCCCCTCCAAAATGTACCTGTCGGGAAACTTGGAGTTCTCTGACCTCAGGATTATGGACTTATCCCGGATAACCAGCCGCTTGCACAGTGGGTCGTTATTCAATATTCCTACGACGACATGGCCATGAACGGGTTCAATCGCACGATCCACCACAGCCAGATCGCCTGCGAATATGCCGGCACCCTGCATGCTGTCGCCATCAATCTTGACCAGGTACACGCTCGGCGCACGAATACTCAGAAGCTCGTCGAGAGAAATTTGCTTCTCAATGTGATCCGCCGCCGGGGACGGGAAGCCTGCAGGCACTTTGAAAGAACACAGGGGCAGGCGCACGCCGCCTTCGGCTATTGGACCCAGAGAAGTGAAGCTCATGACGCACGCCTTTTGTTTGACTGTATGCACGTACAGTTAACTGCGTAGGAGATTTCTGGTCAATTCTTCTGCAAGAGATTTCGACGAAGGGATGCTGATGCGGGCTAAGCTTCGAGCAGTGCTCTATCGCCAAGAGGTCATCAGGATGTGCGGACGATTTGTACAGTACCAAGGCGTAGCGGATTATCTGAAGATGCTGGGCACCGACAGATTGGTCGTCAGCGGGTATGACAATCAACCCATCGCCCGCTACAACGTCGCTCCTAGCACTCGAGTCAACATCCTCCATAACCAGCAGGACGACTTAAGGATTGACCCTGTGCGTTGGGGCTGGGCGCCCTTCTGGGCCAAAGGCAAAAGACCAGATCCGATCAATGCACGAGTCGAGACTGTCACGACCGCCAAGTTCTTCAAACAGCTTTGGCCAGGTAACCGCGCTTTAGTCATGGCTGACGGTTGGTATGAGTGGGTCAAGGATCCTGACGACCCGAAAAAGAAACAACCATTCTTCATTCGTCTCAAGAGCCAAGCGCCCATGTTCTTTGCGGCATTGGCCGAGGTGCACCCAGACTTAGAGCCGCATGAAGGAGATGGCTTCGTGATAATCACTGCTGCCAGTGATCAAGGGATGGTTGATATTCATGATCGGCGGCCCGTGATTCTCGCACCTGAGCATGCCCGTGAATGGCTTGATCAATCGCTAGAGAGTGAACGAGCTGAAGAGTTGGCGCTAGAATACTGCCACCCTACGAAGGAATTTGAATGGTACTCAGTGGGGAAGCCGTGGGAAATGTGAAAAATCAAGGGCCTAATTTAATTGCTCCGGCGTAATAGAAATATTGTAATAATCGATTACTTTAGGAGATTAGAAAGTGACACGAATTTTCAAACACAATGAAAATATCCATAACGCCGTTGATTCTATTGTACTTCACGGTTATGCGGCTATCGAAGGCACAAAGTCGATTGCAGAACCCTATTGCGAACGTGTGCTAAAGGCATTGAAGGCCTACCCAAATATTCAACCGCTCAGAAGTTATCAAAATGTGCGAAAACAGGGCTATTTGTATTATATTTACGACACCAAAAAATTCACTAGTAAGGATATAGCAGTTAAAATTGACGACATAGACCTTAGAAGTTAGCTGTAAGCTGTAAGCTGCATATCTTATGGTTTCTATTGATTTTCCATGAGAAGAACGTAAGCCATTTCGCATATCAATCCGCGTGCTCGGGCTTGATCAGCAGTTTCTGCCAACTCTCCCGCTCTGTGGTCAGCGCGCTTAAGCACGTCGGCAAGCACCAGAGCGGCGTGGGTTGCTGCTTCGCTTGCATTGGTAGTGCAGGTATTACGGCTGGCCTCACTGGAGGAGAGCTGCCCTGTGAGCTGGTCGATTTTACGGCGCAGGCTGTTTGAAGAATTACGATCAGAGGCAGCATTAGCAACAGCCATATCAATAATTTTCTGTCCACTTTGAATAGCCTTATTAATTGATCGTTGTCGGGCCTGCTCTTTATCGCGTTCGGCGGCCTCTGCCGTGACTGCAGCCCGCTGGTCATTGGTATCTCGAACACTCCACTTAGCTATCCATTTGTCCTCTGTAATGCTTACACCGTGCAGGTAGGCGAAGAACAATGAGCTGAATATCAGTAGCAACCCGCCTGCATAAGACCAGATTGCGCCCCACAGCTTCACACCAGCACCTTTAACGCCCGCACATACAGCTTCTGACGATCAGCCATCCCATTCAGCCCACCATTGATACGCCGGGTGATGGTTTCAAACTTCCCTTCATCAGCAAGGGTGCTCAGGCCTTTGCTTGCCCAGAACCACGCAGCTGACATGCAAGCATGCTGCGGTTTCTCCAGCAGTTCAGGGTGGTTGATCAGGTTGAGGCCCAGCGCTTCGCCGCTTGCCTTGTAGTTGGCGCGACCGGTGATCTGGATCAGGCCACGGCCTCGATATTTGGAGCCGTCACCCGGCTGAGTATTGCCCAAATCAGCACGACCTTCGTATCGAGCCTGAGCAGCGGTTGGCCCCCAAATTTCTTTAACGTATTTGAGCTGGCCGGATTCGTGGCCAATCTGCGCGATAAAGGCCGCAACGCGCTTCGAGCCGATAATTTGATATCGGTTCATGGCAGTGTTTAAGACAGGTACAAAAACGCCGGCAACTTGGCCGGCGTTAGGGAGGATTTGCAGCAACTGCTGTGTGGTGATGGGCATAGCTTTCTCCAGATAATAAAAAACCCGCACTCGGCGGGTTTCTTTGAATCAGTACAGGCGTTTATTGAGGCTGTATGCCTCTGATTTTCTCAAGACGCATTGGATAACCATTCGCTGGCTGAATCACAGTCTCGCTTTCAACCGTTTGGATGATCTTGCCATTAGCATCTTTGGTTACAGCAACGGTTTTGCTGTAAGTACTTTGTACGACACACCCACTCATCAACACTGCTGCACCTACTAAAGCTAAAAGATGGATGCGGTTCACGGTATATTTCCTTGCCTTATTAATTTCGACGCGGACTGTAGCAGGCTTTATGCCATCATCGCCAACCTCTTTAGTTCGGGTCACCTTCTGACAACGCCCTTGCTTTCACCGGTAAAAAATACACACACTCGGCGGGGTTCGTATTACAGGTGGGATCAGTACGGTACGGCTGGCCAGTCGATTGTTTCGGGATACCCGGCCTGTTCAGGTACTCGGTTCAGCGCAACGCGGTATTTCTTCCAGGATTTGAGCTGGGCGGCGTCTTCTTCGGTCGCTTCGTCTATGTCAACGGCATCTTGTAGCGGGGTAATCGCATAGTCTGCGGTTGCGCGCAGCTGGGCGCATTGCACCTGAGCTTCTTGAGCCGGGTCAGCAGGTGGTAAAGGTGCCGGCTCGGGCACGACTTGTGGCGGTAGTTCGTCAACTGCGACGTGAAGGGTGATGCTGTGTTGAAGGTCTACAGGCTCGCCATCGCGTGTCACAGCAACTTCAAGCAAGTCATTGTCGAAGTTGATTACGATTTGTTTATCATTATCCACCTGATTAACCACGTAGCCCCAGCCTTCCGGGGCTTCGGCCATGCCTTTAGAGCCCTCCACGTGATAGAGACCCTTGCTCTGGCGCTGCGATGTAATAGTGCTCACGCCCAGTGAGGTTACGTCGATGATTGCGCCTGTAGAACCAAGGATATTGATAGCTGCTCTAGTGGTCATTTAAATAGCCTTCAGTGTGCCATCTGCAGCGCGGGTAGTATTAGCAGTGCTGTACATTGTTGCCCAAGCGGATGGAGATGTGCCGTAAGCACCAATTGTTCTGACTTTCATTATGTTCATTTGCCAATCTATAAAAATCTGTGAAGCAAATGCATCTTTGGAATACGACTGCGTCAGTAAAGATCCATCTTTAGAGCCTGATGGAGCACCAAGATAATTTAAAAATGAAAAATCAAACCCCCCTTTTGATATTGGCACTAAGGCATCTGACACAGCCCTATCTGATAAAAAACTGCCAATTCCTCGATCACCCACTTTGAGAACTCTACCGAGAGTCATATCGTCAGCAGTTACCGTCAGATCATGTGTTGCAGATGAACCTAACCCCAAATTAGCCCTCGCGGCACCCACATTCGTGGCACCTGTACCTCCATTGTCCACTGGAGCCACATCCATTTTCGACAGCGCTCCAAGCGCTGCATTCTTTTCATACAGCTCCTGCGTCATGGCATTGATTTTCATGCTGGCTGTGCGCGGTGGATCACCGCCAAGCCCCGCAGGGGGCGTACCTAAGATAATTTCTTGCCGTGCCATGCTGTTCTCCAAGCGAAAAAATACCCGCAAAAAGCAGGCTAAATCAAAACTAATTTACTGAGCATTTTGCTTTGCAAACATCGCTGGTAGATGAAAGTCATAAGGGTTAGCGAAAGCTTGAGTGATTGCGTACAAATTGCGCCCCGGAAAATCCCACCACACAGCCAGACTTCTACCAACAACACCGCCGGACAGAAGGTTCATACCGAAGGAATTGATGAGCAAAAATTCATCCTGAGGAAAATCAAATGGTACTTGATAGTAATTACTCCAAGCGCCTGTCGGACCACGTTCACTTTTCACATAAGTCCAATTTTGAAACGCGCGAGTGAACAAAGCACTTGGCGTCCCGCTGTCGAATATCACTTTGCTAGTGCCATCAAGTATTCGAACGCCCCACTGTGCTGTGGCTTGCGCTGCAAAAGCCGCCACAAAATAACGTCCGTTCGGTTGAGCCGTGTTATTGCTCCATGCTCTTACATAAAAACCTGTCCACGCCCCAGGGCCGCCGAGAAGGCGCATTAAGCACAGGCCAGCGACGGCACCCACCGTATCAGGACGAACAAAAACCAAAGGTGGCTCTGCCGAAGTAACGACTCTTCCAAAGTACGTAGTTGAACCCATATTTGATTCTTGAGTGGGCGCATAACGACCGCTGGCAATAACACTTAACCGCGCATATTCAGAATCGAGTACCACCACGTCGCTTTTATTCTTAAAATAAATTCCATAGCTCATAGTTAAGCGAACCTCGTCACAATCAGGCGCATCGAACCAGTCGCGGTGTATTCCCCGGCGTAATAGCGCATGTAATTAGCAACATAGGCAATTCCATCACCCATTTCCGTTTCGAATTGACGGTCATTATCGCTATACCCACCCAGCGGGCTGACGATAGCCACCGAGTTGGCGGGCGTGCAGCCCGGTACCGAGAAGCTCTTCACTTCTCGAACTCCGAACGTCACTACTTCAGAAAGAACCACCCGCATGGTGAATGAGTTTTCATTCAGCTCCGGGACGCCCGCGGCGTCCCATGTCCCTAAACCAAATCCCATTATGAAATTTTCCCAAACTTGGCCCGGATCACGTCGTTTTCATCAAGCGCGGCCAGACCATCGTTGTTGAGAATCGAAGAACCGCCCGCACCCGCGCTACGCAAGGTCAACATGCCCGCTGGAATGTTGATTTCCAGCAACGGCAAACCCTTGGCGTTGACCGCACTTGAACGCAACGTCATGCCCAGTACCAAGTTCTGAATAAACGCCGTATCAATCATGGCGTAGTTGATAAACACCTGACCGCCAGAAACTATAAACGGCGCACGCAATTGGCCGGTGACTTCGTCGATGATGGCGAAGCGTTGTGCAAAGGCCAGAATCTCAGAGGTGTCCCCCGCCGCTACCGACAATCCTGCCATCACCTTGCGGCCGTCAACGGTGGTCTGGGCCTTGATCGTGGTCTGGGCGGTCACCTTGCCGTTCACGTCGGCAACGGCTTGACTGACTTGCTGAACCGAGGCCGTTACATCCCCAACTGATGCTTGCACCGTGTCCACTCGACGTCCCATCGCGCTATCCGCATCCGTCCGGGCCGTAACTTCTGCCTGAAGGGCGGCTGCGTTGTTCTGCGTTTGGGCTTGGGCTGTCTCGATGCGGCTGCTCAGCGCTTTGTCCGCATCTGCGAGCGCTGTGGTTTCCGACTTGAAGGTGGCTGCGTTGGTGTCAACCTTGGCGCTGAGTTGAGTGACCCGGGATGCTACCGCTGAGGTTGCATCTGCGGCAGCCGTCGAAACGTCGATGATCTTTGCAGCATTGTCCGCAACCTTGGCTTCGACAGTGTCGGTGCGCACTGACTGCGCAAAGTCGCGTTCTGCAACGGCCGACATGATCGACCAGGCGCCGGCCGATGACGTGGAGTCACCCGCGCTGCCGCTGGTGTCGCCTGCCGAGTCGGTTTTGACCAGCGCATACACGCCGTCGACCTTCTCCGATGTGGCTTTGACCCTGCCGTCGAGGGTTTCGACGGTGCTGGTCAATGAGCTCAACCCGTTGGCCGTGGCCACCAGCCCTGTTTTTGGGTCAGTGACTTTGGCGTCGATAGCGCTGATCTGTTTGCCCTGCGCAGTAATCTTGCCGTCCTGCTCGATGATGCTGGCCGAGTTCTTTTGCACTTGCAGCACCAGGGCATTGGTCGTTTCGGCCAAGGTGCCCATGTCCACCCAATAAGTAGCGTTGGGCGGCGCATGGCCTGTGGTGGCTGCAATGGCCTGAAACAGCCGGTTACCCAAACGCACCACTTCGCCTTTGGCATACGCCTTGGCGTTGTCGTACTCAAGCGCATCCGTCACTTCCTTGATCAGCTCTGCCAGTTCCTGCTTGGCCGCATCGAGCCGCTCATTCACCGAGCCGGGGCCATCACCGTCGATCAGCTCTATTTTGCCGATCTTCTCGAGTAACGCCTGACCAAACGCAGACTCCTGAATCTTGCCGATGAAGTATTTTTCGTACTCCGCCTGCTTAGAACTCGGCTGGCCATTGATCCCAAACTTCTCAGGAAACCATGGACCTACATTGCCAGTGCGATCGACAAGCCGTGCCCAGAAAAACAGGCTGGTACCGGGGACAATGTTTTGCAGTTCGTGCCTAGCCTGCGGGTAGGCAAAGTCGCCCAGTTTGGTAGCGCCCGCTAAATTGTTGGCCGTGCTCTGCCAGAGTTCGGTGCGCTGGGTGTCTTCAGCGCCCGGTGGAAAGCCCCAGTTGATCCCGATGCCGTAGACGAGGCTTTCAGTTCTCAGGTGCGTGACCGCCGGCGGTAAGCCGACTTTGCCCTTCAAATGGGTAAGCTGCGACGACTTCCAGATCGAGGAAATATCGAAGGCACTGACCGCGCGTACCCGAGCCAAATAATCGCCAGCGTAAATACCAGATACCTCAACACTGGATGAGCCAGTGCGCTGCACCTTGATCCAGTTGCCATTGTCTTTACGCCACTCCACGTCATAGGCGACTGCGCCGGGTACCGAAGCCCACGCAATGGTCATGGTGGTCACGGCCAAACCTTGGGCAACCGACGAACTCGACGTCAGCGCCACGCTGGCCGGTGCCGGAACCACAGTGATCGGTATTACGCTGATTGGCCGCTCTTCCAGGCGAGCCCCGGTATCGATGTGCGCGAACTTGCTCGGGTCGTACTGCACGGCCGAGATTTCGAATACGCCAGGCTCTGGTCGGGAAACGCTAGTTACGCGATAAAGCGGGATCGCCAGGTCGTCGGCGTCGAGCGCCCAGACCAATTCGCGCTCAGGAGAAACGGAATAAGCAATGGTCACGGTGACCTTTCGGCCGCTGACCAGTTGGACCGTACGACCCTCACACTTGCCATCGGGCAGATTGAGGATAAGTCGGTCGCCTGGCTTGGCCTGGGTGTCGCGGTCCAGGGTGATAACCTTGCCATTAACCGCAGAGATACGCCCGCCTACCGGCCGACCCGCCAACAGCTCATCTGCGATCGGGATGACGTAGCCAGGCAGTGGGATACGACCGTCCAAGCCAACCTTGAACGTCACGGCCCGGTCCTTGGAGTTGGTAAGCAGCGCCCACTTACCCCGGCGCTGCGCCTCGGATTCAAGCGTGCAGCCAATGGCGCTGATCTCCAGCGGATTGTCGCCGTAGCGGCGCTGCAACTTGCTATCGGTTACCGGCGTGACGTCAGTGTCGTAGTTGTTGGACGGGTTGTCGTAACTGATCAGTGCCCGGCTGTAACGGGTGCGCTCCGAGGCGCTGGCATAGGTGAACTTGCCATCGATCACGTTGGCCCGGGTGTAGGCAAAATCGAAGTCAGTGGCGCGTGGCATATCCGACAGCGAAAACACCTGGCCCTGTGCCCAGTAGGTCATGCCGCGGTAGATTGCAGAAATGTCCCGCAGCAACGTCCAGGCATCCGCCTTGCCTTGCAGGTTCAGGTTGCAGATAAAGCGCGGCTCCATCCCGCCTTTGCCGTCTGGTACCAGCTGATCGCAATACTGCGCAATGCGGTACAGCTCCCACTTATCGACCTGCCATGGCTTGATGCGCCGGCCAAGGCCGAAGCGGTCGTTGACGGTGACGTCGTAAGTCATCCAGACCGGGTTATCGGTCCATGCCTGTTTGAACGTGCCATCCCAAATTCCGGTATAGGTCCGGGCGCGCGGATCGTAATTGCTTGGTACCGACATCTTGCGTGCATCACATTCAATCGTGACCGCCGGGATGTTGCGGAACTGCTCAGCCGAAAACTCAATGTAGAGCAGCGCGGTGTTCGGATAGCGCAGCTTCGCGTCGATAACCTCGGTGAAGCCCGCGATCTGCATGATGTCGGCGATTTTGTTGTTGTTCTGGTTGGCGGTTAGACGCGTGATCCGCAGCAACCAACCGCTCACAGCTTTGGGCAAATCAATACGCCGAGTCCGCTCGTAGACACTGGTGGTCTTCCCATCTACCGCTTCATTCAGCACCTCTTTGTAAGCACCGCCATCGGTGGCCACTTCGATCTTAAATTCGATCCGGTAACCGTTGATGTTTCCACTGGCATCAATCGATTGCAGCATTGGCCAGGCAAAGCGCAGGCGCACAGCAGAAAGCTGGGTATTGCTGATCGCCCGCACCCACGGTGTACCGCTGCGCAGCTCAATGCCCAGAGTGGTTTCGTTCTCGACTGACGGAATACCGGGAATGTAAGGTTGCTCAACGGAGCCTGTGCGCCACTCCCACTTAACATTCGGGAAGTTGAGATTGCCTTGCTCGTCCTGCAACGGGGTATTGTCGAGAAAGATGTTTTTGGCCGTAGGCGTTCCGTCAAATTCGCCCTCACCCACAGCAATCAGCATTTTCGCCAAGGCAATAGAGCGCAGGCTGTCCGGGGCTTCGGTTGGGGTCTTCGGCTTGTCTGATCCGCCTTTGGCGCCGTGGATATCGATTAACTGTGCTGCGCCCATGCTTTTCTCCAGGCAATAAAAAACCGCCTCATGGGCGGCGTGGTGTTTGGTAGTGTCTACATCTGGTCTTCGGCATAGATCGCGGCACTGATGATTGCCCCGCCCCAGCGTCGACGGCCGTAGCACAGGGAGACTGGATTGCCGGAAGCCGTGGTGTTCTTGGCGCTGCCGAAGGCGTAGCCGGGGGTGTTCTCGGGGGCGGCGCTGGTCTTGAGGCCTTTAGCTTGGGGGCTGAGCATTTGGATGACGCCGCCGATAGACATTGCGACCCCGCCGCTAAACAAGGCAGATGATGCAGCCAGAGCGGCTGGCGTACTGCCAGGAACAAAAAACGATGCCACGATCATCGCTACCCCAACAATTGTTTGGAGCATACCGGCCCGCTTACTCCCCGTGATGACTGGAGCAATGCGAATATCTCCGTCACCACCATAGCCAAGCTCCTTCTCCTCAAGGTTTTTTGACCCGCGAAAGACTGCGAACTCCATTCCCCTGGACTTTGCGTTTGAAATGAAGCGCTCGAAGCCCGGAATCTGGACGCAAAGTGCTTTAACAGCCTCGGCCGGCGTCCTCACCGAAAGCTTGAACTCGCGCCCAAACTGTCTGAGAACCCCATAGAGTTTTATCGTAGTGAGCGGCTGATAATCGATTGAGAGTGCGGCCATTACTTTTCTCCAGGTAATAAAAAACCGCCCGTAGGCGGCTCGTGTCTGATCTTGCTCAAATGCATTTTTTGACGGCGTCTGAAACGCCGGCTCTACCCATCTGTTGCCAGGCAATTCGTTGAAATTGACGAACTGTTGCGCCTTTGCCTGACTCGGTGATTTCCAAAAGCTCGTCAGTTTGACCAACGCCTGGATTTGCCATTACTAAGCGATAGCCGCTTTCAGTCTCGGACATCGTTGTGCTGGCATTCAAATCTTGCCATCGAGGCAGGACACACAGCGCGTACTGCTTTGGCGTCTTCTTCGTAGTTGTGGCGAACACTGGATCCCCAAACTTCAGATCTGATGGAGTGGTGCACCCTGCCAGCATCGCAACCGCTACCGCCGCTATCAAAATTCGCATGTCGTTCCCTCTTTGATTTAGCGGGACTTTAGCATCAGCACCGCCGTCATGGCAGAATGCGAGGCCATCAATAACGGAGCTTGTGATGAGACCCTTCGCAATAGCTGCACTAATGCTTCTGCTCACAGGATGCGTGTCAAAGGTCGTTGAATACACTCCGGCCAAGATCAGCCCAGAGCAGGCACGTTCGGTAATCGAACAGGTCCTTATGGAACAACCTCTCAAGACTAGACCGGAACAGGTCGTGTTTACTGATGAGTACATTGGTTATGGCAGCGGCATACTCTCGACCACCAGCGGCTTCGCCAGTGCAGTCCCTCTCGGCGGCGGAGCGATAGCAGCAGGCAGTTCAAGAACATCGTCAAAAGCGGTTCAGACTCGTATTTACTACAACTCAATTGGTAGCGTGGCCCTCTACTCGAAACGCGGCCGATGGGTTGTGCAGACCCGGAGTACTGGCGGGAACGTCATGAATAGCTCGCTTGTAGATACACAGAAGAAAGCTGAGCGATTTGTGGATGCTATGGTGTCTCTTAAACGCGGGTAGCACGTCACCAAATAGAAGAAGCCCAGGAAAGACAACTAAACCGGCCGGCCGGACATTCTTTTACTATCCCAGACTGAAAAAAAAGGAGCGATCAATGTCGTGGTGGAGACGTATCTTTTCCCTGTGTTCCAAGGGGGGGGCGACAGCACCCCATTCGACCACCAACTCGCAAAGTGAAGAACTGGACGACGACTTACTCGTTGAAACTAGAAACCTGATTGCAATTACCGGCCCCAAAATGCCATACGAGCTGGCTCGACTCCTACAGATCAGCCATGCAAGGGCAGTCAAACTAGTCGCAGCCGCGAATGCTCAGCCGCTTCAAGCTTTAAGAAATCAACCCTCCGACATCCAAGCTCCGAAGCGAACTGCAACACAGCCTAAACCACCCGCTGAGCTCATAACAAAGAAGCGTGCCAAGAAAGCATCTCCACATGATGCAGATTTACCACCAGTCACTGGTGAGATTACTGGGGGACATGAATGTGCGTTCGACGTCGTTGGCGAATCCCATTACCAACCAGCCCTTCGAAAACTACGAAATGGACGCCATATGGCTACTGACAATGACTTCGTTGCAGATATTGTCGGCGAGCCAGACAACAATTATGACCACAACGCATGTGCAGTCTATATAGAGGGATCGAAGGTCGGATATCTACCCCGTGACGCAGCCGCAAATTTTCATAAACAAATCGCCAATATGAACATCACTGGCCCATGGAGACTCCAAACCAAAGCCAAGCTTTCCGGAGGCTGGGGCGATCGCCCGATGGTTGGGGTACTGCTGAGTCTTCCGAAACCTTAAGCGCCCTAGATAAAAATTTGCTCAGTACTTAATCACAAATAAATTTACTAGCTCAATTTTTATCCAACAGCTGATGGCGTGGCGCCGGATGTGAAATTGATAACCGACTTCTTCAATGATCACAAATAACGCTTAACCCCAAGGCATTTTCAAGCCTCAAAAGCCGGCGCTCCAACAGGTCGGCTTTCTCTTGCGAGCGTTCAGCCCAGTCCTCCGGCAAAGCAAACCCAGCGCCAGAAACCAAGAATTGCGAAATACATGCATCATCAACTGCTGCCTGCGAGATTACGACCTGACCGCTTTCAGTTACTTCAAATGGCTGGCTCATACCCTGCTCCTGCGGCCCTGCCGCATCATGTGGTTGGTTGTGCATCTTTGTGTCTGAGGATCAGGCGTGTTCTGTCATGCCAGGGGCCGCCGAAAACTATGATCTCGGATGGCCTGCCATATAGGTGATGCAGCAGGAAAGGCCCGGGACCGAAGATGTTTGACTCCTCGTCTGGGAGTGCCGCATCGGTGCCCAGGTAGATCCCTGCATGGTTCGGGTGCGCGGTCCGCCCCACGGCCATAACGATCATGTCCCCTCGCTGCGGCTGGTCGACTCGACAGAACCCAGCAGCCTCGTAGGCCTGCTCGTACAAACTCGGGCCGTCAGCCTGTTCCCACCAGCCGTCCTCGCGCTTGAAGGCCTCGAACTCCAGCCCCCACTCGCGGGCATACCAATCAGCGCAGACCTGCCAACAGTCCCAGGCACCATGAACGAACGGGCGCTTGAGCAGTGGCGTGCTGCCAGTCGGTGTAATCGAACGTAAATCCCCTTCCGGCCAGCTCAGAATGTGCCAAGGCAAGGCCGTGGCCTCGCACATGGCCAGATCGCGTGGAGACGGTCGGCTGGTAGCGTCCGGGTGGGAGTGAACAATGCCAATCACTTCGCCCAAGTCTTCCGCGGCGGCGTAGTCCTCAGGATCAAGGCGAAACTCTTCGTTCGGCTCGCTGGCAATATTCAGGCACGGGAAGTACTGCTGCTTACGCCCAATAGCCAGCAGCAATCCGCAGCTTTCTTTGGGGTATTCGGCAGCCGCATGCGCAGCAATCGCACTCAGTATGTGTTTGCGCATGATCAACTCCGGGCTATGAGGGACACAGCAGGGAATCCCCCGTGGGGCAGTTCTTCGTTCTCGCCGAAGTGCAGCTTGCAGGACGATAGACAGCCCTTGCACTGGTCCAGCGCAGGGTCATCCGTTGAGTTGTCCTCGTCATCGAACATAGCCACACCGGTGTAACCACAGTTAGGCCCGCGATACCCGCCGGTCATGGCCCAGTGGCAGAAGGTCGTCATCTGTCGCCCGGGCAAGCCGTGGTTGTCGATTTCGCCGGGTGAGGACAGGTCCCACTGGACTTGCTCGCCGTCTTCGCCGGTTTTTTGGTCGATAAACCAGATCTCCAGTGCCTCTTGGGTCGGATCAGCACTCGGATTGCCCTGCGGAAAGTTTTCGGCGTCCAGGTACTGCGCCAGCGTTTCGCGCACGGTGAGTTTGAATTTCAGCAGGTCTTCAAAGGCCAAACACAGCGCGGTAACCCGGCCGCTGACATTCCCTGCGATAAACGTCGGGCGTGTAGCGGTGCCGTCGCTGTCTGCGCCTATCCCTTCTATGTTGACAGGCCAAGCGGCGTATTCATTGCCCTGCCAAAAGATCGACTTGGCCGGCAATTCATTCGGCGAGTTCGCGGCCGAGGCCAGCTCTTGCGGAGTGTGCGGGATGGCATGACCATGAAACCGCAGTACATCCGCGCCGTACTCACTGCCGTCGATTTCAAACAGGCGCACTTCGCCGCCGGGCTCCAGTTTCTGGATGTCCGTGATTAATGCCATTAGGGTTTACCTTAGGGGAGGAACGCTTGCTCGAATGTGGCTGACAGGGCGTAGACCTGACCGCCACGGGGTGAGGGTTTGTAGCCGTTGCAGGTGTAAAGTCCGAGTTCGCCTAGCGGCGGTGTCCAGAGAAAGGCTTTGGCGCCTTGGTGCCGATCAAGAAACACCATGATGGCCTTGATCTTTTCTTTGGGCCCGGTGTGCATAAACGGCCAGGACTGGGATTTGTTGTTGATCCCGTCCGAGACCGTTTGACCATAGCCATCGCCGAATTTCTTGGTTCGAACCCGCTGGGTGATTTCGCCCTCGCCTTTCTCGCTCTGCCAGATGAACGTTTCGATTGCCATACATCACCCTTTTACGTTGCGACTGCTAACGCCGCCTTGGCGCCATGATTTGGCGATTTCTTCCTTGGCCACGGCGCGCATCCGCTCTTGCATGTTGCGCTGGAAAGCCTCGGCGTCGAGTTCGGCACCTTCCGGGCGACCCGACTCTTCATCAGTCATCACCATGATCGGCATACTGAGACTGACCGACGTGCCGCCACCACTACCGCCGACGACCATTACCCCGAGCTTGCCACCCGCTGTGCGGGCTAGAGGCATGATCGCCTCTTCGCCAGCCTCGCCCATGACGCCTGTTTTACCACCCGCCATACCGAAGGCCGTTGGCTTACTGACGATGCTGTTGGTGAAGGCGCCGCCATCGGCAAACAGCTGCACACCCGAATCCCAAGCACCGCCATTGGCCTGAAAATAAGCCGATGAGTATCCTGCCTGCGAAGCCCCAAGATTCGAGGATGTTGCACCGGCAGACCCCGCCGCCATTCCATTTCCGCCACCGCCAGTAAAGTAGCCCGACGCAGCGCCCACCAAACTGCTTAGCAGTGAGGAGCTGGCCTGTCGTGCGGCAATGCGCGCCATGTCCGCCAAAATCGACTTGGTGAAGTCGGCGAACGACAGCTTCCCAGTCAGGGCAAAGTTGACAATTGCATCTTCCATAGAGCCGAAGGCGTTGGTGAATAAGCTTTTCGTCTGTCCGGAGATATCCCGTGCCGATTCGAGGTAGTTCTCAAACGCCGAAGTGGCACCGCTGCGCCAGTTGCCCTGGGCTTCGGAAATCTTGTCGTAGTTACCGACGACCGTGTCTCGGTACTTATTCTCGGCGGCTTCAAGGCTTCCAAGGTCCCGCTTGTAGTCTTCCTCGCTGTATTTGTCGGGAGCGGTCTTGCGGCGATCTAGTAGCTTTGCGCGCTCATCGTTGAACTTGTCGGTGACGCCATCCAGGTCACTTTGCAACCCTGCCTGACGACCCCCAAACCCCAGCGCTGCCGCGGCGCGTGTGCCAGAGTTATCAAGTGCGGAACGCTGCCGCTCCAGTTGGGTGACATAGGCCTCAGAAGCGATCCTTAGCTGATCAAGTCTGCCTTTCTCTGCGGTTGCCAACACTTTGAGCTTACTGTCCGCGTCCTGCTGAGCTTTAACCATGTCAGTGCGGGCATCGGCGATCTTTTTGTCGAGTTCGATCGCTTGCGCAGCCGAGGTGGTCTTTCTGGCCTTGGCTGACTCAAGAGCTGCAATCTCCGCTTCATACGCGTTGGTGATTTCATCCTTCTCGTTGCCGATCAGACCTGCGCGCTTCCAGCCGTACTCTTCCTGCGAAACCAAGCCCGCCTTTTGCAGTGCGTCCAACTCTTTCTGCGCGTTCGCGTACTCGGCCAAAATGGCTTTGATTGCGTTTTGGGAGGCGTTGAATTCCGTGAGATCAACTGCACCGGTGGAACTACCCTTAGGGTCTTTGAACCTTGCATTGATATTCGCGATGTTCTTGTCGATAACGCTCTGATTCAGGCGCGCATCGTCAGGGTTCGCCTTGCGAATAGCTTCAAGCTGCTTTCTGTACTCCTTTAGCGCCTCAGTCCTTTTTTGCTCGTTGGTCCAGGACGACTTGGTGAGCGCATCGACTTTGATCATCGCACTCAGAGAATCATCCTGAATCTTTCTCTGCTCACCCAGATAGGTACTTTTGGCTTTCTCGGCGTCGATCTGCAGCTCAAGGTAAGCCAGAGCAGCCCGGTCCTTGGCTGTGTCTCTGGTTTCAAGCCCAAATGCTGCTGCTCGCCCGCGTCGACCCTGATTGGTTGCGAGGCGATCCCGAATGACCTGCGCCTGCTGCTCCATGGTCAGCACCCGACCGATATTTAACGTCGCATCCAGCGCGCCGGCAGCCGCATCCTTGATCCCTTTCCATGCCCGCTCAATCGTCCCGAGGTTGTCGGTAATCTGCCTGGATCGATCTTGAACCGTTTCGGCGTAGGTTTTGGTGAGAAGGTCGGTCGCTGCCGTGGTATCGCCCTGCTCCTTCAGCGCGACAATTTGCGAGTAAACCGAGGCGGTCAGGAAGTGATATTGGTCATTGAGTTCTTTTGCTGCCGCCACCGGGTCCTTTGCGATTTGGACGAACTCGGTAATGGTTGCATCTACCGACCTGCCAGTAGCGTCTTCCATTGCTGAGGCTGTATCAGCTATTTCCTTGAAGCTGCTACTTGCAATCACACCACTACCTGCGAGCTTAGCCAGTATGGCTGCCGCATCGCCGATCGTGCCATTGGTAGCGCTGACCTGCAGTGCCAAGTCAGCCAATTGCCCGGCGCTGGTTCCGGCATAGTTGCCGGTGAGGATCAGTGCCTTGTTGTACTCATCAGCCTCCTTGCTCCCCTGGTTATAGCCATAGATCAGTACGCCTACCGCTGCCGCTGCGGCAAGTACGGCGAGCGCCATCCCTGCCGCACCAAGCGTCACGCCACTCATTGCTGGGCTGATCGCCCCTACGGCTTTCTGTGCGTTCTCAGCGGCCTCCGCTGCTGTGTTCGAGCTTTCAGCCAGATCAGAAAGACTCTCGCCAGCTTCGCCAGCACTCTCAGCCAAATCTTGTGAGTTCACTGCCATGCCGGCCAAAGAAGCCCCTAAATCAGCGGCGCCGGAGCCACCTGAAAACAGCGACCGAAACTTGTCCTTGAGCACGGTCAGGGTGTTATCAACACCTCCAAACGAGTCTTTGATCTGCCCGCCTTGTTGTATCAACACCATCAGCGGGTTTTGCCCGCCTGCCAGGCTGGTAAATATATCGGTGAACTGAGCCGGTAATTGACGCAGTGCCGCCTCGGTTTGCTTCGCACTCAGACCGGTTTTCGACAACCCATCGTCAAACCCGCCAAGGCTCTTGCGCGTCGAATCGATGCGCGTCGAGTAATCCTTGAAGGTCTCTGCATCAATCAGCCCGGCCTTGCGGTAGTGCTCGAGCTTAGCCTGCTGTTCATCAAGACGCCCCAGCGCTGCAACGGCAGGATTGATTTGCCCCAGAAGCTTTGCCAGACCGTCGGCCTGCACTCCGGTCGCCGCTGCTGCTTGGCGGGTGGATTGCGCTTGTTGGTCTACCGTTCCAACCAAAGCGTCAGCATCCGCCTTAAGTCGCCGGTTGAGTGCAGCAAAGTCGGTGGTGGTGGCTCGAGCCGCATCCATGGCAGCGGTATTGGTGTTTACGCTTGAAGCCAGGCTCTTCAGATACTCGCTTGAGTCCAGAGAGGCCTTGGCCATTGCAAGCAGGCGATCCTTGGCATCCTCCGTGGTTTCAGCCAGCTTGGCTTCAGCACCAGACAAACCAGAAGCCGCCGCCGAGACCTTGCCGAAACCCTCGCTGATGCCTTCTGCTGCCTTTTCGGCTTTTTCACCCACCTGAACAAGCTTTTCAAGCTCTGTACTGGCCTTGGTGACTTCGCCGGTCTGGACGGCAATCCCAAGGCTCGCAATCTCACCACTCATGCCGTCATCCTTTGTTCATTTGCTCAAACATGGCGAGCATGGCTTCGGCTTCCAAAACCCGAAGGTCAGGGAAGAGCTTAATCGTGTTTTTTTTGGTAAGGCCCGAAAGGCTGGCGGTGTCGTAGATCGCTGTGTAATCGAGGCCGGTGGCGCCACATGCCCCCACCCGCCATTGCGTGGACATGGCTTCAAATAGACGGAATGCCTGCCAGTTGTCTGGCCAGACCTCGACAGTGTCGTCGTAATCCGTCGACGTCAGGCCGAACAGGCTGAGCTGCTCGGTTGACGCGGATGGCTCATACAGGGCGCGACCGACCTCGATCAGTTTCCCAGGCGGGCCGCTTCAAAAGCGCCCTGATAGGCCTTTACGATTGCATCCCCGGCACCGGCCGAGGTTTCCACCAGCGCACGAATGGACTCTTGGCTGAGCTTGGTGTCATAGCCCCAGCCAACAACCAGTGCTTCGATCTGGCTGACTTGACGCTCAATGTTGGCCTCGGTCAGCACAACGATGGTCAGCTCAGCCCCCATCTCCTTGAAGCGTTCTTCATCCGCTTTATAGGCTTCCTGCCACGACAGAAACAAAGCTGCTAAAGATTTGCGATCCCGGTACTGAAACTCAAAAGGAACCTTGTCAGGCTCGGCACCCACGCGGGGGATTTCAACACTGACCTTGAATGTCGGATTTTGCTGAATCTTGAACTTGGCCATGAAACCTCCTTACGCCAGATAACGGGTCGGTTCGGCCTGAAGCGCCAAGTTGACGGTGCGGGTCAGCACGTTGTTACGCGAGACAGTGGGCTGCTTGGAGAACGAGGTGTAGGCACCGTAGTAAATGGTGTCATTACCCGGCAGGTTCAGGCGCGCAGCTTCGACTTTGCGCCCGGCATCTGCAGCTTCCAGCACCTTCACGAACGGTTTGCCCGGATCGTCGGCAATGGTCAGCGCCATGCTGGCGGCCGATTTGTCGGTTGGCACTTGGCGGCCTTGTTTATCTTCCAGAAAAACCACGTCCGTGTATTGCTGCTCACCACCGGAAAACGCCACGTCAGTGATTTGCGGAATCTGCACCCACGTTTCGATTTTCTTGAGGGTGCCCCCACCGGAGCCCGCCGGGAAGCTTTGCGTGTCAGAGGTATCGATATCCTCAAGGGTGATGGACACCGCAGTCGCGGTTTTAACGCGTACGACTCGACCATTGAGGGTGCTCCAGCCGGACTCAACCAGCACGATATCGCCCACCTCCAGATCGGCGTCTGCGACCGCGGCCACGGCTTCAGTTGCGTTGCTGATCGCAGTGAACGCCAGTGCCGCGGCATAAGTGGCGGCATGCTGGAATGTGCCGCCGTTGGGGAGTTTGTAGCCCATTGCTTTTACCTCTCTCAGAAATGACTAAACCCGCTCAAGGCGGGTTCGGGGGTTTGCCCAATGGGCGGGATTAGTTGGTGTCGGCGCGATATGAAAACGAAACAGGTACCGTGTAAACGGAATCGCCCGTGATACCTGGGCCCGGATCAACGGGCGACATGGTGATCACAGTGACTTCACCTTTCGTATTTCTGGCATAGAGCGGAAACAGGCTTGTCAGCGCAGAAACGAGTGGATTGGTTTCGAACTTCCCAGTGCCCGCCGGGGCAATGATGCTTAACTGAAACACGCCGGTGTAGAGCCGGTGATCGCCACCGAGCGTGTTGCTCGCGGTATCACCCGGGATCGTGAACGCGCGAAGGTAGGTCTCACCCGCCGCCGGCGTGTAGGCCTTGTTTTCAAAAACAATCTTCAGCCTCTCCGACCTGGCAGTGTTCCAGGCGATCAGCTTTTCCTCATAAATCGAGGCGATGATTGCGTGACTCATACCTGATTGTTCCTGATAGCCTCCAGCACGATCTGCTGGAAGCGGGCCACGGTTACCCGGACCATGCCGCCGGGTGCCTGGGTCGAATGGCCAAACTCCAGCGGGATCGCGTATCCGAGACTGTTAGTTATGTAGCAGGTATCGCCTGCTTTGAATTCGATGGTGCCGGCGGTAATACGCGCCGTCGACTTGGCGCCGCTCGGGTCGATCTCTTCGGTCGTGGCGCTGTCGGGCGCGCCGATGCTGAACATCCAGTTCCCGCGGAACCGGCCACCGACGTAGCCTTCAGGAGCGACGATATCCATGCCGTCGTGCACCTTGCGCCCTGGTCGAAGCCTGCCCGCCTTCGTCAGGTTGGCCGGATCACTACGCAGCGTCGTGTTGTGCTCGTCAACGGCCTTGTTGTACTGGGTCGCCACAGCGTTCTGCGCCCAGATCTCCGGGTTACCCACGGGAGACATGCGGATCAGGCTGTTGCCGACCTCAATGATGATCTCGCGCAGACTAGTGTCGATGGCTTCCGTGGCCTGGGCGGCAAACTCAGCCAGGCTCAGGGCGAAACTACCGGACTGGCCGGCACCTGTCCCACTCACGACCGCACCTGCAGCTCATACAAGATCGGCGTGCCAGCGGGGTTGATCTCTTTCAGCGGTGGCACGATTGACCAGGCGCGGCCCTGAATGACCACCTTGTCCAACAGATCGGGCACCCAGGCCAAACCCTTCGCAGCAATCTTGAGTTTCTTGTCGCCCTGCAGGATGAGACTGTTGTTTTGAAATTCTTGGCCGGTGAAGTCGAGCAGGATGCCCTGGGCGATTTGCTCGACAGTGACGCCTGGCACTTCGCCACCTATCTCCGGGTCGTACTCACCCGGCTCCGTCTTGCTGATGGTCACAGGCTGGCCGAACTCTGTAATCATCTCCAGAGCCATCACGGCCATTTCATCGTAGAAGGCCATGGTGGCTCCGTTTCAATTATGCGCGGACGGCGAACAGGCCCCGCTTTTGTAGGTAGTCAGCAAACTGCGTTGCGCTCGGCCGATCAGGCGCCGCCGGCAGCAGTCGGTTGCTGGTGTTAGGGATGGCCGCGTACTGTCGCGTCACCGCACCCTCGACGCGATCCAGCAGCACTGCACCCTTGCGCTTCTCCACCGGGTCAATGTCGTCCTGGTGAATCTCAGCGGCCAGGGCCATCTGCCCGTACTGGATGCGGGCAGGCAGGTAGTTGTTCGGCTTGATCTCGTGATCCAGCAGCACTTCCCGGCGCGGCCATGACAAGGCCTGCTCGCTATTCATCTTGCGTCCCTTCCACGTCATGCCATCCATCGCCAAGGCGGCCCGGCGCAGCAGCGCTTCCTGCTCGGGAAGACCTGCAGGGATGACCGTGCCAAACCTCACGGCATACAGGGTCAGGTCCTCGGCGCTTGCATAGCTTTCGGCGTCAGGAAGGCCCTGCCCGGTCTCGATGATGAGTGTCATGCGTCAACTCGCTGGAATGGTTTGAAGGTTGGTTGCCGGATCACCGGCAGCCAGCAGTATTACTCCTCGGGCAACTCAGCGACGAGCTTTTCCAAGGATTCTTTCGAGGCGTTGGCACGGTACTGAACCTCGGCCTTATCGAGTCGCGCTTTCAGCGCTGCAATTTCGCCAGCATCATCAGGCAGCACGATAGCGGCCTTCTTGAGCGTTTCGATTTCGTCACGCAACGTATCGATAGTCGACCGCAGGTCATTACGCTCAATGGTCAATTCGCCAACCGAAGCATGGATGGCACCAAGCCCTTCAAACAAGCGCAACGCCAGCTCGCCAGACTCAGGACGGTGGATTTCACCAGCCTCCAAACCGTCGATCAGCAGAACTACTGCGCCGTTCTCAGCCCGCAGCTCGGCAAGCAGCTTGTTCAGCTCGTCAGATGCGACCGCCCGCGAGCTAACAACAGCAGCCGCTGGCAACTCGATCACCTTAACTTCAACGCCAGCATCTTCGTACGCTGCAACGATCTGTGGATAGTCGCCAACCACCGTCACAGCCGTTGCGTCACGCTCAACGCTGCGAAACAACCCGGGGGAGCGGTAACGCTTGCCCGGTTCAAAGCCGTCAAGCTGGTTCGTGTAAACGAGCTCCATCGAAATCTCCATAGCGACCATCACTGGCCGCTTCCTGATGTGGATATTATTCGCCGAGTGGTGGCGTGGTGGTGAGATTGATCATCACGCCAGCGGTGACCTTATTGCTGTCCGAATGCTTGACCCAGTTCGCGGCAGAACCAACAGCTGCCAGCGTTGGGTTGGTGCCGCCAGTGGACTCCTTCCAGCTGTAGCCCAGCACATCGATGTTGACAGTGCCTTCGGCGCGGTAGCCGATGGCCAGGTTTTCTTCGTCGTTGACATCGTACGAGCGGAAGCCAGGAGCCTGCGACTCGGTGATGACCACTGCGTTTGGCAGCAGACCGAAGATGGCATCCACTGGCGCCTTGTCGGTCACCAGCACCGGCTTGCCCAGGGTGCCAGGCAGGCCGCCATAGATCACGACGCCGGCTTCTTCATAGATCTTGCTCGCAATCGCTTCATCAACGATGTCGAAGTAGGCAGACGAGTGCATGACCCACAGCGCGATGCGGCCGAACTTGTCGCCAAATTTGCGCATGCCGCGGGTCAGGGTTTTCTTGCCGTCGGTTTCGATGTTGGCAGATACCACCATGGCGGCGTTTGAACCGATGGCAGCCTTGAGCGCGCCAGTGGCGTACTCGATGAAGCCTTCGATGGTGGCGTCAGCCACGTCGGCTCCGATGATCTGGGAGAACTCTTCCACCGGACGACCGCGCCGTTTGAACGCCTCTTCGGTGGTCTGGTACGGGCCGTACTTCCACGGTGCCTTGACGCCTACAGCCTCGCCAGCGCCGATTTTCTTGGCAATGACCTTGCCTTCGGAGTTGACATCGCGATGCTCCAGGCCGCCGCCGAGCTTGTAGAAAGCGCGCTTGCGGAAGTCGCCTTGGATCAATTCGTTATCGAGGACGATTGCGCCGTTGGACGACGAGTTGAAAATGTCCAGGTTGTCCTGAATGCGCTCCAGATATGCGGTTTGCGCCTCATCGTTGTAGATGATCAGGTCGCTGTTGACAGTTGTAGCCATGGGTTTATCCCCTTACTTAGGCAATGCGAGGTATGCGGTTTGGCCGTGCTTGCGCTGGTAATCGCGCTTCTGCTCGGAGGTCATTTCGGAGCGTTTAGATGCAGCCTGGCCGCCACCCCCGCCCGGGGCTTGTGTCCCTGAAGCCCTTGGCCACAGATGAGGTGCGCTTTCGCGCAAGGATTCCGCCCATTCGAGCGGGGTCAGAGGGGTTTTGCCGTCTTTGCCGAGGATGGTCTGGCCAGACTCATCGACGGCGACCGCTTCGCCCTCGTCATTCAGTGAGAACACGCCCTTGGCGCGCAGAATGATGTCGTCGGCGGCTTCAGGCAGAGCGCCGGCTTTCAGTGCTGCGCCGCGTACCGAGTCACCCAGGACTTTGCCCTGGAACTTCGCGGCGAAGGCTTCCGCCTTCTCGGCGCGACCGGCGAGAGTTTTCAGCTGCTTGTCGTGCTCGCCACGCAGGCGCTCGGTGCGTTTATTGAACACCTCGTCCACCTTGCCCTCTGTCAGCAGCTTCGTTTCTTCATCCTGGCCAGCACGACTCAGCAGGCCTTTGACGGCGTCGATGTCGATGCCTTCAAACTGGGTCTCGAACTGGGTCAGCTTGCCGGAGGTTTCCTTCAGCTTGCCCAGCAGTTCCGAGTTCTTGGTCTTCAGGCCGGAAACGGAAGCTTCAACGGCAGTCGCGATAGCGGCCTTGATTGCCGGGTTTTCCAGGTCGATTTCGTTTTCTTCTGCCACGTTGATACACCCCTTGGATTTTGTTTGCCCGCTTTGCAGGCAATAAAAAACCGCCCGAAGGCGGCTGATTGAATGTGTTCGGTCAAATGCCCGCTTGCTCGAATGCCAAAGGCTCCAAAACCTTCATCCGCGCCAAATTGAGTGGCGCAAAGTTGCGATCAAGCTGCAGCTCGGCGAAACGCTCGACGGTTAAACCACCCTCCCGGAACAGCTTGGCCCGCATTGGGCCGATTGCCTCGTCCTGAAACGCTGCCGGCTGCCGCTGTAGCCAGTGATAGTAATCAAGGTCAGCACTGACCTGCTGTCCGCCGTCAGCACCCACCGAGGCGCGCGTAGACCCCTTGGCGAACATCGCGCTGAGCTTGGTCAGCAGGATGAAGGTGGTGCGACAGTTAGGGTGAAACGGCGGCCTTGGGCCGGAATCCACTGGAAACTTGCGCTTGTCCATCGAGCGGCATTGCTGGCTAGTCTTGCTATCCAGCGTGGCGACCATCTGGATTTCTTCGACGATATCCGTATTGGCCTTTGCCACCTCCATGCGAGCCTGGGACGACACGTGCTGAATCGCGGTGTGCACGACCGTACTAGCGTTGCGGTTGGTGGTAGCAAGAATCCCGTCCTTGTAGCCGGCCGCCTTGGTGCCACGAATGTTGCGGATGATCTGGAAGTTCGTCTGCCCTTCAAAGAAGCCCTGTCGGATCGTCCCGGTGACTCGCTCCCGCTCTGCATTAGTCCAGTCCTTGATGAAGGTCTTGAGTAACTTCCCACCACCAATACCGCGTAAGCTGAGCGGGTTCGTCAGCACTGCTGTGCGGACTGCAGCAGTCGTCGTAGCGACCACGTCCAGCGACAAGCCAATCGGCGCCGTTCTGGCAAGACTGGTCGCTTCGAACTCGGCCTCGTAGTTGGCAATATCGATCAGGTCGAGGTTCAGCTGCGCGCTGAAGCGGACAAAGATCGCCAGCAACAAACTATCGACCTCCTCCAGTAACGCCTCCAGCCGCTTGACGTTGTACTCGGTAAGGTCAGACTGGGTAAGTCGTTCGCGGATCGAGCGGTCAATCTCTTTTAGGAAGGGGGCGAACTTGCCGACCTCCCCCGCCTTCAACTTTTCGAGGAAGACCGCATGCCGGATCGTGGCGTCAAGGATTGCTTGGTTTACCGCCATTTGGTGTCACCTCGTCGTCCAAGCCCAGTCCATCACGCTGCTCTTGCAGCTCACCATCAATCTGAAGGTCGGTGCGCTCTGGCGCGATCAGGCCCAACTTACGCAGGTACGCCCGAAGATCCGCTTTGGCGAAACCACCGTTCTGCCAGAGACCAACCAGCGCGGTGATCATCTGCGGATCAGCCGTCAGCTCGACGAACTCCTGATTGATCAAATAGGCAACCTTCTTGTCAGCAATGCCCATGTACGTGCAGCACCACATAATTGCCCGAGTGTAGGCCTCGCTGACGTTGGCCACGCAGCCAGCTAGCACCGATGTCGATGCCGACTGGTCACTGCGCGACTCGGTAGCAGTCTTGGCCGCCAATGAGGTCACCACCATACGGGCGCCCAGTTCGATCATCATCTGGTTTTTATCGGCCATCGCCTCTTTAACCAATGTGTTCGGCAGTGGTTGTGCATAGCCGAAAGCACCGCCGGCCGGAAGCATCATCGGCGCCCGAGAGCCAACATAGACGCCATTTTTCTCCATCCAGTCGCGCCAAGACTCATCAAGCCCGGCAATCCATGGCTGCGCCTGTCCGCACCAGAACACACTGTCTTCATAGTCAGCACTGTTCCGGTAGTGGCCCAGGTTGATCATGGCGATGTCGTACAGCGGAGATTCATCGATGCTTGGGTCGTTGTTCTGCGCTCCAACGAAGGTGAACGGGATCTCCTTCAGTCGGCCGCCAGCACCTGAAGGACGGAATTCATCGGTAACCGCTAGAGGCCCGCCATTTTCAGGCCCGGACCGCCGCCATACCCGGCAAACAAAGCCATCATCTTCCAGAGCCAGTTCCCGGTACTGTTCTACCGTCTTGAAGCCGAAGCCATCAGGGATTTCCGGAGACTCCTTCAGTACCACCAAGGTCAGCACGCTATGGCCGTTCACCATGCCGGTGCGCCAGTTGATGATGTCCTCAGCGCAGTAGGTCAGGATAACCGCGTGCCCGCCGATGCCGTCGTCTTGGTGATAGTCGACGTATAGGCCATGACGACCAGCCTCAAGCACCTTTTCCAGTGTGCCCTGAGAATGCTGATAGATGCTCACCCCGGAGCCGTTTGCGTTGTCCTGCAAGTATTCCAACTTCGTCGGCACAGTCAGCGTCGGATCTTTGTGGAAGGCCAGCCCAAGCAGACCGTTTCGGGTGTGACCGGTGGCGTTTTTGAATACCGCACGTTCGCGGTAAGCCTGGTTCCGATCTTGATTCTCTGGCGACTTGTCGTGCGCGTTGATGTACGGCAGCCGATCGACAACCCGGTGCTGACCGGCGCAGACGTCGCGAACGGTCGCCCAGCGGTCCAGCACTGCCGTGTATTCCGCCCGCTTGAAGGAGACGTCGTTGCTCATCGGGCGTATCCCATTTTGATAGAAGTGACGATCGCTTTGATCGGATAGCGCTTGGCAATGAAGTAGCCGGCGGCGTCGTTCATATGGTCGTGACCCTTTTTCGGATCTTTGTCCGGCTCGCCCTTGTCGGTGTAGGTCTGTCGCTCCAGACACAAGGTGAGCTGAGGGCACTGGTCGATGTTGACCTTCAGCCGTCGCTCGCCGTAGGCGTTCAGGAACATGGCGTTCACCGAGTTCACACGGTCCTTCACGCCTGGATTTGTGGAGTTAACGATCACCGTGAATTTTGCTTTTTTCAAAAGCGACAAGTCGGACTCGCTCGCGTTTTTGCTGCTGGTGTTCTGCCCGCTGGCGTCGGGATAGACTGCCACCGAGTGCCCAGGGAATCGTGTCTGGATCTTCTCGATCATCTCCGGCGTGTCCCGAACGCCATGAAACTCGTCCAGGGCCAGCGGCAGATCTTTACGCACGACATAGACGACGGCCGCCATTTTCATGACGTTGAAGTCCATACCGATGTGCAACGCCTCGCCCGGCTTGATTCGCTCGCTGGTTCGGCACTCGTCTCGATTGAATGTGTAGTAGACGACGCCCGCGTAGTTCTCAAAGCCAGCTTCGTACTCTTGCCGGAAGGTGCGCGGGTCCATTTTCCGGCGAGCCGCTTCAAGCTCTTCAGGAGGAACGTTTCCGCCCTGCAATGACGTGTACTGCCAGCTCTTGTGGTCCGGCTCGCCACCTGGTTTGCCGTCCAGATAAGTGTCGTAACAGTGGTTGAAGCCCTTGGGCGTGCCGATTCGCAATGCATGACCACCCTTGCGCATACCAACACCTGGAATCTGGTACTGACAAGTCGACAGCATCGGCCGCAGCACCTCTTCCCACGCAGCCCACGGACAGTCTGCCCATTCATCCACCAGGACGAAGAACAGACCGGAGCCCCGCAGGTTGTCGTAGTTGTCGAGTCCCACCACGCGCATGACGTGGCCGGACTTGAGGGTGATTGAGCATTCCGTCTCGTTCGGGCGGTGTGCACGCCATGCTTCGGGGATAGCCTGCTTCAGGCGCCGCCAGAACACGCGCTTGGCCTGTTTGAAGGTTGGAGCGCCGTACCAGATCTCGTCCTCGACGCTTACCCCCCACTCAGCCGCGAGACGAGCAGCACGGCGCATTTCGGCCTTGCCCAAGAATGTCTTGCCGAATCGCCGACCGCACACGGCATCACGGAAGCGGGCTTCAGGCTGAAAGCCCCATACATAGATATTTGCCTGCTTCGACGTAAGCTTTACTGGCGGATCATAGGTGCGGGGTAGTCGGGACATTCTCGTCTGGCTCCAATGTGTACTCAGCGAGTGCGTGCGGTTGATCCGCTTGAGAGCCAAGAGGCTTTTCAGGTTCGAGACGACGATTTACATACACATCGCCCACCTCCTTGGCTGCCTGCTCCAACAACTGGGCAGTCAGCGCCATGTTCTTCATGTTCTCAGCCTTCTCGGCCATACGCCCCAAGGCTCGCAATCGATATGCACGGTTGGCTATCGGGATATCTGCGGTCTCTTCACGAAAGCGCTTGCGGGTGTCGTGAAACAGGGTCTGCCACTTGGCTGCCAAGTTAACCCCAGCGCGCTTGGTTGGGTCGTGCTGCTCCACCTGCTGACGGGTCACATCAACATCGAATTCTTGCTTCACCGCTTGTGAGACTTGCGTCGGTGTGTCGAAACACGCCAAAGCCTGAACGATGAAGACTTTCACATCGTTTTTCAGGGCTGCCATAGATTGGATTCCGTCTCATGCCTGTCTCATATCAGGCCGACTTGATCAGACAGGTTCCGCAGGCCCTCGCAATATTCAATTTTCCCACCTCGGCGGTTTTTTTTGCAGCGTCCACCAACGCTTGAACGTCAGGGCTCGCACCATAGCGGCGAACCACCCCGACAAACTCCTCGACGTCATGGCCTTGCAGCTTGATCTTCGGTGCACCGTCTTGGGTGAATGCTGGTTGACCGTACTTGTCGGTCGCGTGAGCCAGGTGGTAAAGCTCGTGCTCGATGAGGGCACAGAAGCCGAGGTCGCTGCACTGGGCGCAGTAGTCGGCAGCCAAGGTGATGATGAAGGCCGGCACATCGCCGAACCAATCACGCATCTGCTGCTCCATCCGTGCTTTCTGCCAGCCACCGGCGCGGAACGCTACCTGTTCAGCCTGACCCAGAACTGTTCTGCCCTGCTTCTCGAAACTCGACGAGGCCCACATGACCCGAATGCCTGCACCCAGCAGGTGGGCGTGATCTGAATTGTGAATGCTGCCGGTATCAGCAAGTATCTCGGCTTGAAGCCACTCCCACACATCTGGAGCTGGATGGAGGCGGATGCCGAAGTCGCTCAGATCGGACAGCTCAAGCAATGACGATGGAGGGTATGGCCTGTCCATAACTCACCTTAAGCTTGAAATAGTGGAGTGTTGACGGTATTTGTTTCGCGAGATGCAACGGAGATTGCAGAATGTCAGATCGGTTTATTGTCGTAAACGCCCGACCTATCGAAGGCGGCAGGCGTCGCGATAACGCTAAGCCGTCCCATTGGAAGGTTCGGGGCTATTTAATTTTGGACACGCTGGAGGATCGGAGACTACCGACTTCCTACTCAACTCGGCTTGAAGCACAAGAGGAATGCGATAGAAAAAACAGAAGCCTGTGACCCCCTCCCGTGCTGCACTCACCTGCGGCACACCTACCCTTCCCAGCTACTTAGCAGCACACTAGTCAGCTTCTGTTCACCCAGACGCATCGCGCCCAGGCATTGCAGATCGTCACACTTAGGCCTGAGACCGAATACAATAACCTCGCCCTTAGCGCCTAAATCGTAAGCGCGCCTACATTGCATTTGGGATGCTCGCTAGCATCTAGATCATCAGCAATCTTGCGCAGGGTCTTGCCGGCGTCACGCCAGTCTTCTCGTTTGAACTCCATAACCTCGAGCGTCATTCAGCTTTCAGTGTCGCGTTACAATTCGTTGGGTTCTAAAAAGTGTCGCAAGTTACTTCTGCTTGTCGCAGCCCATGCACTGCTCACAATTGAGCATCCGGCAAAGCCAAGCTTTCACCTGCTTCCAGTACATGACCATGAAGATATGCCGGGCGCCGGCGAGTGCTAAGGCGACGTGCAACGTAAGACCGGCGCTGGTCGGTCCGAAAAAGATGTTCTGGCTGCGCGCCATGACGACGAAGCCGCTGATGGCGATCGTCGAGTAGATCAGCTTGCCCAGAATGCCATCCCTGACTTTTCCGCTCAGCACGCACCAAGTCGCCCACAGTGCGATAAGGCCGCAGGCAATGGAGTTGATCAGTTCAAGATTCATGGTGGATTGCCTCCCCCGAACCTCTGACGGATAAGCGCCCAAAGGTCGGCAGCTTTAATAGCTCGATTGATCGCTGCCAGGAGCGAGCCGCCGAACGTGCCCAGCAGAAAGCCAATGCCAGCGACAATGCTTGGCTCAGTTACGCCCAAGTAAGCACTCACCATTCCTGTCAGATATAGCGAGCAGGAAACCCCAGTGATCAAGAAGATCATCCAAGCCCGCCAATCGGTCAGGTCATCTTTGTGCCACCAACTTGCGACGATCACCCCTAATAGACCCGCTATCAGGAGGTCGAGCCTGTCGAGCAGGCGGTGCAGAAAATCCATGCGCTCGACTCCGTGGGGCATGATTAATAAATGATCCGGGGCAAGCAGAGCTTGGATCTTTAGGTCAAAAGCGTCGCAACCCAAATATGAATGAATTATGAGCGCTGCTGATTGTCGGACAATTAAAGAGACTAAGACGTCAAAGCCGTCATCAGCTGGAGCTGGAATCGACATGAGTCAAGAGCACATTTTCACCATTGAATACAAACTTCATGGAGCTCCCAAAAAACTTTTAATCCGGGCATTGCACCTGACTGATGAAGATGCGTGGCAATGGGCAGGCTGTGATGCCGGTGCAGTGCCCATCCCCAAGCCTGGGAAGCCTCCACTCAAGCTATTCTCAAAGCCAATGGCTGAAAGACTCGGTATTACCGAGGTGCATTGGCGCGGTCCTGGATCTGTCCACGGGTGCAAACCACATGAACACAGTTAGATTTAGATTCGCGAAGAATGAATATTGGGAGGCGCAGATCACTCTCAATGCCAGTCTCTTTTTCGAAGCTGATAGGCTCGAGGCTGCTGCCTACGTGATCATCGCCGATGGTTTTGATAGCCCTGAGGTTTGGAAGCGATTTACAGAAGCCAAAAAAGCCGCTGAAGAGAAGCGTCAAGTGGCGTGGCTGGATTGGATGCGCATCCAACAAGCTTGGAAAGAATAACGTTGGCAGCCCTGTGTTGCTCCTCCTTACAAGCCTCAGAGGTTAGGGTGCGCAGGATATCGGTGCTTGTCCGGAGCAACGCACATCCGGCTCATCATTGTCCAGACGCCCCGAAGGCTGCTCTGGCTGCAGTGGATCGGCTTTTTCTGGGCAATAAAAAACCCGACGCAGTGGCCGGGTTTTCAGAGCAAGTTGCCGTAGGCAAAATACTAACTATGGCGAAATGATGCCGTCAGCCGGGCGGGAAGTCAAGCGGCCTCTTTCATCTGGTAAATAACCCCGCCAATTGGGCACAAGGCTTTAGCATCAATGTCATAGCAAGCATCGAAGCACAACTGCACAAAAGGCTCCCAATCTCGCCCCCAGCGATCCGAGATCAGTCCAATATCGTACTCAGCCTTAAGCCACGCCCGAAATACTTCAGGCTTGCGCATCGGATCAGGATTCGCCGATTGCCCACCCTGATGCATATACCGATATCGGCGGAACACCCCCTTGGCCACATACTCAGCACGCTCCCGCTTACTAGTCGTCATTCGCTCCACGCGCGAGCACGCCAGGTTGAACACGGCTTGCTCTGCATCCTCCACGTCATCGGCGCATGGCTCGGCGGCATACATGGCATTGCCGAATGCGCGGAGCTGGAAGTGCAGGCGAGCAATTGCTGACTGGATCTGCCCGGCCAAAGCCCCGTGCACTGCGTGATTAGCTGTAGGCCCGCGTTGAGTGCCCTGCACTACCACACCTAACTCAGCTGCATCGGAGGTCTGGCCCGGGGCCGGGTTGTAATTGCAGTCATGCCAAGCCTGACGTGCCGAGTCAATTCTCATGCTGCTGCCCTCTTCAGTTCTCTGCTCTTTGCGCGGTAGTCGGCCTTGATGACCTTTATCTCGTCTACGGTGTACTTGCGGGCCGGATGAGGCCCTTCCAGCCAATCCACCTTTTCGGCGCCGATGCGAAGCACCAAGCGGATGCGGTACTCAACGGCGTTACCTGACAGGTTGCGATTGCACCTCACGCACTGCCGGTGGATGTTCAGCAGCTCAAAACGCAGTTCAGGGCAGGCGCCCACAGATCGGTAATGCCCGGCGTCCCATCGACTACCCGTCATGAGGTCGTTGTCGCTCGGCGTCGAGTCGCAACTGATGCACGGCAGGTGTGCGTCACGCAGCCGGATGAACTCGTTCACCGCGGCCTGAGCCTCCCGCAAGTGATCCGCCCTGCTCTTCAACTGTTCCTTGCGGACCTTGATCTCCCTGCGCCCAACCTGGGCCAGCGACTTGACGGCCCGGTCCAGATTCTTTGGAGCATCAAGAATCGCGCAGGCCGGACTGCACACTGCTTGGCCAAGGCGCGCAGGGACGAATGAGGCCCCGCATTCAGCGACCCGGCACTTCTTCAACTTGCGTTGCTTGATCGCGAGCATCAGTACCGCCCTCCCCACACATCCTGGGCAGACCACTTGACACCATTTTGCGAGCCAAACGCTTCCACCCAAGTGATCAGGCTTGCGCACTGCTTAACGCTCAGCTTTGACGTATGCTCGAAAATCATGTCGATACCGTGGCCGTCCAGCGCCGGTACCAGCATTGGAGAGTGTCCGTCCTCCCTAAGCCATGCGGCGGTACACAAACGCTTCCAGACGACGACAGAGAGCTTTTGCCCGTGCCATTCCACTTGGGCGGCAACCTGAGTCAGCAGCTTGTGGAGCACTTTGTTCTGCTCTCCATTGCGGTCTTGATCGACGATCGCCAATTTCTTGGGCTTGGCCAGGTCAAGACCATGCAGGTATCCAATAGCGCGAGTTCGGTCAGATTCGTTGCGGAGCATGAGGTCAGTCATGGCTGCTCTCCCTTGTCCATGGCGGCGCTCTCTTCTTCCCACGGGAAAGGACTGTATGACTCCAAGTTAGTCTCCCAGTGCGCTGGCTCCGTCATGCCTACGTTGTCGTAATGCGCCTGACAGTGGTCACACCTGAAAATGTAAAGGCCTGATCCCTTCTCGAAATAGTCCTCCCGATACTCAAGGATCTCGGCCTGAATCAAGACCAACTGTTCGACGGTGATCTGGCCGCTGATAGCGCTAATGAACGGATCATCGCCATCGCTGTTAAAGACCTCGATCCAAACCGACTCTTCGCCATTTCGCCAAGCGTTGGCGTCGTACTCTTTCTGTTCAAGATCATCGCGCAGCTTCTCAACCTCAGCCTTCAACTCCGTATTAACCAGCTCGTAGGCCTCGAAGCCAGTCTTGAGCCCAGCGTTCTCGGCGCGGTACCTGTCTATGCTCACTTCCTGTCGGCGGATACGTGATGCAGCCGCGAGCAGAACGATGGCAAACGGATCGCTCTCACCATGATCCAAGTTGTCTTGAAAGGACTGGGCGTTGTCGACGAGCTCCTTGATCAAGTCTTCCGCCAGCCAGTCATGCGGCCCCTTTAGTGCTTCGTTCTCAGCGATCAGGGCCATTAGCTGTGGCAACGCATTGACGACAGCTACTGCCAGCCATGAATCGCGCTTGAAGCTGAAGTGAGCCCACGGCTCTTCCTTGGCCCAAGTTTTACCAATTTGAAACGGCTCGCCAGCACAGCAGATGCCACCCATGCTTTGAGCTGTCTCAGCCCATTGCCCCGGCTTGTGTTCGGCCTGCTCGATAGCGCGATTCAGCGACTCAGTCAGCCTCTTCAACTCGGAATGCTCAGCCACGACGAACACCTCGCAGTTTCAGCGCAGCCCGCTCGGCGCAGGTAATGCAGTCCCGAACACCCGGAACTGCCAGGCGACGACCTTCGGAAATTTCTTCGCCGCACTCGCATTCATGGGCGCTTTCGCCACTGTAAATCACGCGAGCAGCAAGGGCTGATGCCAGCTCTTTCTCGATACGCGCTTCTGCAAAATCAACGTCATCAGCCATTAAAAAATCTCCTTGCCGCGGTGTGATTCCCAGTTGAACGGAACAACGATCAGGCCACCCTCGCGCAAACGATCCACGCAGCGCTCACCCATAGCGCCCGGCAACTGCCCAGCGGAAAGGTTGGTAATCACCACTGTTGGGCGCTGCTGCTCGTAACGTCCGTTGATGATTGCGAACAGGGTGGTTAGCTCGAAGTCGCTCGGCTGCTCTTTGCTAACGCCGATTTCATCCAGAACCAGAAGATCGGGGTTGACCAGGCTGGACAGGATGTCTGATTCACTTCGCTCGCTTTTGCGGTCGAATGTCGCCTTGATAGCCTGCAGAACTGCACCGACGGTGCGGTACACGGCTGTGCGGGAGGTTTTGTGCAACAGCTCGTTTGCGATTGCTGCGCCCAGATGGGTTTTGCCAGTACCTGGCTTGCCAATCAGCACCATGCAGCGCCCGGACTCGTACATCCGGTCAAATTCGGCGACGTAGTGACGGCAAAATTTCAAGGCGTGACGTTGTTCGCCATGCTCGACCACGTAATTTTCCAAGTTACTGCCTTGGAAGCGCTTCGGAATCAGTGCATCCCCAAGCTTGCGGGTCAAGGACAGGCGCAGTTCGTGCGCGGCAGCGGCTTGAGCGCTCGCTTCACGCTCAGCGGCAGCGGCTCGCATGCACTCAGGGCAACCACCCTTCAGCTCACGACTCAGGATCACAGTTACCTTTTGCTCGAAAGGCCCGTGCTTCTCGCAGTCTGCTGGTTGGACGCGAACGTTGGTGCTCGTAACGGCATCTGTGATTTGAACGATTTTTTCAGAGCGCATAGGTGCCATCCTCTCGTTGAATCAGGTCGGCGGTGTAGTCGCGCTCGGCAAAGCCGGTGTGGCGGGACGGGGTTTCACGCTTCACGAACTGGCGGACGTTACTGGCGCGGTTCTTGTCGTCCTTGACCCACTTCACCAGCAGGGATACCCATTTGGATTGAGTGTTCAGGGTTCCAGCCGTTTCGTGGTGAGCCGTGAACGGGGCAACAGCCTCTCGAGTGAATAGGTCAGTGGATACACCGAAATGCACGCAGTAGGTCTTCAGGAGATTGGTGTCAGGCGTCCAGTCCAGGGTCATTTCAACCGGGGCCTTTGGGTTGACAGGTTCCGGAGCAGGCTCTGGCTCAAACTCAATCTGCGGAATTTCTTCGCCCGCGTTGAGAGAGTGGTGTTGATCTTTTGGTCCTTGGTTAGTGGTTAGTGGTTCTTGGTTAGGTGGTGATTCGTTCACGACTGGTGCACGCTTCGTGCTATCGCCTGCACGCTTCGTGCGTTTATCCGCCTCTCGCTTCTCGGCAATCTCTCTATTTTTCAAGGCCATTGCGTGATAAGCATTGACCTCATCTTGAATTCGAGCTTGAACGTAGCGACCGCCAACCAGCTCAAAGAACTTACTCAGCACGAAGGTTACAGCTGAAATTTCTTCTGGTGACCTGGCCCAACACCAGTCAATAGCCTCCTCCATAGTAGGGAAGCGTTCCCGGTCATAGCACGCATCAAGCAGAAGCGTGTACGCACCGTGCTCCACCATAGAGAGACGGCCAGCCTTCTTGTGGTAGTCGCCGATATTGCGTTTGAAGTAATGCATTACAGCTCCCCCTCAAGGTTGTATTGCGCCCACAACCCAGCCACCCAGTTGACGCCCTTGGGGGTGAATTTGGACTGGTTGTAGGCATGACCGCTGTCACTGGTGCCGGCTTTGACTTCAAAGCGCTCTGCGTCGATATGAGGCTGATAGGCCTGCCACTCACCACCCATGCGGTACATGATTTTTTTGTCGAGCAGAAATTCACGAAAGCGGGATTCGTTGGCCTTGAGCAGTTTGGCGGTTTGGCGAAAACCTTTAAGGCCGGTCGAGTCGACATAGCGGTCTACAAACTGAATTTTTGGGGCGGCCTCAATCAGGGCCTGGCTGGCTTGTTGCTGAAGCTCAAACTGTTCTGCCCAGGCGCGAGCCGCAGCTGCGGGGTTGGAAAAGTCAGGAAGGGTCGCAATCACCCGCGGGCCTTCGAGCTTCGACTGCAGCTCGTTGAGTCGACGGATCACTTTGTGGCGAAGCGGGATGCTGTAACCGGTCAGGAGCGTTTCTGTCAGTTCTTTATCCAGCTCGAAAAGCGTCGTGTACCCGCGCCCGTCCTTTGTCTCTCGGACATGGATCAGATCTGAGCCATCTTTTTGCAGCTCGGCGAGCATCTCGCGAATGTCACGGATAACGTTCTTGTGAAGCTTTCCTGTCAACTCGGCAATCTCCGAGCTGCTCATGGTCACGGTGCGCGACACGTTTTCAGTTTCGACAAAACGTGTCGCGACACGTGAAGGGGTATTGACGAGATTCGATTGTGGATTCATTATTAACTCGCAGATTTAGCAATGAGCCGGGCCGTAATCCCGGCTTTTTTGTGTCTGAAATTCAGGCGACCTTCACTGACTCATCCATCACATCCAGGCTTTCTCGGATGTGGCTGATTTCGCGGCGAATGGTGGATTTGTCGAATTGGCACACCCGACCGTCTTGCAGGGCTTCGTGCACAGCGATGGTCAGGTCGGCAAACTCTTTGCCGACGCCAATCATTGATTTGGTGAGTTCTTGAGGTTTTGGAGCGTTCTTCGCGATCAAATCAAAACCAAACTCATGGGACAGAGCTATCAGCGGACGCATGTCGCCTGTGTGCAGCAAGATCCCGTACAGATGCTCAATCGTTAGGTGATGGGCATCGTTATCCGGGTTGGCACGCTGAAGTAGGCTCACATGCGCAACACCCATCTTTGCCGCCAGCGTCTTCGCCTCGTTATCCAGAACAGCGCCCTGGCAGGCCCGCAGAAAATCTTCCATTCGTAAAACCTCAATTCTGTTTCCGTGGCGCCCTGCCAAGGAGTCGGCGAAAATTTGTTCCGCAGCGCAGCTGTAGGAGTTGCTTTAAGCGGCGGTTTTTTGGGACGGAAACGGACGCTGCTCCAGCGCCGAAAGACTCCCGTCTTCGTTACAGGTCACGACTACATCGCGACCGACTCGGATAGCTTTGCTCAGAGCACCCTGGGTGCAGACAAGCATCTGCGCAGCCTTGGTATGGCCGTGCTCTTTAGCGAAATCAGAAAGCGGGATACGACGCATGACGACGCCCTCAACGTAATTACTAGCCATCAGTATGACCTCCGGTATTGTTTACAGTCAATACCGCCGATATTGGCTGGTTGAATACCGCAGGTAATAAGATTCACTAATGACTAAAGACTCTCGAAGACTCCCTCTTGCCGATTGGCAGCTGGAAGACAGTGACCGCCTGAAAGCAATTTTTCAGAAAAAACGCGGGCAGCTAAAACTCACCCAAGAAAAGATTGCGGCCGAGCTAGGCGACGGAGTGACGCAGGGTGCAGTGAGTCATTTCATGAACCGGCGGACAGCCTTGAGCCTGCGAGCTGCAGCAGTATTTGCTCGCATGCTTGAGGTTCCAGTGGCCGACTTCAGCCCTGTTTTGGCTGAGCAGCTTGAAAAGTTGAGTTCGTCCTTGACGCCTTCTCAGGGCTCATTCCCGCACAAAGATTCAGCACTAACTGCTCCCGCCAACACCCCCTTCCCTGCTGGTGATGATGTCGAGGCCGTAGAGGATAAATACGCCTTCATCCCTCAGTACGATGCAAGCGCAGCCGCTGGTCTGGGGAGTGAAAACCCGCACGTTGAGATTCGCACCACTCTTGCCTTCAAGCGTGACTGGTTGAGAGCGAAAGGGGCAAACCCACAAAACCTAATGGTCATCTACGCCGAAGGCGAAAGCATGTGGCCCACCATTAGCGATCGTGATGTGATGCTGATTGATAGGTCGAAAGTCGAGCCTACCAACAAACAAATTTATGTTCTGGTTGGTGCGGAAAAAGGCGCGATTGTGAAGCGCCTAATACAGACGCCAATCGGCGACTGGATTCTCCGCAGCGACAACAATGAATGCGGCGAATACCCAGATCGCGTTATTTCTCGAAGCGAGTTTAATGAGCATCGCATCCTCGGCCGAGTCATCTGGCGTGGCGGAGACTTGTAGGAGGCTCCATGCCCCTCACCAAGCCCAATCAAGAACTCAAGCGCGACCTGCGGGGTATCGCCTCAGACCTGAAGTGATCCGCCGCAAAGCTGAAGATGTGCGCCGTGTTTCAGGCTGGGGGGGATCGGCTGGCGGGGTATGCGGATGAGGTGAAGCCGGGAGGAATTATGCGCGCGGGAGGCTGACTAGGTAGCTTGAGCGTCTCAAAAAACGAATATTGGCCAAGACATTTTGCATAGATAAGATTCCTTTAAAGGTTTTTATTTTCCCATCAAGCAACACCTGCTTTCCAAATGCCATATCACTGCACTCAGCAGTTCATGGATGCGTCAAAGAAACAATTGTTGTGGTCGGCAGTCTAGTTGTAGTTCGCTTCGTTACCTGTGCCAGCTCTATCCACGGTAACTCATTCGATCCTAGGTACCGAAACAATGAGCATGGCTTATTGCATCATACAAATGCCGACGCCGTGCAGTCTGCATGAGTGCCAATAGCCACTATTACACCTAACGCTCTGATTTATAAGAATTTAGTACTCCCTCAACAATGGCACAGTTAATGCGAGACCTACGCAGACCTCGCCGACAGAGATTGGCGAAAAACATCCGTGATAGTGAGGCAGCAAATGAACGCCATTGATCTTTTGAAAGCCGACCATGAGAAAGTTAAAGCCATACTGACCCAGTTGAGCGAATCAACTGATCGCGCAGTCAAGACACGCTCCGATCTTCTAAAAAAACTTGAGATGGAAATTACTATTCATACTCAACTTGAGGAAGAAATCCTTTATCCAGCTTTTAAAGCAGCCGGCGGTAAAGACGAAGCGGAGATGTATTACGAGGCAAAAGAGGAGCACCGGACAGTCGATTCACTTGTGCTTCCCGACCTTAAAGAGACCGATCCAACATCACCTGAATTTGCAGGACGAGTAAAGGTGGTAAAGGAACTGCTTGAGCATCACATCGAAGAGGAGGAAACAGACATGTTTCCCAAAGCCAAAAAGCTATTAGGTCAGGCGAAACTCGAAGAGCTAGGTGAAGAAATGGTGACTATGAAAGCCTCTCTAAAAAAGACTCTTGCAGCAGCGTAGGTAATACTTATACAGAAACAACTCGAACATATGAGCCCGGCCCATCGCCGGGCTTCTTGTATCTCCCTTGCAATCCTCCACGCCCCGCCTAGAATCCAAACACCAAGTAGAGGGTCCAACCTCTCGGTGTTAGCCCGCCTGTTGCGCAGACGGGCCTTTTCTATGCGACAGATGCCCAGCCCGCCAGTTTCATGTTTCTGCCCTCAACCTCGACAGCGTTTCGCGCCTCTTGTGCGGAGACACCTCAGCTCACAAGCACAGCTCTACCCTGCTGAATCCATCGGACTTAGTGCGCGAGTACATAATTTTCTGCGCACTCATTAAAGATTCAAATGGTCTGTCCGACACATATAGTGGCACTTAGCCGTAATCTCGGGGAGCAGTAGATGGGAATCGTTCTGGCCATTTTGGTCGGCCTGTTTGGCCATAAATTGTTAAAAACAAATTTATTCGCTGGTAGATACACAGTAAGCCAAGCATTTTGGGGGTTTGGCGCGATTGGCGGAATTATTGTGCTCGGTATCGCCGGTTCCTACGTGTCGTATGTGTTGAGCGGGGACCAAAGCAGTGGCGCTGGCTGGACTTTGGCAGCCATTCGCGGCGTAGCCGTTCCGGTAGGTCTCTACGCCTTTGTCACATTCGTAGGGATATGGCGATCAGCCGCGAACTGTGAGACTTGGGTAAAGATCGTTGTCCGCTACTTCTCCGTATTCTTTCTCAGTACTGCAGCCGCTTGCGTGATGTGGGGCTGGTTCAATTTCCTCATTGCTGGCGGAGTTTACTGGTTGATGCAACGCTGGCAACGCAATCGCACCGTCAGCGTGACGTCGTAAAGCATTAAGCTCAAACGATTATAAGATCCTGATCAGAGCCCGCCTCGGCGGGCTTTTGACTGTCTAGCAGTTCTTGACCCAAATAAGCATCCTCCGCCCCCCCCCACTCAATGGTGGCTGTGCGCCACGAATGGTAGAGTTCGGCATCACTTTAAGGAGCGGCACAATGAAAGGCTTCGGGATTTTCATTCTGATAGCGGGTTTCTGCTGGATGATATTCGCGCTGAACATGGATGTATCCGTTTCCACTGGTATGGGCAGAGTCAATAACCTCGGGCTTATGGCTGATCGCCAGGTACATACGATTGTGGGCGGAATGATTGCCTTGGCGGGCATCATGATGGTGATTTTTGGCGGCAAGGTATCGGTCTCGCCCGCTTCAATACCGGCTCAGACGGACACCCGACCCTGCCCTCTGTGCGCCGAAACCATCAAGAATGCAGCCATCAAGTGCAGGCATTGTGGCGCAGATATCGAGCAGGCTACGCGCTCAATTCCTGCTACAGGCTGGACAGTCCGCATACCTTGCCGGCCAGGTATGGAATTCGATGCAACACAGAAAATCGTCAGCGACGAAGGCCTGCCCTGCGAAAACCCTGATGGTGCAGTAGTGGTTATCGGCCCCTACGAGAAAAAAAATGAAGCCGTTGAGGTGCTAAAACTGATCAGAGTGAACCACTCCTTTTTTGGCGAGCTCTCATACAAAGGCTGATTTAGCCCAAAACAGACAATTCAAATTGCAGCCCGCTCAGTGCGGGCTTTTTTACGCCCGCTCAAAAATATATGACCGGAGGTATTGACCGGCATGCAATACCGGCGGTATTGTTTCTTCCATCGCAGCAGCACACCGCAGCGACCCGCTCTTTAACAGCCTGCGCAAGAAACGTAATACCAATAGACCGCATTGCCTCTACCGGCGACCGGCGATTAGACGGGTCAGATAGCCCGCCCACGACAGGAACACCCTGTACGGCTGATCGAAGGCGAAATGCCTTAACCGTATGAATGACCCGGCAAGCAGTGCGCTCCGCTCAATCCGGCGGTAATGGGATGGAATTTTTCACTGCTGCACCTGGGCAACCGGGTGCATTGGGAAAACCACCAACAAGGAGAAGGACCATGTTGATACTCACCCGCCGCGTAGGCGAAACCATCCGCATCAACGACGACATCAGCATCCAGGTGCTGAGCGTTAGCGGTCAGCAAGTGAAGATCGGAATCGTCGCGCCGGAAGATGTTGCGGTGCATCGGGAAGAGATTTGGAAGCGGATTCAGACGGAGCGCGAGACTGAAAGCGCGGCCTAAGTAGCAACAAAAAACCAGCGCCAACGACAGCCTGTCGCTAACTGCCCGATCCCTCACGGGAGGTCGCATCGATCTGAAACGCAGGCCGGAAGGTTCCCCGGACAACCGGCATGCCGGAGTAAGTTTAGGCAGATCACGCTCCGATGCGACCATTCATCAATCAAGGTTGAAGAAAATTTGAATTAGTAAGCGGCTAGCTCAGTCAAGAATTATGAACGCAGTAAATCTGACGAGGTAACAGCAATGACTATCCAAGCAGAGACACTCGTACAACTGACCGAAGAGTTACAAAAGCATGGCCTACAACTGGTTTCAGATGTCCATTTCACCCGCGCCCCGTATCGACAAAATCACCGCTGGATCTGCATCGTTGAGTAAAGCTTCATTTCGCTGACGGACTGGCTTGATAGCCAGCCGTTGGCACCTTAGCGAAATATTCCTTCCGCCCTACCCCCGAAATCACTCGCATGCATTCACTTCCGCGCCTAATGGCAACCAGCGGAACAGATGGGTGCATCCGAAATTTGTTGAATTCATACCGCCACTCTGGAGGCGACCATGCATCAAAGTATTCAATCGCGCCGCGACATTGTCGACGGCTTGCATCAGCGATCCCGCATCGCCACTAACGATTTCTTCAGGCTGATTGGGCGGCCGGCGCCGGTGGTCCCCTACCGGATGACAGTGAAGCCGGCGGGACGCGACTTCTTCCATGTGGTGGACAGCCGTACGGGTAAGGTCATGGGATTTCGCCGCCACCATAACGAAGCCTGCGCACTTGCTCGACGCCTGGAAGGAAGCGAATCATGACTGATTTTCTCGATACGCCAGAAGGGCCGGATTGGCTCCACGATGCAATCAATTCGCTGATCTGCGGCGACAATGTCACGGCGCCCCGAGCGCATCGCAAATCAGTTGCCCTGGTCACTCCGCAGTCGTTGTGGGAAGCGCTGGCCGAACACCTTGGCGCGCAGGAACACATCGCTCCGCTGCTGACCGACAACCGTGAGTATCCGATTGAGCGAATGATCTGCGAAGTCATCGCCGATGGCCGTCGAGCGCGCAGCCTAATTTATGACCTCGCCATTGCAGCGCTTGGACAGCCTAAAGGGAACCATCCAACTGCATTGCACGACGTCGCTGAAACGCTGATCCGACCTCACGCAAATGAGTATGGTCGGGCTCGCGCAGAAGAGCTGGACTCTGATCGCGCCGCTGACCTAGCGGAACAGCGTAAGGCAGATGCAGCATGACAGTCCGACAACGCGCCAGACGCTTCGTATTCTGGCGCAGCTCTTTCTTCGCACTCGGTACCTGCACCGCACTCATGTTGTTCGGCGCCCTCTCGGCGCCAATCCCTCAATAGCACAAATCTTTCGAAAGCTGCGCCAGTGCGCGGCAAGGAACTGTCATGTCCGCACAAAGCGTGGCGCCGGTGGCGCACGAACAAACCTTGCACATTCTCCCTAATGCTGCGACCAGTACCAGCGCTCTGGTGCTCGATGGCGACAGCTTGGACAAGATGATGCGCCTTGCCGACGTCATGGCCACCGGCCGCGCCACGGTACCGAAGCATTTCAACGGTAACTCGGCGGATTGCCTGGCGGTCGTCATGCAATCAATGCAGTGGAAAATGAACCCCTTTGCAGTTGCGCAGAAAACGCACCTGGTGAATGGCGTGCTCGGCTACGAAGCCCAGCTTGTGAATGCAGTTATCACCACCTGCGCACCGGTTCTGGATCGCCTGCACTACGAGTGGTACGGCACTTGGGAAAAGGTGATCGGCAAGTTCGACATCAAGACCAATAGCGAAGGCAAACAATACCGTCAGCCAGGCTGGAAACTCGAAGACGAGGAAGGCCTGGGCGTCAAAGTTTGGGCCACCTTCCGCGGCGAAGATGAGCCCCGCGTTCTTGAGTTACTGCTGGCACAGGCCCGCACCCGCAACAGCACGCTGTGGGCTGATGATCCTCGCCAGCAGCTGGCCTACCTCGCCACCAAGCGCTGGTCGCGCCTGTATTGCCCTGATGTGATACTCGGCGTGTACAGCCCGGACGAACTCGAAGAAGCCGCCCCGGTTATCCGCGATGTCTCGCCGCCTAAGGGCCGGGCCACCGCAGAGCTTCCACCCTACCCCGACGACAAGTTTGCCGAGAACCTGCCCAAGTGGCGCGTAGCGGTCGACTCCGGAAGGTCAGCACCTGACCACCTGATTGCAACCGTCAGCAGCAAATTCACACTGAGCGAAGAACAGATCGCAAAGATCAAAGCGCTAGCCCCCATTGAAGGAGAGCAAGAATGAAAATCCATAACGTCGCTCAGGGCTCCGAAGCCTGGCATGCGCTCCGCTCCAACTACCTCACCGCCTCCGAGGCGCCGGCCATGATGGGTGCTTCGAAGCAGATGAAGCGCACCGAACTGCTCAGCGCCAAAAAGACCGGCCTCGACCGCGATGTGTCGTGGTGGGTGCAGAAATACCTGTTCGACAAAGGCCACGAAGCTGAAGCGATGGCTCGTCCAATTCTGGAAGGTCGGATCGGCGAAGACCTGTTCCCCATTGTCGGAACTCACGGCGACCTGCTCGCCTCGCTCGACGGCTGCACCATGCTCGGCGAAACGCTGTTCGAGCACAAAATGTGGAACGAACAGCTCGCCGCCGATGTGCTGGCTGGGAACCTTGACCCGCACTATTACTGGCAGCTCGAGCAGCAGCTGTTGGTGAGCGGTGCCGAGAAAGTGATCTTCGTTTGCTCCGACGGCACAGAAGACAACTTCGTGTCGATGGAATACACGCCAGTGCCCGGCCGCGCCGCGACACTCGTTGCCGGCTGGAAGCAGTTCCAAGCCGATTTGCTCGACTTTACTCCGACCGAGGTCGTGCCCGAAACGGTTGGCAAGAAGCCGGATAGCCTTCCAGCGCTACGCATCGAAGTCACCGGCATGGTCACCGCCAGCAATCTGGAGCAGTTCAAGGTTCACTCGCTGGCTGTCTTCGCGTCGATTAACACCGAGTTGGAAACGGATCAGCACTTTGCCGACGCCGAGAAGACCGTCAAATGGTGCGGTGACGTCGAAGAGCGGTTGGCCGCGGCCAAACAACATGCGCTGAGCCAGACCGAAAGTATCGACGCCCTTTTCCGAACCATCGACGAGATCAGCGCCGAGGCGCGCGCAAAGCGCCTTATGCTCGACAAGCTGGTGAAGGCCCGCAAGGTGAGCATCCGCGAAGATATCGTCATGATTGCCGCGAAATCGTTGCAGGCGCACATAGACCAAATCAACACCTCGCTGGACGGAAAGGTCCGCATGCCGGTCGTTCCTGCCGACTTCGCCGGCGCCATCAAGGGTAAGAAATCGATCAGCAGCCTGCGCGACGCCGCCGACTCTGAGTTGGCACGGGCCAAGATTGCCGCCAGTCAGATCGGTGACAGCATTCGCGCCAACCTTGCCAGCTATGGCGAACTCGCCGTAGACCACACGTTTTTGTTCAATGACCTCCAGCAGCTTGTGTTGAAGGCCAACGACGATCTTGTGGCGCTGATAAAGGTGCGAATCGCTGACCATCAGAAAGCCGAACAAGTGACAGCAGAAGCCACTCGGACGAGGATTCGAAACGAAGAGCTGCAACGGATCGAGGATGAAGCCAAAGCCGCCGCCGTCGTCGAACCTGTAGTTCAGTCTGCACCTGTCGCGACGTCGGCCCCGACCAGAGCCGCTCTGGTATCACAGGCAGCCCAGAAGCCCACCGCAACGCAAACCACTCAAACTGTAGCGATGCAGGCTGACGTCTACGACTTAGATGCTTTGATCAAGGCTGTCGCCTTCGGCCAAGCCCCAATCTCGATGCTGAAAGTGGATTGGGAAAATCTCGACGCCCTTGTCACGGACCTGGGCGCCGAGTTCAGCATGGCCGGCGTGAGGCTGGTGAAGGTGGCCGCATAATGAGTAAACGTAAACCGCATAACCTCAAGGCCCGGATCGACCGATCATGCCGAGCACTGCTGGCCGCCAACCACGTCGCAGTAGTGAGCATCGACCCCAGCGGCCGCCAGGGCATGATCAATTACAAATCGCTGCAGAGCATCGCACCCGGGAAGATTGGGCAGGCAGTGTGCGGCATTGCCCACCGCTGGACGATCTACCTCAGCGCTCTCTGTATTGATGCTCGCGGTGAACGCTACAGCAAATCCATTGAGGTGGCGCCTGATGGTGTCTATCTCTCCGACCATCTGGAGGACGTAATCGAGCATTGCTACAAGCAACTGCGAGACGCAGCCAACCAAAACCAGATGGTGGCCTCGGGGTGGATCGCTATTCCAGAGACGATATCGCTCGAAGAAGATCACGCAGCGAGGATCTTTGAGGCAGTCGGCGCCTGGAGCCAGCAAAAGGTTGCGGCATGAAACGCATAGCCCGCATCCAGCAACGCAAACGTCAAACATGGCTGGCACTGCCGGCCAGCGGAATTGAAGAGGTGTCTAATGGCTGCAGCGCAGAAAGATCGATCGGCAAAGACTGCGGCGAGGCGAAAGACTCGCGGCGAGGAAGAGTTGCGAATGCATGCCATGGCCGGCACCCGGCAAGCGCTGGCTGACTTGATGGCCTGGCACGGCATCGAGGAACAGGGCGAGGCAATGACGCTGATGATTCATCATCTTCATGCATTAGGGCCTCAAAAGTCCGCCCCGTTGTTGGCCCCACCTCGACACGTTATCGAGCTTTCCCAAAACGTGTCGCTGGCTTTTCACCGAAAGAGCCTTCTGATGCTTCAGCAAGATCCGGGGGATGAAACAATCACCCCAAAAGACGGACTATTAAGCTTTCGAGGGTGAGTACATCACGCGTCTTACGACTGCTACCAAGGCTTTGTAACCGTAGTTTTGATCGTCGCGATTTAGGAGTAATTCTCCCTCAGCCGACAGAAGTCCAGCCTGCGATATAAGAAACCGGCTTATTTCGAAGTGCTCGCCAGTGACCAGGTCTTGAAGTGCCAGTGCAACTTCAATGACTCCGCTTTCATCTCGCCCTAGTGGTGAATAATGGATGGTGAACTTTTTACCGAGCACTTCGGCATCAAATCTATTTTCCTGTGGTGCCGCAACAATCTTAATTGCTCCACCCAAATATTCCCGGCCCAGTTGCTCCCAATGCTCGGTGAGTTCAATCAGCCTCTGCGTGGCACTCCGTATTGCGAATTTGTCTACTCCTAATTGTCTTTGGAACAGGTCCGCATCGAACTCAAAATCCGTCTTATCCATATCCAGCACTCTGATTGCACGGCCAAATTGCCGGTCATCCGTAATACCCCAACCGAAACTAAAATGCCACCACCGGTCACGGAGGGCGGCGCCATCCCGAGGTAATCCCATGCCCATACGCCACAGCATCATTCACCAGATCGACAAGAAGCCAGACGGCTCCCCTGCTGTGCTGCACGCCAGTGACAAAGAACTGGTCGAATCCCAGTCCACTGAAAACCTGCTTAACGACTTCAACGAGGCGTACAACGCCAAGCAGGCCAAGGGCTGGGGGTTTTTCCACCCCGAGTCCGGCGCCTACCCGTTGAGCGGCTGGCTGAAGACCTTTAACGATGGCGGCGAGTTCATCGAATTCAGCCGCACAGCAGTCGAACACCTGGCCAAGCTGATGGAAGAATCGAACCTTTCAGTTGGTGGCCACGCTCTGTTCGCTCATTACCAACAAGGCATGACTGAGTACCTGGTCATAGCCCTTCTCCAGCACAGTGAAAGCGTGACGGTGAATGCCGACCTCAGCGTCACACCTTCCAAGCATCTGGACTTAGGCAACACCCACTTGGCTACTCGGATCAACCTCTCGGAATGGCGTAACAACCCACAGTCGCGGAAGTACATTTCATATCTCAAGGGCTCCAAAGGCCGTAAAGCAACCGATTACTTCCGCGACTTCATCGGCTGCCAAGAAGGCATAGACGGCCCGGGCGAAACCCGCACGCTGCTTAAGGCGTTCAGCGATTTTGTTGAGAGCGAAGACGTGCCGGAAGAATCGGCCCGCGAGAAGACCCATGCCTTGGTCAGCTACTCAATGGCCCAGGCCAAGCTCGGCGAACCGATCACCCTCGACGAACTGTCTGAGCTGATCGACGAAGACCGCCCGAAAGCCTTCTATGACTTCATCCGCAATAAGGACTACGGCCTGTCGCCGGAGATTCCAGCGGACAAGCGCACGCTGAACCAGTTCCGGAGATTCACCGGACGTGCTGAGGGGCTGTCGATCAGCTTTGAGGCTCACATGCTCGGATCGAAGATTGAGTATGACGAAGAGGCAGGCAGCCTGTTGTTGCGCGGCCTGCCAACGCAGCTTACTCAGCAGCTCAAGCGTGCTTCCGCCTGACGCCAACGAAAGCGCAGCTGCTTGATACGGGCGCGGCGCATGCATGGAGAAAGCCATGGCGAAGTTTTACTACCAGATCAAAGGCCTCCGGCCAGCCGGCCCGCACCGCGAAGCCGAATGGGCGTGGCCACCTGTGTTCAGCGGAATGGTCGAGGCAGAAAACCGCAAGGTAGCCAAGGCTCAGGTCGAAGAAGAATACGGCCGCAAGTTCCCGTCACGCGTGCTGCGCAAAGATATCGAACAGCACGCCTACCTCCTCCACATCCAAGAACTGCACGAGCACGATACATACCTGCTGCGCCGGTTCGAGGACACCGCCTGCAAAGAGTGCGGCGCGGTGTTCAAGCTGATCGACAAGTACAACGATCCAAACACCGAAACGACCAGTCACGACTACTGCACAGAGGCCTGTAAGCAGGCCGCCCGGTTCCGCGACGTGCAGGAGTTCAGGCTGGTAAACGAAGGCCGGTCACCCGCCGTGATCTACCAGGTGCGACAAAAGTCCTCTGGCCGGGTGTACGTCGGCCAAACCACCCAGCCCTTCACGCTGCGCTGGTGGCAGCACCTGAGCAACCCCACAAGCTGCAAGTTCCACTCGGCACTGGGCGGCTCAGAAATCACCAACTGGGAATTCTCAGTGCTTGAGGTGATTGCCTACCCGGAGGGCTGCACCAATCGAGCGGCCTACATCACTCAGCGGGAAAGCCACTGGGTTGATGTTCTGGCAGCGGTTGAAACAGGGTTCAACACCGTTCGCCCTACCGGAGTCGATCAAGTCCAGGTGTCGCTGCCTCTTGCGGATATTGCCTGACCATCTGCAGAGCGCCGCGCCCGATAGGGAGCGCGGCATCTGGCAAAGACTCATTTGTTGTTTAGAACGCCGCTACCAACCCGGAACCCCACATCAAACGCCTCCTCGGCTGATGCGTAACTTCCTTCGCGATGCCTTAGAGCGGGAAGGCCTTCAACTCTGATGGTCACAATGATCCATAGATCAAGGGTTCTCCCATTGTGTTCGTTCGTCACTTCCACCGTTACGCCGTTGACTGTCTTTGAAAGCATGTCACACCTCACTCCATTGAATTGAGTCATGACAATGTCCCTGGCCAGATAAAAAATCAACAACCGCCTATCGCGTAACTTATTGATTATTCAACAAATAGTTGAATAGAAACCCATTCAAAACTTCGAATCACGCCACTGGCGAGGTATCCGCATGTCCGCACACCAGAAGAAACACCCCTTCGATTTCAAAACCCAATACGGCCTTGGCTTCAACCAGCAGGACGATGAGATCGTCGTGGACTTCTTTTGCGGCGGCGGAGGCGCCGGCACAGGGCTGGAAATAGGGCTTGGCCGCGCGGTAACTGTCGCAAAAAACCACAGCCCTGCCGCGATCAGCATGCACACCATCAACCACCCACATGCGAAGCACTTCACCACTGATGTGTTTGAGGGTGATCCTGATACTGAGTGCGGTGGCAGGGCCGTAGGCTGGTTCCATATGTCGCCGGACTGCACCCACCACAGCCAGGCAGCCGGTGGTCAACCGCGAAAGCGTGAGATTCGGAACCTATCGTGGATCGGCTTGAAGTGGGCAGGTATAAAGCGGCCCCGGGTGATCAGCCTGGAGAACGTGAAACAGATCCTGCAATGGGGGCCGCTTATAGCCAAGCGCTGCAAGTCAACCGGGCGTGTCATAAAGCTGGGTGGTGTGATTGCTGAACCGGGAGAAGTTGTTCCAGTGGGCGAACAGTTCTTGGTTCCAGACTCAAGACGTCGCGGTCAGACGTGGGCGGTGTTTGTCTCCGAATTGAAACGCTTGGGCTACGCCGTCGAATGGCGCGTGATTAGGGCTTGTGACTTCGGCGCACCGACCAGCCGGGAACGCCTGTTCATGATCGCACGGTGCGATGGTCAGCCCATCGTGTGGCCTGAGCCAACCCACTCCAAGAATCCTGCTAAGGGTCAGCAGAAGTGGCGCACCGCAGCAGAGTGCATTGACTGGACGATCCCAAGCAAAAGCATCTTTGGCCGTAAAAAGGATCTGGCTCCGGCCACCCTACGCCGTGTGGCCAAAGGCATGCGCAAGTTCGTCCTTGATGCAGCCAACCCATTCATCGTACCGATCGCGAACTGGTCCGGGGAAAGCGTGCAGTCTGCGGACGAGCCGCTGCGTACCGTGACTTCCTACCCAAAGGGCGGCGCTTTCTCGATAGTCAGCCAAGTGCTTGTAGGTGCAGGCGGCCCGGTGTACTCAGGCAAGCCGGTAGCAGTTGATCAGCCAGTCGGTACTCTTATGACGCAGAATCATCATGCAATCGCCGCTGCGGCACTTGTACAACTTGGCAATGGCGACAAACCCGGATCCCCTCCGCGCAGCGCCGACCTTAGCCAGCCGTTAGGAACCATCATGGCGTCTGGCGGCAAGTACGCAGTTGCCACTGCATTCATGGCCCAAATGAACGGCGGTTTTAATACGACTGCCGCAAAAAACATCGAAGACCCGATGACAACAGTCACCAATACCGGCAGCCAGCAGCAACTGGTCACTGCCAACCTGGTGCACTTGCGTGGTAACTGCGATGCACGGGACTTGCACGACCCGCTGCATACCATCAGCGCCGGAGGCACACACCACGGGTTAATGACCGCATTCATGGAGCGGCAGTTCGGGGCAAGTGTCGGCCAAGGTTTGGAAGACCCAGCACCGACCGTCACAGCGGGTGGTGGAGGCAAGAGTTCGTTAGTTGAGCTGCAACTCTCACCAGAGGTTGAAGCCGGTGCGCTTCGTGTCGCGGCATTCCTGATCAGCTATTACGGCACCAGTGATGCAGGCAACATAGCAGCGCCCGCCCCGACCATTACAACCCGTGACCGTCTGGCACTGGTCACCGTGACAATCAAAGGCACGCCGTATGTGATCATCGATATCTGCCTTCGGATGCTGCAACCGGCCGAGCTGTACAAGGCCCAAGGCTTCCCGGCCAACTACATCATCAGCCACGGCGCCGACGGCAAGCCATTCACCAAAACCCAGCAGGTTCACATGTGCGGTAACAGCGTAAGCCCGCCGCCGATGGCTGCTCTTGCCCGAGCGAATGATCCATGGCGCGCAATCGAACGGCAGGCGGTTGCAGCATGACTGCCCTACGCCGAACAGTCCGTTTAAACGGTGGCCCCATGCGGCCGCTGGATCTGCAAACAGTCTGCGACCAATGCAATAAGTCGCGCGCCCACGGCAACCATACGATATGCAGCAAGTTGCGCCAGGCCGATGCGATTGAACGCCGCGCACGGGAGAAGCTTTGAGCATGCATGCGAAGAAAGATGTTCTCGATGAAATGACAAAGGATGACTTGGTGGCCTGGATCAGGGACCAGCCCTTCTTCCGCCCCAAACGAAGCGATGTTTTGTACATCCGCTGGCAAAGACAATCAGCTGAAGTGCTTGAGGAAATGCAAAAAGAAAATCGCGCGCTCGATGGGGTGGACTTCAAAGCTCGTGACAAGCTGGCCGCGAGGTTCAATGAGACGAAAGATCCCGCAGAAAAACTTCGGCTTCTTGAACTGATACAACCCTATGACAAGGCAATGTCAGATCACATTAAGCGATCCCAGGCTCTCGACAAGAAACGCAAAAGGGTCGATGCCCTCTATGAGCAGATTGATGTAGAGCGTCAGAAAGAGCGCAACAGCTGATACGCACGCGACTAACCATCCCTAGATAAACCGCCCACTGCCGCCAAGAGCGGCAGCATGGAGATATGCGCATGGAAACTGAAATTCTCTCCGAAGAAGAGTTAGCTGATCTTACCGGCTACAAACACCGAGGCTATCAACGTCAATGGTTAAAGGACCGCAACTGGACTTTTATTGAAAGTCGCGGTGGGCGCCCACTTGTAGGCCGGATGTTCGCCCGCATGAAGCTGGGAATAATCTCGCCAACGCTGGCAACCCAACCGCCGCCACCCACTCCCACATGGACTCCTGACTTTTCTCGAGTAAGTTGAAATGCGCCCTCGCAAAACCGAAAACCAACACCTACCGCCAAGGATGTACCAACGCACGCGCCTGCGTAAAAACGGCAAAGTGTGGACGGCTTACTATTACCGCGATGCAACGGGCCATGACATTCCGCTAGGCAAGGATATTAATCAGGCGCGCATGAAGTGGGCCGAGCTGGAGTCAAAAGAGAAACCTTTAGACCTGCTTGTAATGAGGGGGATATTTGATCGATACGCCAGAGACATCATTCCAAAGAAGGCGCCAAGGACTCAAAAAGACAATGCCGCCGAACTTCGCCAACTGAGAGCTGTATTTGATGACGCGCCTATTGATGCAATATCGCCGTCAATGGTTGCTCAATACCGTGATGCCCGATCTGCCAAGACTCGAGCAAATAGAGAACTTGCTTTGCTGTCGCACGTTTTCAACATCGCCCGGGAGTGGGGTTTAACTCGACAGGAGAACCCGTGCCTCGGTGTTCGCAAGAATAAAGAGAAGCCCAGGGACTATTACGCCAATGACGACGTATGGGGAGCTGTTTATGGCTGCGCTCCGCAAGAAGTTCAAGACGCAATGGACTTGGCCTATCTGACAGGGCAACGTCCGGCAGATGTTTTGGCGATGCGCCGCGACGATATGGTGGGGGATTTTCTGCTGGTACGCCAAGGCAAGACCGGCAAGCGCCTGCGCATTCACTTGAACACCAGTATCGGCCGCAGCAGTCTAGGGCTGTTGCTTGACCAAATCATGCAGCGCAATGCTGCTCACACCTCGCCTTATTTCATTCTCAGTAAAAGCGGTGTGCGGGTGTCTTGGCAAATGATGCGCAACCGCTGGGACGCCACTCGCTTGCTTGCCGCTGACAGGGCAAGAGCATCGGGATCAGAGGAGGAAGCAAAGCGGATCATGCAATTTCAATTTAGAGACATCAGGCCAAAGGCAGCGTCGGAAATTGCAGATATTTCGGAGGCGAGCGCACTTCTTGGGCACTCAAAAGAAGGGATTACGGAACGGGTTTACCGGCGTATCGGAGCCGTCGCCAAGCCCACAAAGTGAAATAGTTATGGAACACCATGCCCAAAGTAATGGAACACTTCACTTTTTCACGCTCAATAAAAAACCCCGTAGACCTTGATCTACGGGGCTTTCGAATGTGGAGGCCGAAGCCGGAATCGAACCGGCGTGGGCGGATTTGCAATCCGCTGCATAACCATTTTGCTATTCGGCCAAATATTTTTGAAATTCAACTCTCTAGATCAAAAATAAAATCTCGCCAGGACGATTCTATCGTCGCAAGCTTATGAATCTTCAGTCATTCAGGGTGTTGCCCCGAGCTGATGGCGCGCATTATGTACGAGAAGAACGATGCTGGCAACCCCCTGAATTCTAATAATTTTTAGTGCATCACTCCTCACGCTGTAGCACGTCATAACACTCCGGGGTTTGCAGGCTCACACCTTCTTGAAGGTGGGCTTGCCTGTCCTACTTAACGCGTCACTTTTACCCACAACCTCGTTGGACTTTGGCCGACTTTCACCCATTAAGTGCTGACGTAAAGTCTCGCCGCCGTTAACGAACGGACTGACGCACTTTTTTGGAGCTTTGCAATGAACAAATTATGGATGTCTGCAGCTGCTGCTGTAGTGGTATTGACTACAACAGGCTGCATGAGCCACAACGTTAGCCAGCCTAACGCTCCGATTGCAGGTACTGTAACTGCCGACCTGAAGGCAAACATTGACGTAGGCGGGGAAATCACAGGCCAGTCGACTTCAAACATTTTGTTTGGCGTGCTGAAAATCAGTGGCGACAGCGAGTTCGCAGACGGTGTGACTTACGGCGGTCCTGCTCCAGCCTTCAGTCTGCCAGATCCAATATCGGCTACGAAAGCCGCAGCTGCGTACAAAGCGGTCAAGAGCTCAGGCTCTGATTTGATCGTTGCCCCGCGCTATGCCGTGTCTGTTGAAGACTATTTCATCTTCAAAAAGGTGAATGTGACCGTGACTGGCAACAAAGGCAGCATCAAAAGCATCCGTTAAGTGATTGCATGTTCCAGCCTGCCAGGTGATAGGTGCTCGGGCTGATTCCCCAGTCAGCACATACCCTGCTTGCGCAGTTTCACCTGATGAGCTGCAAAAGCTGCGAGTGCCAATTCCCAGCAGTCTGGTTCGGCGGGACTTATGTCCCGCCACCTGCCCTCATATCACTACATTGCGGATAAATCGCACGACTACATCGCCATCGTTGCGGTAAGCATGAGGCGTGTTACTGGGGTACATGTAGAACTCGTGTGCACCAAAATTCAGTACCAGATCGTCAATGACCAAGGTCAAGCAGCCTTCAACTACGTATAGCTGCTCGCTCCAGCCTTCCGCATCGGCTTGAGATTGATACTCTTCCCCCGGCTCCAGCGTCCATTCCCACAACTCCACTTCCTTTTTGGCCACGGCCTTGGCCAATAACACGGCTTTGCTTCGCGCAGTTGATCCCGTCCAGGCCACTTCATTGATACGACTGGTATCAGCGGCCCCCGGCGCTTGTATCAAGTCACTGAATGCAACATCCAACGCTTCGGCTACACGATCGAGTGTACTCAAGCTGACATTTTTCTCGCCCGCCTCAATAGCCACCAACATGCGACGGCTGACGCCCGACAACTCGGCCAGTGAACTCTGGCTCAAGTGCGCAACCAATCTCAGACGTCGTACGTTCTGACTGACATGTTGTAAAACCGATGCACGCTGTGAATTTTCTTTGGGCACTATATTGCTCACCGTGTGGGGCTGCGCAGTATACTGCTCAGCTTTGGCGCATTGTGCGTCCCTCCACCGGCAGCGTGCAAGGCAATGACGATGTTGAAACATTCCAAACTGTTATCTGTTACGTCCCGTTTCAGCAAGGCCGAGTGCGTGCTGATCCTTATTACTGTCGTTTGGGGAGTCACTTTTCTACTCGTCCAGCATGCGCTGACGTCAAGCGGGCCGATGTTTTTTGTCGGCCTGCGATTTGCCGCTGCAGCCCTGATCGTTGCCCTGTTTTCGATTCGCAACCTGCGCGGGTTTACGGTGCTGGAAATAAAGGCTGGGGTGTTTATCGGTGTGGCTATCATGCTCGGTTACGGTTTGCAGACCATTGGTTTGCAAACCATACCCAGTAGTCAGTCGGCTTTTATTACCGCCCTCTACGTCCCTTTCGTACCACTTTTACAGTGGTTGGTACTGGGCCGCAGGCCCGGCCTGATGCCGAGCATAGGGATCGTTCTGGCATTTTCCGGATTGATGCTTCTGTCCGGACCTAGCGGCGCATCGCTGAATTTCAGCTCGGGCGAAATCGCTACGCTGATCAGCGCTATTGCCATCGCCGCAGAAATAATCCTCATCAGCGCCTATGCTGGCAAAGTCGATGTTCGCCGAGTCACGGTCATACAACTGGGTACGGCGTCTCTGTTGGCGTTCTTGATGACAGTCCCCACACAGGAAGCCATCCCTGATTTCTCATGGCTTCTGTTAGCCAGCGCCCTGGGTTTGGGTGCTGCCAGTGCCGTGATTCAGGTTGCCATGAACTGGGCACAGAAGAGTGTTTCACCTACACGGGCCACGCTTATTTATGCAGGAGAACCCGTATGGGCCGGGATCGCAGGGCGTTTGGCCGGCGAGCGCTTGCCCGCCATTGCCTTACTCGGTGCGGTGTTGATTGTTGCGGCAGTGATCGTGAGTGAGTTAAAACTCAAAGGTAAAGCCCTCCCTGATAACGGGGCGAAACCAAACAATGAAGCCTGTGACTGATGCGCCAGGCACATTCCCATACGCTAATGGGTACATACAGGGAGGTAATTGAGCAGTGCCACTGACTTTTTGCACACATTTTGTAGGATTCATCTCCAGCTTCCTTATTGGTGATCGACCTGCCGCCACGTATGATCGCTCACAAACTCCTGCAGATTAGAAGCCTATGTCCCTGATAGTTCTACTGCTTCTGCCCTTTGTAGGCAGCTGTCTGGCGGCTGTTTTGCCGCACAACGCACGTAACAGTGAATCGCTGTTGGCCGGTCTTATTGCACTGATCGGTACAATCCAGGTTGCCCTGCTCTACCCACAAATCGCCCACGGTGGCGTGATTCGTGAAGAGTTTATGTGGCTGCCCAGTCTTGGCTTGAATTTCGTTCTGCGCATGGACGGGTTCGCATGGCTGTTCTCGATTCTGGTATTGGGTATCGGCACGCTGGTGTCGCTGTATGCCCGCTACTACATGTCGCCCGATGATCCGGTGCCGCGCTTCTTTGCTTTTTTTCTAGCCTTTATGGGGGCGATGCTCGGCCTGGTCCTTTCAGGCAATTTGATCCAGATCGTATTTTTCTGGGAGCTCACCAGCCTTTTATCTTTCTTATTGATTGGTTATTGGCACCATCGCTCAGATGCCCGACGCGGCGCCTATATGGCGTTGATGGTCACAGGCGCGGGCGGATTGTGCTTGCTGGCGGGGGTCATGCTGCTTGGCCATGTCGTCGGCAGCTATGATCTGGATGCCGTGCTGGCAGCAGGCGATCAAATTCGCGCACACAGCCTGTATCCGATTCTGCTCCCTCTTATTCTGATCGGCGCGCTGAGCAAAAGTGCGCAATTCCCGTTTCACTTCTGGTTGCCCCATGCGATGGCGGCACCGACACCCGTCTCGGCTTATCTGCACTCTGCAACCATGGTCAAGGCCGGGGTGTTTTTGCTCGCCCGCCTCTGGCCCTCGCTGTCGGGCACTGAGGAATGGTTCTGGATCGTCAGCGGGGCTGGCGCCTGCACCTTGGTGCTCGGCGCCTACTGTGCAATGTTTCAAAATGACCTCAAGGGCCTGCTGGCATATTCCACCATCAGCCACTTGGGCCTGATTACATTGCTACTTGGCCTTAACAGCCCTTTGGCCGCCGTCGCTGCGGTGTTTCACATTCTTAACCATGCGACTTTCAAGGCTTCACTGTTTATGGCTGCGGGCATCATCGACCATGAATCGGGTACCCGGGACATCCGCAAACTCAGCGGCCTGTTCAAGTTAATGCCTTATACGGCGACACTGGCGATGGTTGCCAGTGCCTCGATGGCAGGCGTGCCTCTGCTAAACGGCTTCCTGTCAAAAGAGATGTTCTTCGCCGAAACGGTGTTTATCAACTCCACCGCCTGGGTTGAAATTGCCTTGCCGGTGATCGCTACTATCGCCGGTACATTCAGCGTCGCCTACGCCCTGCGCTTTACCGTGGATGTATTCTTCGGCCCACCGCCGACCGATCTACCGTTAACACCCCACGAGCCGCCGCGCTGGATGCGCGCTCCGGTTGAGCTGCTGGTGTTTACCTGCCTGATGGTCGGTATTTTTCCGACGCATACCGTAGGCCCATTACTGGCCGCTGCTGCGCAACCGGTAGTGGGAGGTGAACTGCCTGAATACAGCCTGGCCATCTGGCACGGTTTGAATGCACCGATGATCATGAGCCTGATCGCCATGTCTGGCGGGATCCTGCTATATGTCGTACTGCGCAAACAACTCAAACTGGGCCGTTATGCGTTGCCCCCACTGATCAGCTTCTTCAATGGCAAGCGCTTCTTCGAGCGCAGCGTGGTAGTACTGATGCGCGGAGCACGGCGCATCGAGCGGCGCATCAGCACTCATCGCCTGCAAAGCCAGTTGTTCCTGCTCATCATGGTTGCGGTCATTGCTGGCCTGATCCCCATGTACAACAGCGGTCTGACCTGGGGCGATCGGCCGAAGATACCTGGTTCGATCGTCTTCGTGACCCTGTGGCTGCTGGCGATTGCCTGTGCATTGGGCGCGGCCTGGCAAGCCAAGTATCACCGTCTGGCAGCACTGACCATGGTCAGCGTCTGCGGCCTCATGACCTGCGTAACCTTCGTATGGTTCTCGGCACCTGATCTGGCACTGACCCAGTTGGTGGTCGAAGTGGTAACCACCGTGCTGATTCTGCTCGGTCTGCGCTGGCTGCCTCGCCGTATCGAAGAGGTCTCACCACTGCCCGGCACGTTGCGTAAAGCGCGTATCCGACGTCTGCGCGACTTGCTGCTGTCCGCTGCGGTGGGCGGCGGCATGGCCTTGCTGTCTTACGCCATGCTGACACGGCAGACGCCAAACGATATTTCCTCGTTTTACCTCAGTCGCGCCTTGCCTGAAGGCGGTGGCAGCAATGTGGTCAACGTCATGCTGGTGGACTTCCGGGGTTTCGATACGCTGGGTGAAATCACCGTACTGGTCGCTGTGGCGCTGACAGTTTTTGCCCTGTTACGTCGCTTCCGCCCTCCAAAAGAGAGCATGGAATTGCCCGCCCAACAGCGCCTGTTGGCTAAAGACGTCGTAACTGACCTGGTTAACCCGCGCAGCGCCAGCGATACCGCCTTGGGCTTTATGATGGTGCCAGCCGTGCTGGTGCGCTTGCTGCTGCCGATTGCTTTTATGGTGTCGATGTACCTGTTTATGCGTGGTCATAATCAGCCGGGCGGCGGTTTTGTCGCCGGCTTGGTGATGAGCGTCGCGTTTATTCTGCAATACATGGTGGCAGGTACGCAGTGGGTCGAAGCGCAGATGAGTTTGCGACCGCTACGCTGGATGGGCACAGGCTTGTTGTGCGCCACACTGACCGGGATTGGCTCGATCCTGCTGGGCTATCCATTCCTGACAACCCATACCGCGCATTTCAACTTGCCGCTGCTGGGCGACATCCACGTCGCCAGCGCTCTGTTTTTCGACATTGGCGTTTACGCCGTCGTCGTCGGTGCCACCTTGCTGATCCTCACGGCACTGGCGCACCAGTCTGTTCGCGCCCATCGTCCAGGTAATCAGCCTGGCGCTCAACCCAAGACGGGAGCCGCCTGATGGAAGAAGTCATTGCTATTGCAATCGGGGTGCTCGCGGCGTCCGGGACCTGGCTGGTCCTGCGCCCGCGTACTTTTCAAGTGGTTATGGGCCTGTGCCTGCTGTCCTATGGGGTAAACCTGTTTATCTTCAGCATGGGCAGCCTGTTTATCGGCAAAGAGCCGGTGATAAAGGACGGCGTGCCCCAAGACCTGCTCAATTACACAGATCCATTGCCACAGGCTCTGGTTTTGACCGCCATCGTCATCAGTTTTGCCATGACCGCGCTGTTTCTGGTGGTCTTGCTGGCCTCTCGGGGCTTGACCGGTACCGACCACGTTGATGGCCGGGAGCCTAAAGAATGAATTTGATGCCCCATCTGATCGTCGCGCCCATTCTGCTCCCGCTGCTGACGGCTGCATGCATGCTGTTACTGGGCGAAAAGCGTCGCCCGCTCAAGGCCCGAATCAATCTGATCTCCACCTTGACGGGTGTAGGCATTGCGGTGCTGTTGCTGCTCTGGACACAACATCAATCAGCGCCGGCCGCTATTGGCGTATATCTGCCCAGCAACTGGAGTGTTCCGTTCGGGATTGCGCTAGTGGTTGATCGTTTATCCGCATTGATGCTGGTATTGACCTCAATCATGGCCAGCTGTGCACTATTGTTTGCCATGGCCCGCTGGGACCGTGCCGGCGCCAGTTTTCATGCCCTGTTCCAGATCCAGCTGATGGGCCTGTACGGCGCATTCCTGACCGCAGACATTTTCAATTTGTTTGTGTTCTTCGAAGTCCTGCTCGCGGCGTCCTATGGCCTGATGCTCCACGGTTCCGGCAAAGCACGCGTGTCTGCTGGTCTGCATTACATCTCCATCAACCTGCTGGCGTCTTCTTTGTTTCTGATCGGTGCGGCCTTGATCTACGGCGTCACCGGTACGCTGAACATGGCGGATCTGGCGCTTAAAATCCCGTTGGTCCCAGAGGCCGATCGCGGCTTACTGCATGCGGGTGCGGCCATTCTGGCCATTGCCTTTCTGGCCAAGGCCGGGATGTGGCCCCTTAATTTCTGGTTGGTCCCTGCGTATTCCGCTGCCAGTGCACCGGTTGCCGCCTTGTTCGCGATCATGACCAAAGTCGGGGTGTATACCCTGCTGCGGCTATGGACACTGCTGTTTTCAGGGCAGGCCGGGGCTTCGGCCTACTTTGGCAGTGACTGGCTGATTTACGGTGGCATGGCCACTATTGTCTGCGCCGCCATTGCCATTCTTGCGGCCCAGCGACTGGAGCGCTTGGCTAGCCTGAGCATTTTGGTGTCCGCCGGCATCCTGCTATCGGCGATCGGTTTCGCCCAGCCCAACCTGACCGCTGCGGCACTGTTTTATCTGATCAGTTCTTCGCTGGCCTTGTGTGCCTTGTTCTTGCTGGCTGAGTTGATTGAGCGCTCACGCTCTTCCAACGAAATGATGCTGGAGGACGATGTCGGTCAACTGCCGAGTCTGATGGAGTCATTGAACCCACCAAGGGGCACCAATCTGGATGACGAGCAAAAAGCCGTAGTCGGGCAGATAATTCCCTGGACCATGGCTTTGCTGGGGTTGAGCTTTATCGCCTGCGCATTGCTGATTATTGGCATGCCGCCCCTCTCCGGCTTTATCGGCAAGCTCAGTTTGCTCAACGCATTGCTTAATCCTGCGGGCCTGGGAAATGCACCCGACGCACCGATCTCGGCTGCCGCGTGGGGCCTTGTGGCCTTATTGATACTCTCAGGTCTGGCGTCCTTGATTGCGTTTTCGCGAATGGGCATTCAGCGTTTCTGGACCCCTCTTGAACGCCCCTCCCCCTTGCTGCGTCGCTATGAGTACATCCCCATTGTGCTGCTGCTGGGATTGACCGTGGTGCTGACCATCAAGCCCGAGCCCGTGTTGAACTACGCCCACGCCGCTGCCGAGAGCCTGAATAATCCCGAGCATTACGTCATGTCGGTGATAGGCACCCGCCCTATTCCGAGCCCTGAATCCAAGGCGGCGATGCTGGAGGTACAGCCATGAAGCGTCTTTTTCCCGCGCCATGGCTGTCGTTGTCATTATGGGTGCTGTGGCTGCTACTCAATCTCTCATTGAGTGCCGGTAACCTGTTGCTCGGTGCTGTGCTGGGTTTTCTCGCGCCACTGATGTTCGCGCCGCTGCGGCCATTGCCCATTCGCATTCGCCGCCCGGGGGTGATAATCAAGTTGTTCTTTTTGGTAGGCCGCGACGTTGTCATGTCGAACATTGCCGTTGCCTGGGGTGTGCTCAGGGCGGGCAAACAGCCGCCGCGCTCGCGGTTTATCAAAATTCCGCTGGACTTGCGCGATGCCAATGGGCTGGCTGCCTTGTCGATGATTACTACGGTAGTGCCGGGCACTATCTGGTCAGAGCTGGCGTTGGATCGTAGCGTTCTTCTGTTGCATGTGTTCGATCTGGATGACGAAGCGACGTTTATCGAGCATTTCAAAACGGCCTATGAACGCCCCCTCATGGAGATCTTTGAATGAGTGCCCTGCTCTCCAATGCCATCTTGCTCAGCCTGTTTATATTCAGCGTGGCCATGGTGCTGACCGTGATCCGGCTGTTCAAGGGGCCGTCTGCTCAGGATCGAGTACTGGCGCTGGACTACCTGTACATCCTGGCGATGCTGATGATGCTCGTACTGGGTATCCGTTACGCCAGTGACACCTACTTTGAAGGGGCACTGCTGATTGCTCTGTTCGGCTTTGTCGGTTCATTTGCACTGGCCAAATTCCTCTTGCGAGGCGAGGTAATCGAATGAATTCAATCAGCGAGTTATCACTGTGGATCGAAATTCCGGTGGCTGCGCTGCTGGTGTTGAGCAGTGTGTTTGCTCTGTGTGGCGCTATCGGGTTGCTGCGCCTTAAAGACTTTTTCCAGCGCATGCACCCACCCGCACTGGCATCGACCCTGGGCGCCTGGTGCGTGGCGCTGGCTTCAATCCTGTACTTTTCAGCGCTCAAATCGACGCTTGTGCTGCACGCGTGGCTGATCCCGATTCTACTGGCGATCACAGTGCCAGTGACGACGTTGCTACTGGCTCGAACGTCATTGTTTCGCAAGCGCATGGCTGGCGAAGAGGTACCGCCGGAAGTCAGCAGTGGCGGGGGTAATGAAGGCGGGAGCTAGACTTTTGAGCTCCCGTACCACTTTACATCCAGCCCAGCCAACTCCAGTACGTCGCCCCAAACAGCAGCATCAGTAAGTAACCCACCACCGTGACAATCAATCCCACTTTGGCAAACTGTTTGGCGGTGAAGGTTTGCGTGCCGAGACAGACCATGTTTTGCGGCGCATTGATGGGCAGAATAAAGCCGTAACTGACCACAAAGCCGAGCAACATGGTCATGCCCAACCGATTGAATTCCCCCGGTAGGGTTTGCAGCACGGCAATCAAAATGGGCAATAGTGCCGAGGTCAAGGCCGTGGCGCTGGCGAAGCCCAAGTGAATCAGAATCAGAAACGCGCCCAGAATGGCAAAAATCCCCAACGGCCCGACCTGATCCAGCCCGGTGTTTTCCACCACCTGACTTCCCAGCCATTGTCCGGCTTGCGTGGTCAGTAACGCAGTACCCAAACTGATGCCGACCCCGAACACAATGACCGTGCCCCATGGGATACGCGACTGAACATCTTTCCAGGTCATTACGCCGTAGCGCGGTAACAGTAAAAACACCAAACCGGCGTAGGTGGTCGAGGTGGTGTCAAAGCTGTGCAGTTTGCCTTCGGTGGCCCAGGCCAGCAGCAAGGCGACCGAGACCGCCATCAAGCGTTTTTGTGGCGCAGTCATCGGGCCCAACTCGGCCAGCGATTGTTCAACCGCTTCTTTGCCACCGGGAATACTGTCGCTTTCCGGTGGCAGCATCTTCAGCACCACAAACAGCAACACCGCCGACATGATGATGGCCCACGGCGCCCCTGCAATCAGCCAGTCGAGCCAGTTCACCCGCTCGCCCAGCATCTTGTCCATAAAACCCACGGTCAACAGGTTCTGCGCAGCGGCGGTTTGAATCCCGACGTTCCAGATACTGGTGCCTTGAGCAACGACGATCATAATGCCGGCGGCAATATTGGAGCGCTTGTCCACGCCAAACGCCATGATCACGCCCATCATGATTGGCACAACGCACGCACTGCGGGCGGTGGCGCTGGGCACCACCAAGCTAAGCAGGATAGTCACCGCAATGGCGCCCAGCAAAATGCGCCGGGTGCTGGTGCCGATACGCGACAGCGTCACGAGTGCAATACGTCGGTCCAGCCCGGTATGGGTCATGGCGGCGGCAATGAACAAGGCACCAGCTACCAGCGCCAGCGCGGCGTTGGAGAACCCGGTCAAGGCCATGGTGATGCCGGCATTGGTGCCATACAGCTTGCTCGGGTCTTGCAACGTAGGGGCCATGCCGATCAAGAACGCCATGAGCGAGGTAATCATGATCGCACTGGCTTCATAGGACACCGCCTCGGTGATCCACACCACCACGGCGAAAGCCAGAATCGCCAGCATGCGATGTCCGGCAACGGGCAAGTCGGCGGGCAATGGTAAGAGCAACACCCCCACCATCACCAACACGGCAATCACCAGGCCCAAGGGCAGTTTCATTTTTGCCGCGGATGGCTGCGGTGTGGTTGCGGGGGCGCTCATGGCCTTCTCCTGATGCCTGAAAACGCATGGAGCATAGGCCAAGCGTGAGGCAAAGGCCTTGATACGGGTCAAGCTCCCTCACCCGGCACAGGTTACTTGGTCAGGCGCACCTCCTTGGACGGCCTGTAGCCAAAATAGGCGCTGTAGCATTTGCTGAAATGACTGGGTGAAACAAACCCGCAGGCGACCAGCACATCGACCTGCGACAGCTGGGTGTGTTGCAACAGCCGCCGCGCTTCCGTGATGCGCAGTTCCAGGTAATAACGCTGTGGCGTAGTGCCCAACTGCTCTTTGAACAAACGTTCGAGCTGACGTCGAGAACGCCCCACGTAGACAGCCAATTGCTCCAACTCCAGCGGCTCTTCCAGGTTGGCATCCATCAACTTGACGACTTCACGCAACGGCGCACTCACGCAAATGTTTTCGGCAGGTTTGATGCGCCGATAGCGTGACTCTTCGAACGCGAGAATATCCTCAATTCCCTCGATCAACGCCTTGTCATGCAGCCCCTTGATCCAGGCCAGCGCCATTTGAAAAGCACCCGTGGGGCTTGAGGCGGTCAGTCGATCACGATCAATCACAAAAGACTCGCTGGTAACCTGCGCTGTCTTGGCGACTTCCGCCAATGCAGGACGGTGTTCGGGATGAATGGCGCATCGGTAACCGTCAAGCAGCCCGGCGCAGGCGAGAAACCAAGGCCCGTTCCATAAGCCGCCCAAGGTAACGCCCGCCTGTGCCGCCGCCCTGAGCAGGTGAGTGAGTTCATCGCTGGTTTTCAATTCAGTGCGGTAGCCACCGCAAATAACCAGCAAGTCCAGCTCATGGACCATTGCCGGGGAGATCCGCGCATCTGGTCTAATCACCAATCCCAAATCGCTCACCACCTCGCCATCACTCAATCCATAAGTACGCGATGAGAACAGCCCGGCGCGCAGCAGGTTGGCAGTAATAATCGTGTCCAGTGCCTGAGTAAATGCGGGCAGCGAGAAATGCTCTAGCAATACAAAACCCGTGCGTACCGGCGGGCCCGTTGTGCTGGGTGTGTCTTTCACAAAGCGCAGGTTTTTGCCCTGCATGCCGCCGCTGAATTGACGTCGCTCGGTCAAGATCCGATCCATTTTCTGAGGTGGGCGATCACGCATTTAGATGCGTTTACTTGTTGGCGCCATGCTAACCGCCATCCCGATAAAAAGCTCTTGCTGGCAGTAAGCGAATGCGCTGAATCGCCGGCGACAAAAAAACCTGCACCACGTCCTGCTTAAGGCAGTGTGTGGTGCAGGTTTTTAACGAGTGCAGCATTTTGACCGCTGTAGATACTTCCCTACAGCACAGCCGCCAACCGCGAGCCCTGATTGATCGCGCGCTTGGCATCCAATTCGGCCGCCACATCCGCGCCGCCAATCAGGTGCACGTTCTGCCCCGCCGCAACCAGACCGTCCTGCAACTCGCGCAAGGGGTCTTGCCCGGCACAGACCACGATGTTATCGACCGCCAACAGCTGCGGCTCACCGTCGCCCATACGGATATGCAAACCTTGATCGTCGATGCTCAGGTATTCAACGTCGTTGAGCATGTGCACATGCTTGCTTTTGAGCCCTGCGCGATGAATCCAGCCCGTGGTCTTGCCCAGCCCTTCACCCACCTTGGTTTTTTTGCGTTGCAGCAAAAACACTTCGCGTGCCGGTGCTGGCACTTGTGGCTGGATACCGGCAACACCGCCACGGGCTTCAAGCTTGCAATCAATGCCCCACTCCTTCCAGAACGCATCGCGATCCTGGCTGGTAGCAACCCCTTGGTGAACCAAAAACTCGGACACATCAAAACCAATCCCGCCTGCGCCTATGACTGCAACCTTGGCGCCCACTGGCTTGCGCTCAAGGATCACGTCCAGGTAACTCAGCACTTTGGGGTGGTCGATGCCTGCAATCGCCGGCGTGCGGGGTGCAATCCCGGTGGCCAAGATAATTTCGTCATAGTGAGTGGCCACCAATTGCTCCACAGTGGCGCGGGTGTTGAGGCACACCTCTACGCCGGTGGTTTTTAACTTGCGCTTGAAGTAACGCAGGGTTTCGAAAAACTCTTCTTTGCCCGGCACACGCTTGGCCACGTTAAATTGCCCGCCAATCTCGCTGGCCGAATCAAACAGTGTCACTTGATGGCCACGCTCCGCCGCCACGGTAGCGGCCGCCAGGCCAGCAGGGCCAGCACCGACCACAGCGATATGCTTCACTGCCACGGTCGGCAGGTAGTTCAGTTCAGTCTCATGGCACGCACGCGGATTAACCAGGCAACTGGTGAGCTTGCCGCCAAAGGTGTGATCCAGGCACGCTTGATTGCAGCCGATACAGGTGTTGATCTCATCACTGCGCCCCGCCGCTGCCTTGTTGACGAACTCCGGGTCGGCCAGGAATGGACGGGCCATGGACACCATGTCGGCGTCGCCCTCGGCCAATATCTGCTCGGCGATTTCTGGCGTGTTAATGCGGTTGGTGGTGATCAACGGCACCTGAACCGCGCCACGCAGCTTGGCTGTGACTTTGCTGAAAGCTCCCCGGGGCACCTTGGTGGCAATGGTCGGAATACGCGCTTCGTGCCAGCCAATGCCGGTGTTGATCAGCGTGGCACCCACTTGCTCAACCGCTTGCGCCAGCTGCACGATTTCTTCCCAGACGCTGCCACCGGCGACCAGATCGAGCATCGACAGGCGATAAATGATAATGAAGTTCGGGCCAACGGCTTCTCTCACACGACGCACGATTTCGACCGGCAGACGCATGCGGTTTTCGTAGCTGCCGCCCCAGCGGTCGGTGCGATGGTTGGTCTGAGCCGCCAGAAACTGGTTAATCAAATACCCCTCAGAACCCATGATCTCAACGCCATCGTAGCCCGCGCTCTGAGCCAATTTGGCGCAGGTTACGAAGTCACTGATCTGCTTCTCGATACCGGCTTCGTCCAGCTCTTTAGGGGTGAACGGGTTAATGGGCGCTTGAAGCGCGCTGGGTGCGACTTGCTTCGGGCTATAGGCGTAACGCCCGGCGTGAAGGATTTGCAGGCAAATCTTGCCGCCAGCATCGTGTACCGCGCGGGTCACGACCACATGTTTTTCGGCTTCTTCAACCGTGCTCAGTTTGGCCGCGCCGCTGTACACACCGCCCTCGTCATTAGGCGCAATGCCGCCTGTAACAATCAGGCCGACGCCGCCTCTGGCCCGCTCGGCAAAGTAAGCCGCCATGCGCTCAAAGCCACCGGGCTTTTCTTCCAGACCGGTGTGCATCGAGCCCATCAGGGTGCGGTTGCGCAACGTGGTAAAACCCAAATCCAACGGGACCATCAAATGCGGGTAAGGCTGGGCAATCATCCGGTCGCTCCACAACAAATCATTCACGGAACGAGGAGGCTCTGCGGCCCCCGTCGTTGAATATCAGGCACCTTAAAGACCTGACACCGCTCGCTCAATGCCCCGAAGTGACAAATTAATAACCCAAATGTGCACCCTATGGTTCTGCACTGATGTCTTCGCGGACGAGAACGCACACTCCGCGCTCAACCCGGCTACAGGCCATAAAAGCGGGATTGTCGGGGAAAAAAGGCCGTTAACACCGGGTTTTACGTTACCCTTGAGCCAAACCCGAACCCACTGCCCTGTCTCTGCTTACGGCTAAAGCTCTATTTCTCATGCGCAAATTAATTGGCTGCACCTTATTTATTGCCCTTGTTGCCGCTGCCGCCGGTTATGGCATGTGGACCCAAAAACGTGACGTCGGTCATTACCTGTCCGATCTGCGAATCCAGGTCGCCATCAACGACGGCGTCAATCAAGAACGTGGCAATTTGCTGGGCATTGAGCCGGAACTGTCACCTCGTGATTATCAAAGCCTGGAACTTGTCCACTTGAAGCTGGGCGCTTACTTGAACAGTGCGCGCCAGGCCGGGTTGCTGAATGACAAAACCATTGTGGTGTTACCTGAACACATCGGCACATGGTTGGTATTTAGCGGGGAAAAGAATGAGCTGTATCAGGCCGCCAATTTGAATGACGCCATGCGCTGGCTGGCCCTTAGCAACCCACTGGATTTTGCCAATGCCTGGCTACGGGCTGACGGTGAAAGCCGGACCAACGACGCGCATCTGCGCATGAAAGCAGCCAGCATGGCCCGCGACTATCAGACCCTGTTCGGTGGGCTGGCCAAAGAGTACGGCGTCACTCTGGTGGCAGGCAGTATTGCCCTGCCCGAGCCTCGCGTGGAAAACGGCACCTTACTGCCCGGCAAAGGACCGCTTTACAACATCAGCGTGGTATTTGGTCGCGACGGAACTCCCCAAGGCACACCACAACCTCAACTGCTGCCCACCTACGAAGAGCAAAGCTATATTCAGCCCAGCCCAGATCACGAGCTGAATGTGGTCAGCACGCCTGCGGGGCGGCTGGGTATATTGTTGGGCAGTGACAGCTGGTACCCGGAAAACTACCGCACCCTCAACGACAAAGGGGCACAGCTGATTGCAGTGCCAGCCTTTATCATCGGTCAAGACACTTGGCACAGTCCGTGGGGAGGCTATAAAAGCGTGTCGACACCGAGCGAAATCAGCCTCAAGCCCGGTGAGGTCAGCGAAGGGGAAGCCTGGCATCGTCTGACGCTGATCAGCAGCGTTCCCAGCAGCAACGCCCTGGCCGGGATCACAGTCTTTCATCGCGGCAAATTCTGGGACAAACGCAGTGTTGGGCACGGGTTTATCAGTCGCAACGGCCAGACCAGCCCGGAAATACCCGGCACAGGCGCCCGACTGTTGAACCTTTGGTTGTAAACCCGTGAAACCGCTGACCATTCGCTTGGGCGACCTGTCGACAGGCTTTGTCGATTGCCTGGCAGATGCAGTGCGCAGCTATGGCTACAACCCGCTGCCTTTACTGACCGAATACGGGTTGGACCCGGCGCGCCTAGCCCAACCCCTGGCGCGCTTATCGATACCTCGCTACATGCGCCTGGGGCACGCCGCAATTATCCTCACCGGCGAACCCGCGCTGGGCTTGCGCATGGGGCAGGTCAGCAAGCTGCCACATGCTGGACTGGCCGGTGTCACAGCCGCGCAAGCGCCGACCGTGCGTGAAGCCGCCCGCACCTTGATTCGTTTTGAACCCCTGTACGGTTCCAATTATCGCGGCCAGTCGAGCTTTCACGAAGACACTCAGGGTGCATGGCTGCGCTTTTATTCGATCAGCCCGTACAACGCCTACAACCGCTTTGTAGTCGACTCGATTATCGCCGGCTGGCTGCAACAGCTTTCTTGCGTCGCAGGCGAGCCTTTGCACAGCGAGCACATTGACATTGAATTCGCTGAGCCTGAATACGCTGAGGCCTACGGCACACTGAGTCTTGCACCGATCAACTTTGGGGCACAGACCAATCAACTTCGTCTTGACCATGCCACCCTTGAGCTGCGCAACCCTGTGCACTGCCCGAGCACGTGGGCGCACTTGCTGCAATTATGCGAACGCGAGCTGGAGCAAATGACCCGCACCCGCAGTCTGCGCGAGCGTATTACACAATTGCTGGGCCCCTTGCTCAACGGGGGCCAGGAACCCGGACTCGAAGAAGTTGCTGCACGCCTGAAGCTGCCCACCTGGACCTTGCGTCGCAAGCTGGCGGAAGAAGGAACGCAGTTCCGGGCGGTTATCAATGACACACGGCGCGACCTCGCCATGACCTACATCCGTGATACGGAATTGGCCTTCGGCGAAATCGCATTTTTGTTGGGGTTTGCCTCGCCAGAGGCATTTCAGCGTGCCTTCAAACGCTGGAACCGGGAAACTCCGGGAGAGTTCCGCCGTCGCCAGCGTCAACCTGTCTGAACCACACAGGCCCTTGATTACAGCTCGGTAGCGTCTTCAGCAGGTTCCAGCGGATCTAGCTCGAAAGCCTGAAGCTCGAGCAGTTCTTCTTGATAGTCATCCATGGCTATTTCCTCTTTAGGTCTATTCGTTTACGACATGCCAGAGCGGCTTTGCCAGTGAGCTTAAAGTGTCCGCATGAAGAAAACATGACAGCTCATGGGCACTTGCACACCGACTGATAAACGTAGCAGACCTTTGCCAGTTTAGCCCTGCCTTATTGGGCAGGGGCAGGCTCTACGACAGAGGGTGCAGGGGTTGCAGCCGGCTCTGGCTCAGGCAGGCTCGGTGACGGCTCTGGCGTCGTTACCGGAGCTTCTGCGGGCGGCACGACCGGCGTAATGGGCGCGGCTTCCACGGGCGGCACAACCGGCTGTGAACCGATAGGCTCAGTGATCACAGGTTCAGGCTGCGCAGGTGCAGGTGCAGAAGCGGGCTTAACGACGGGCGTTGGTTCGGCGGGAGCGAGCGACTGTGGCGCAGCGGGCGTCTCGATTTTGGCAGGCGCGACCTCTGGTACGCCCAGATCAGCCTTTGGCTTATCCGGAATGTGCGCCTCTTTCTTCACGCTTTTGGGCAAAAACACTTCGACCAGCGCGAAGAAGCGGTCATAGAACTGCGCTGAAGACACCGTCTCGCTGGCCACTTTAACCATCGAGTCATCGGACGATCCAATGGGCATCGAGACCGAACCCAGCACACCCACACCCAGACTGGCGGAATTGTTGACCTTCTTCAGTGCATAGCGATCCTGCAACGCGTTGGCAAACATGGTGGAGTGATGCGCCGCACCGCCATCGTCAGCGCAGACGATGTTAAAGCTGATTTCCAGATGGCTTTCACCTGTCTGCTGGAAGCTCTTGTGGCCACTGATCATCTTGGGGTCATTACTGGTGATGATATAGCCCTGACTGAGCAGTGCCCGGCGTGCAGCCTCACACGTGGCCTTGTCGGCAACCGGGTAGTTACGCGAGAACGTCCCTGAATCATCGAAGTTTTCATTCTCGTAAACGGCTGCTTTCTTCGATGCACAACCTGCGATCCCGACCAGCACAAGGGCTGCGACAACGGTACGCAAGGGAAATGACCTAAACATTGATGATCCTGAAAAGAACGGTACGGGGCGCATTGTGCATCAGTTCTGGGTGAGCGGGCGCAGTTTGATTGGATCAAGGGTCGCACACGACAGGTAGTCGCTGGCGAAGGCTGCGATGGTTTATCCAAGTGCAGGTCACCCTTGAAAGCCCTGAGACTACTTCGCAGCCCTCGGCAGCGACTACTGACATCGTAAAATCTCAGGCACAAAAAAAGCGACCCTAAGGTCGCTTTCTTTGCAGCTTCAGAGAGTTCAAGGGCTCTGAAGCAAATATGGCGCAGCGGACGGGACTCGAACCCGCGACCCCCGGCGTGACAGGCCGGTATTCTAACCGACTGAACTACCGCTGCGTATCGCTCGGACTTGCGCCCGTTTGAAACCTTTAAAACCTGTGATTTAACAGCTTCGGTGCTGTTGAATCGCAAGCCAGGCGAACCTGACTTGTACAAATATGGCGCAGCGGACGGGACTCGAACCCGCGACCCCCGGCGTGACAGGCCGGTATTCTAACCGACTGAACTACCGCTGCGCGTCGGTTGGTTGCTCTTTTCAGAACAGCCTTCTCTTTCGAGAAACTCAAGAAGTGGTGGGTGATGACGGGATCGAACCGCCGACCCTCTGCTTGTAAGGCAGATGCTCTCCCAGCTGAGCTAATCACCCTTTGCTTCGTTGAGGCCGCGAAATTTACGCAGGTATTGAACCTAAGTCAAGGACAAGATTGAGTTTTTTTTAAAAAACAGCTGACGGCAGCTGCAAGCTTCAAGCTGCAAGCTTCAAGATAGAGCTTCAAGCAAGAACAAGAGCGACAAGCCATCACCCCGCCGCTTTTTCTTGCCGCTTGAAGCTTGAAGCTCGTGACTGCTTTATTCCCCATACACCATTTTCTTGCTCATGCCACCGTCGACCACAAACTCCTGCCCGGTGACAAAACCCGCATTACGCGAAAGCAGCCACGCGACCATCGCCGCAACGTCTTCCACGGTGCCGACCCGACCTGCCGGGTGTTGAACATGATCAGCGTCGGTCAGCGGCTCTGCACGCCTCACTGAGGGGTCTCGCGCATCAATCCAGCCGGGGCTGACCGCATTCACTCTGATCTCCGGCCCAAGGCTGATCGCCAGCGCGTGGGTCAAGGCCAGCAAGCCACCTTTGCTCGCCACATAAGCCTCGGTATCAGGCTCAGACTGGCGAGCACGGGTTGAGGCCAGGTTAACGATCGAGCCGCAATGCGCACGCAAATAGGGCGCGCAGTGCTTGGCCAGCAACATGGGGCCGGTCAAATTCACCGCCAGCACCCGATTCCAGTGATCGAGATCGAGGCTTTCGAGCGTCATATTGTGTGGGTCGGCAATTGCAGCATTGCTCACCAACGCATCTAGACGCCCAAACTGACCCAGTACTTGCGCCACGCACTGAATAACCTCGGCTTCGACCGAGACGTCCATCGCCACAAACCAGGCGTTCTCACCCAGCGCTTTGGCCACTTTCGAACCGCGAGCGCGGTCAATGTCGGTTAACACGACTTGCCAACCTTCACTGATCAGCCACGCCGCGATGCCCAGGCCAATTCCGCGCGCGGCACCGGTCACCAGCGCAACCCGCCCATTACCGGCAACCGGTTCCTGTAGAGTCATCTCGATCACAGTGCTGCCAGACCCCGCGACAGATCGGCTTGCAGGTCGCCCACATCTTCCAGCCCCACTGCAATGCGAATCAGGCTGTCCCGAATGCCCGCCGCCTCACGCTCTTGAGGCGCAAGACGGCCATGTGACGTTGTGGCCGGGTGGGTGATAGTGGTTTTGCTGTCGCCCAGATTGGCCGTGATGGAAATCAGTCGGGTCGCGTCGATAAAGCGCCAGGCGCCCTCTTTGCCACCTTTGACTTCAAAACTGACCACCGCGCCAAAGCCACGCTGCTGACGCTGGGCCAACTCATATTGAGGATGACTGCGAAGACCGGCGTAATGAACCTTCTCGATACCGTCCTGTTGTTCCAGCCACTCAGCCAGCGCCTGAGCACTGGCGCAATGGGCGCGCATGCGCAGGTTCAGGGTTTCCAGGCCCTTGAGGAAGATCCAGGCGTTAAACGGGCTGAGGGTTGGCCCGGCAGTGCGCAGGAAACCCACAATCTCTTTCATCAGCTCGCTGCGCCCGGCAACCACCCCGCCCATGCAGCGCCCCTGGCCGTCGATGAACTTGGTCGCCGAATGCACCACGATATCCGCGCCCAGCGTTAGCGGCTGCTGCAAGGCTGGCGTGCAGAAGCAGTTATCAACCACCAGCAGCGCGCCCTTGGCGTGAGCCACTTCGGCCAGTGCAGCAATGTCGACTAACTCGGCCAACGGGTTGGACGGTGACTCGACAAACAGCAACTTGGTGTTGGGCTTGATAGCGGCATCCCACCCCGACAACTCGGCCAGCGGCACGTAATCGACTTCTACGCCAAAGCGTTTGAAGTACTTCTCGAACAGGCTAATGGTTGAACCGAATACGCTGCGCGATACCAGAATATGGTCGCCTGCGCTGCACAGGCTCATAACCACCGACAAAATGGCCGCCATGCCCGTCGCCGTAGCGACGGCCTGCTCTGCCCCTTCAAGCGCTGCAATACGCTCCTCGAAGGCACGCACAGTGGGGTTGGTGTAGCGCGAATACACATTGCCCGCCACTTCGCCCGAGAACCGCGCCGCTGCATCGGCAGCGGTACGGAATACGTAGCTGGACGTCAAGAACATCGCATCACCGTGCTCGCCTTCTGGCGTACGGTGCTGGCCAGCACGCACAGCCAAGGTGTCGAACGCTACGCCCTCAAGGTCGCTATTCAGCCGACCGGCATCCCAATCCTGACTCATGCTGCCCACTCCTTGCTCGTATTAATTGCTTTGTATGCAAATGCAAACCGGCCCATCAGGGCCGGTTTGGTAAACACTTAGTTGTTGTACAAGCCTATCGTCGCACCGACACCTTGAGCAACCACCTTGGAGGCATCGTTGCGCGCACGCTCGATTCTATCCAGGTAGTTTTCATCGACATCGCCAGTCACGTACTTGCCATCAAAGACCGCGCAATCGAACTTCTCGATCTTGATCTTGCCACCACCCACTGCATCAATCAGATCAGGCAAATCCTGATAGATCAGCCAGTCAGCACCGATCAACTCAGCCACTTCCTGAGTCGTGCGGTTGTGGGCGATCAGTTCATGAGCGCTTGGCATGTCGATGCCGTACACGTTCGGGTAGCGCACCGCAGGAGCCGCCGAGCAGAAGTACACATTCTTGGCGCCAGCTTCGCGGGCCATCTGAATGATCTGCTTGCAAGTGGTACCTCGCACGATCGAATCATCGACCAGCATCACGTTCTTGCCACGGAACTCAAGCTCAATGGCATTGAGCTTCTGGCGCACGGATTTTTTACGCGCAGCCTGGCCGGGCATGATGAACGTACGGCCGATGTAACGGTTTTTAACGAAGCCTTCGCGGAACTTGACGCCCAAGTGGTTGGCCAGCTCAAGCGCTGCGCAACGGCTGGTGTCCGGGATCGGGATAACCACATCGATATCGTGATCCGGGCGCTCGCGCAAGATCTTGTCAGCCAGCTTTTCGCCCATGCGCAGACGCGCTTTGTAAACAGACACACCGTCGATGATCGAATCGGGGCGAGCCAGATAGACGTGCTCGAAAATGCACGGCGTCAATTGCGGGTTTACCGCGCACTGACGGGTGTGCATCTGGCCATCCTCAGTGATGTAGACCGCCTCACCGGGTGCAAGGTCGCGGATCAGGGTGAAGCCCAACACGTCGAGGGACACGCTTTCGGAAGCGATCATGTACTCGACGCCTTCATCGGTATGACGCTGACCGAAGACAATCGGGCGAATGCCGTTAGGGTCGCGGAAGCCAACGATGCCGTAGCCGGTGATCATCGCAACCACGGCGTAACCACCACGGCAACGGTTGTGAACATCGGTCACCGCAGCGAACACGTCTTCTTCCGTCGGCTGCAACTTGCCGCGCTGAGCCAGCTCATGGGCAAAAACGTTAAGAAGAACTTCCGAGTCGGAGTTGGTGTTGACGTGGCGCAAGTCAGATTCGTAAATCTCTTTGGCCAGTTGTTCAACGTTGGTCAAATTGCCGTTATGCGCCAGCGTAATGCCATAGGGCGAGTTGACATAAAACGGTTGTGCTTCAGCTGAAGTCGAGCTGCCAGCGGTTGGATAGCGCACGTGACCAATGCCCACGTTGCCCACCAGACGCTGCATGTGACGCTGATGAAACACATCACGCACCAGCCCGTTGTCCTTGCGCAGAAATAACCGGCCGTTATGACTGGTCACAATACCGGCAGCATCCTGGCCGCGATGCTGAAGGACGGTTAGCGCGTCATACAGCGCCTGATTGACGTTCGACTTACCGACGATACCGACGATGCCACACATGCGACGCAACCCCTACTTTATGGATCTGTACTGAACACCGCTCACTTGGGCTGTGTAGCCGGCAAGAGGTGCTCCTTGAACGGAATATCAGCAGGAACGCTGATTCCGCTGGCGAGCCACTGACTGCTCCACCCCAAAATGAGGTTTTTGGACCAGTCGGCAACCAATAGAAATTGTGGCACGAGCCGTGACTCTTGCCACCACGAGTCTTGCTGTACCGGCCCCAGGCTAAGCAGCCCAACCGCCACGACCACCAGCAACGCACCGCGTGCAGCGCCAAAGGCCATGCCGAGAAAACGATCGGTCCCGGAAAGTCCGGTGACGCGAATCAGTTCGCCGATAAGAAAATTGATCATTGCGCCTACCAGCAAAGTGGCGACAAACATGATGGTGCACCCAACGATGACGCGGGCGGAAGGTGTTTCGATGTAGGCCGCCAGATACTGCGACAGCGAGCCGCCGAACATCCAGGCAACGACCCCGGCAATGACCCAGGTGCACAGCGACAATGCTTCTTTAACGAAGCCGCGCTTCAAGCTGATCAAAGCGGAGATGGCGACAATTGCAACGATCGCCCAGTCAACCCAGGTAAATGGCACGGTTCAGCCTACGGTCAGATAAGGCGGCGCATTTTAGCAGAGCGCCGCCACTCAGGTAAGCCGATTTATCACCGCACGCGCAATCAGATTGAACCTTTGACGGCGCTTAACCTCGCTCGGGCTGGAAGCGCACGACAAAACCCTTGAGATTTTGCTGCTTGCCGAGCATGTCACGTAGACGATCAGCCTCGGCGCGCTCAAGCAAAGGACCGACAAAAACTCGATTCATCCCCCCGGAAGAACGCACATAAGCGTTATAACCTTGATTACGAAGGGTTTTTTGAAGGTTATCAGCGCTTGCACGGTTCGACAGGCTCACCAATTGAACCGACCAACTAACGGGCAAGCCATTGGCGTCTACACGTTTTTGTGTGGTGTCGAGCTTGGCAGGCGCATGCGCAACCGTCTGAGCCGGAGTGACGGCCGGTGGTTTGACTGCCGCCACCGGTTTGCTCACTACAGCGGCCGGTGCCGGCGCAGCAGGCGGCGGAGCCACTTGCTCTTGAGCAACGTCTTCTGGAGGGGCTGGCTCTTCGGCAATAGGCTGCGGCTCAGGTACGGGAACAGGCTCTACCTGAACCTGAGGCATCACTGGAACCTGAGGTGCCGTGGGTACATCCACCTGAATTTGCCGTTGCTCATCTTCACGGGTGAACAGCATCGGCAAAAAAATCACAGCCAACGCCACTAACACCAAGGCACCGACCATCCGTTGCTTGTATACCTTATCCAGCAAAGCCATTTGCCGACTCCTCCGTGGCGCGCCGCTCCAGCCATTCAAGCGCTTGTGCGACGCAATAAAATGAACCGAACAACAAAATTTCGTCTTCGGGGGTTGCACGCTCGCACTGCGCCTCGAGTGCAGCATCAACACTGCCAAACGCCAAAACCGAAGCCCCGAGGTTTTTCAGCGCAGCCTCAAGCTCATCTGCCGGACGTGTACGCCCCGTGTTCAGCGGTGCCACGGCCCAATGAGTGACAACAGGCGCTAGCGTTGACACTACGCCATCCAGATCCTTGTCCGCCAGCAAGCCAAACACCGCAAGCCGTTGACCTGCCACTGGACGCTGCTGCAAGCGCTGAAGCAAATAGTGGGCTGCATGGGGGTTATGGCCCACATCAAGCAGCAAATTCAGAGTTTTACCCTGCCAGTTAAAGCGCCGGCGATCCAGGCGTCCGGTAACGTGCGTGTCCAGCAAGGCTTGAACGATCCGCTCAGGCTGCCAAGGCAAGTCCGTCAAGGCATAAGCCTGCACGGCCAGCGCGGCGTTTTCCATGGGCAAATCGAGCAACGGCAAATCTCGCAGCTCCAGCGGGCTTCCCGTAGCACTCCGCCCTTTCCAGTGCCAGACCGATCCAGCTGCAGACAGATCAAAGTCACGCCCGCGCAAGAATAGCGGGCAGCCCAACTCACTCGCTTTGTCTAACAAGGGTTGCGGGGGGGCCAGATCGCCGCACAATGCAGGCTTGCCAGCACGCAAGATGCCCGCTTTTTCATACGCCACTGACTCACGGGTGTTACCCAGGTACTCCACGTGATCAACACCGATACTGGTGATCAACGCCATGTCAGCATCGACCAGATTGACCGCATCCAGTCGCCCGCCCAGGCCGACTTCCAGTACCACGGCATCCAGCTGAGCACGCTCGAACAGCCAGAAGGCCGCCAGCGTGCCCATCTCAAAATACGTCAACGACGTCTCGCCACGCCCAGCATCCAGAGCCGCGAATGCCTCGCAGAGCTGTTCATCGGATACTTCGGCACCGTCGATTTGCACGCGCTCGTTGTAGCGCAGTAAATGCGGCGAGCTGTATACACCTACTTTGAGGCCTTGGGCCCGCAGCAGTGAGGCTACAAATGCACAAGTCGAGCCTTTGCCGTTCGTTCCAGTAACCGTCACCACCCGAGGCGCGGGCTTTTGCAAGCTCATGCGACTCGTTACCTCGCGCGCGCGATCCAGGCCCATATCGATGGCTGCTGGATGCAACTGTTCAAGATAGGCGAGCCACTCGCCAAGGGTGCGCTGGGTCATAGGTTGGCTGGCGCAGGCGGAACAACGATGGCTTCAACCGGTGGCGCGACGAATACCGGGGTCGGCAAGCCCATCATTTGTGCCAGCAGGTTGCCCAGACGTGGACGCAATTCCTGACGAGCAATGATCATGTCAATTGCACCGTGCTCCAGCAGGAATTCACTGCGCTGGAAGCCTTCAGGCAATTTTTCGCGCACGGTTTGCTCAATAACACGCGGCCCGGCAAAACCGATCAGCGCTTTGGGCTCAGCCACGATCACATCGCCGAGCATTGCCAGACTGGCCGATACACCGCCGTATACCGGATCAGTCAGTACCGAAATAAACGGAATGCCTTCTTCACGCAGACGCGCCAGCACCGCAGAGGTCTTGGCCATTTGCATCAGGGAGATCAGGGCTTCCTGCATACGCGCACCACCCGAGGCCGCGAAGCAAATCATCGGGCAGCGGTTTTCGAGTGCATAGTTGGCGGCACGCACAAAGCGCTCACCCACGATCGCGCCCATCGAGCCGCCCATGAAGGAGAATTCAAACGCCGACACCACCACCGGCATGCCCAGCAACGTACCGCTCATCGAGATCAGTGCGTCTTTCTCGCCAGTCTGCTTCTGCGCGCCGACCAGACGGTCCTTGTACTTTTTGCTGTCGCGAAACTTCAGGCGATCAACAGGCTCCAGGTCAGCGCCCAGTTCGTCGCGACCTTCGGCATCCAGGAAAATATTGATGCGGGCACGCGCACCAATGCGCATGTGGTGATTACATTTAGGGCAAACGTCCAGGGTCTTTTCCAACTCAGGACGATAAAGCACAGCGTCACAAGACGGGCATTTGTGCCACAGGCCTTCAGGTACCGAGCTCTTTTTGACCTCGGAACGCATGATCGAAGGAATCAGCTTGTCTACCAACCAGTTGCTCATGCTTTTTTTCTCCAGTACCGGCGACCTGAACACTTGGGTTCAGGCCCCGTGTATGCCCTTGAGCTAATTTCAATAGATATGCGGCGATGGTGCTCGAAGGCAGCGGTCAGCACAGGGCAAACCAGCCTAACCCCCAAGAAACCCTCAGCCTTCCTGACAACACGCCCCAGAGCGGTTGCCATGTTAATTTTTGCCCGTCAAACCACAGGGCCCGCCTGCTTTTCACAGCGGTATTGATGGACGGTGGCAGACTGCCAACCGTCACATAACGCATCAGTTTGTTGCGCGCACGTTATGCATGAAGGCACGAATCTTGTCGTGATCCTTGATGCCCTTGCTCTTTTCCACCCCGCCACTGACATCCACGGCATAAGGTCGCACCTGAGCAATAGCCTGTGCGACGTTGTCGACGGTCAAGCCGCCCGCCAGGATGATGGGCCGGGATAAATCCTGCGGTATCAAAGACCAGTCAAACGCCTGACCAGTTCCCCCCGGCACGCCTTCGACATACGCATCGAGGAGTATACCGCTGGCACTTGCATAGGTTTTGCAAGCACCGGCGATGTCGTCGCCCGCCTTTACCCGCAGGGCTTTGATGTAAGGACGGTGATAGCCTTCGCATTGCTCAGGGGTTTCATCGCCGTGGAACTGCAACAGGTCCAGAGGTACGGCATCAAGTGTTTCGTTCAGCTCACAAGCACTTGCGTTAACGAACAACCCGACCGTTGTGACGAAAGGCGGCAGCGCCGCAATGATGGCCCGTGCTTGCACTGCGGTCACAGCCCGCGGGCTTTTTGCGTAAAACACAAAGCCGATGGCGTCAGCACCGGCTGCAACTGCAGCCAGTGCATCTTCTATGCGGGTAATACCGCAGATCTTGCTGCGAACAACGGACATCTCGATAACACCCCGACATTTGAGCGCGAAAGTCCCGGATGGTAACAAATGCTTATCCGGGCGTCAGCCGCCGAGTTCGGTAAAACCCGTTAAGAAATGTGGGCCAATGTAACGCTCTGGCAACTGGAACTCGTCCCGATACTCAACCTGAACCAGATACAGGCCATAGGGGTGCGCCGTTACGCCCCCAGAACGACGAGCGCGGCTTTCAAGAACCTCTTTCATCCACTCAACCGGCCGCTCGCCTGAACCGATGGTCATCAATACCCCGGCAATGTTGCGCACCATGTGATGCAAGAAGGCACTGGCGCGGATATCCAGCACAATCATTCGCCCATGACGGGTGACCCGCAGATGATGCATCTCCTTGATCGGCGACTTGGCTTGGCATTGTCCAGCGCGGAAGGCGCTAAAGTCATGAACGCCCAGCAAATACTGGGCGGCCTCAGCCATGCGATCAACATCCAAAGGGCGATGATTCCAGGTCACTTCCTGATTCAAATGTGCCGGGCGGATCTGATCGTTGTAAATCACATACCGATAACGGCGAGCGATGGCCTTGAAGCGCGCATGAAATTCCGCCGGCATGACTTTGGCCCACGTCACACTGATGTCATGGGGCAAGTTGATATTGGCGCCCATGACCCACGCTTTGAGGGAGCGCTCGGCCTGAGTATCAAAATGCACCACTTGCCCACAGGCGTGCACACCAGCGTCGGTACGGCCCGCGCACATCAAAGACACTGGCGATGCGGCAACTTTTGATAACGCGCTCTCAAGGGTTTCCTGAACGGTCAACACACCATTGGCCTGGCGCTGCCAGCCGCTGTAGCGCGAGCCTTTGTATTCCACGCCCAGCGCGATGCGGTAAAAGCCCTCGGGGGCCATTTCGGCTACTGGGTTATCTATATTTGCCAAGGGGTGACAGCCTACTGATCAACGCAAAGTCGGCCATTATAAGGCGACACCGGCCAGACGCCATGAAACAAATGATGAGCGCGCGACAAATCCGGATGCCACAGACAACAACGGCAGCCATAAAGGCTGCCGCTGGCGTTTAAGGACTCAGACCATCAGACCAGTCGAGACAACATCTCGAGGGCTTCAGCCTGTTGCTCAGGGTTACCTTCAGCAATCACCTCCGCCAGAATATCCCGTGCCCCTTCATCATCACCCATGTCAATGTAAGCCTCAGCCAAATCCAGCTTGGTCGCGGTTTCATCCGAACCGGACAAGAAATCCGGTTCGGGGTCATCAGCAAATGCCGACTCAAGCGAGGGTTGCTCCAGGCTTTGCGACAAGCGCTGCAACTCCGCGTTGACCTTGTCCAGCTCAATGGAAAAGCTGTCGGGCTCAGCTTCAGCCTCTCCGCCCTCCGGCGCCAACGACAGATCGAAATCAGCCGGCAAGCTTAAATCTAGATCTGGCTGTTCATCACCCGCTACTTGAGCCTCAGCTTGCTGCTTGAGCACGTCCTCAAAGCTTTGCTCACTGCCTGGCACTGGCTGATCCAGTGGTTGTGCAGGCAACAGTTCGGCGGGGGATGCGGTTTCCAGCTCATCAAGGCTCAGGTCGAAGTCGTGATCAAACTCAGGCTCGAGCGCCCTGTCATCACGCAGCATTTCATCAACGAACTGCTCTTCAAGTTGCGCGGCAACTGCAGCCGTAGCGATCCCAGTAGCTGCCGCCGCCAACATGGCCGGATAACGCGCTTTGAGTTGTTCGACTTCAGCATGATTCTTGCCGTTGGCGACCAACTGACGCTCTTGAGCAATAAAAGCCTCACGTTCGCCCTGCTCGCCGTAGATCTGCATCAGCTTGAGACGCAAGTCACTGCGTTGAGGCTCTTTTTCGATTGCACTTTTGAGCAGCGCTACGGCCTCATCCAGCTGTTGCTGTGCAATCAGCCGCTCTGCCTGAGCCAGCACATCACCAGGTTTGGCCAATGACAAAGCGCCAATGACGGGAGGGATATCAGCAGCTGGAGCTGGAGCTTCTTCGAGCGTAGGGCTTGGGGGTGGCACTTCAAGCCCGGCAAAGTTACTTTCTGGCAGGTCCAGATCAGACGCAAAATGCGCATCATCTTCCAGCTCCCGTGCCATGCGCTCGTGCCGTTGCGCCGCTTGCAAGGCTTTGCGGCGACGAGCCAGCAGCAGTAACAGCAATAACAGCAAAACAGCTGCACCACCTGCCAAGCCCATCAGCATTGGACTGCCAAGCAGACCCTGAAGACTGCGCTCACCCGCTGAGGCAGGATGCTCGCCCTGCGTGGGTGCAGGCGGCACAGCGGTGGCGGGTGAACCTTCTTGCGCGGGCTCGATATCCGCCTCTGGGGCATCTACAGCTTGTGCGGCCAACTGAGCCGGGATCGCAGTAGCAGGGTCGCCAGAAGCTGCGCCGCCGGCCTCCAGCTTGGCCAGTTGATCATTTTTCAACTCGATCAAGCGTTGCAGCTTGTCCAGTTGGCTTTGCAAATCGTTCATCCGGCTTTGCAGCTCGGTATTTTCACGACGGCTTGAATCCAAACCTTCCTGAGCCATCGCTAGCTGTGCAGCGATATTCCCGGCGTCCCCAGCTGCGCCATTACCATTACCATTACCATTGGCTGGCTGCGCCGCCACCAGGCTCAGGTTGTCATTGCCAGCAGCCCTGGCCGGGCGAACGGCTTCAACCGGCTGACGTCGTGTTGCATCCAGCTGCTGGGGCAATGGCACCGTACGGCGACCATTACGCCAATCAGCGTTCTGTGAAGCCACTTCACCGAGCGCTTTGGCCTGCGGCAACTGAACACTCTGCGAGGCGTCAGGCAGACGCAACACTTGCCCGGTTTTCAGACGATTGATATTGCCATTGATAAACGCATCAGGGTTTAGCGCCTGAATGGCCAGCATCGTCTGTTGAACCGAGCCACCATTGGCCGCCTTTGCCGCGATTTCCCACAAGGTGTCGCGAGGCGTTGTGGTGTACTGCCCAGGCGCGCCAGCAGTGGCGGCCGCAATCGGAGCCGAGGCAGCCGCAGCGGTTTGTGGCGAAAACTTAGCAGGATCGAGCATGACGCTGTAGTCACGAAGCAAGCGACCGCTTGGCCACATGACTTGCACCAGAAATTTTACAAAGGGTTCGGACAGCGGCTGACTGGACGTAACGCGTAGCACGCTCTTGCCTTCGGCATTGATCACCGGGGTAAAACGCAACTCATCCAAAAAAGCCGGACGTGGCACGCCTGCCTTGTTGAACTCGTCCGCAGGGGCCAGGCTCGGCACCACTTCTGCGGCTGTAAGATCCTTGACATCCAGCAACTCGATTTCAGCCAGCAGAGGCTGGTTCTGAGTCGATTTCAGAGTCAGCTCTCCGAGCCCAAGCGCCTGCGCCATACCGGATGACAGCGCTGAAGCGGCAGCTATTGCTAACACTAATTTGCGAACCTGAAGCATCGCTCTTCCTTATTGGTACAGATCTCGTCCTGCGAGATCCGAATAGCTACTGCCCGAAGATAGTGCCCAAGACTTGCGCCTTAAGACACATGGCCCCAGAGCGGCTCTTGAACCCTGCTGGAAATTGACGCCAAGTATCTTTTACGGCAAGTCTTTTATCAACAACTCAGCCAGTTGCACGGCATTCAAGGCAGCGCCTTTACGTACGTTATCTGATGCTATCCAAAGATTAAGTTCAGAAGTATCGTCCACACCGTGGCGAACTCGGCCTACATAGACCACGTCCTGGCCAACAGCATCCCCTACCGCCGTCGGGTAGTCGCCTGCGTCAACCAACTCAAGACCGTCGGCGGCCTCAAGCGCTGCATTAACAGCATCCAAATCGACTGGCTCGGCCATTTGCACCGACACACTAAAGCTATCGCCAAAAAACACCGGAGCTTGAATGCACGTCACTGACACTTTGAGTGTCGGCAAATCCAATATTTCACGCAGTTGTGTGACCAGACGTTTTTCCAGCGGAACATGGCCTTGTTCATCTGGTGTACCGACTTGTGCAAGCAAGTTGAAGGCCATCTGACGATCAAAGAAATTTGATTCAAGCGGATGCAGGTTCAGCAGCGCCGTGGTTTGACGCGCTAACTCGGAAACGGCCTCGCGCCCTTGAGCGGAAACGGCCAGACACGCCGTCACAGTGACGCGCTGAAAATCGTGTAAACCGCGCAACGGCGCAAGTGCCACAGCCAGGGCGGTCGCCGACGGGCTTGGACTGCTGACTTGTACAGGCTTGGGCAAACCGGCCAGGACCTGCGCATTAGCCTCGGGCACCACTTGCGGCGCCTGCAAGGCAGGCAAAACGCCCGACAAATCAATCACCGCACACCCAGCAGCCGATGCTTTGGCCGCGTAGCTGGAGGTCACCGCTGGCCCGGCGGCAAAGAAAACCACCTGAACGTTGCTGAAGTCGAACACATCCACTTCACGCACTCTGACGTTTTTGCCACGAAATGGCACCGAGCTTCCGGCGGACTCGATGCTGGCCAGCAGGTGCAAGTCGGCTACAGGAAAATTGCGCTCTTCAAGAATTTGCACAATGGTTTCGCCAACAGTGCCGGTGGCGCCGACGACGGCGATATCAAAGGTCTGGTTCATGGATCTGCCTCAGGCGAAACGTGGGGAGGCGCACTTTAACTGCCCGGGGTGAGCCAGGCAATTAAAGCAAGGTGCAGGAAGACGCTAGCAAGCTTATGTCTGCTCAGCTGCCGCAAGTTGCGTTGCACGGTGGGTATTGCCATAAAAATGCTCGTTAATGGTGATCAGCCGTGGGTTTGATCAGGCATTTACGCGCGGACGCTGCAAGTGACATGTGTTGAAGGGATATAACAGTCATGACACGACCGGGACAACAGGTGTAGCGATGCATCAACACCCACAAAAAAACCGTGCTTCTTTGCAGAAAACACGGTTTTTGTAGTGCATCAGCGAATCAACGCTCCAGCAGAATCCGCAGCATGCGGCGCAACGGCTCAGCCGCGCCCCACAACAACTGGTCGCCCACGGTGAAAGCACCGAGGAACTGCGAACCCATGTTCAGCTTGCGCAGTCGGCCAACCGGTACGTTCAGGGTGCCCGTCACTTTGGTCGGACTCAGCTCTTGCATGCTGATGTCACGATGGTTTGGCACCAGCTTGACCCAAGGGTTGTGCTGGCTGATCAGGCCTTCGATGTCCGCGATTGGCACATCTTTGTTCAGCTTGATGGTCAGTGCCTGGCTGTGGCAGCGCATCGCACCGATACGCACGCAGATACCGTCCACCGGAACCGGGTTTTTGAACCGGCCCAGAATCTTGTTGGTCTCAGCTTGCGCTTTCCACTCTTCGCGGCTTTGACCGTTTGGCAGCTCTTTGTCGATCCACGGGATCAAGCTGCCGGCCAATGGCACGCCAAAGTTTTCAGTCGGATACGCTTCGCTGCGCATGGCGTCGGCCACACGACGGTCAATATCCAGAATTGCGCTGGCCGGATCAGCCAGTTGATCGGCAACAGCGGCGTGAGTCGCGCCCATTTGCTTGATCAGTTCGCGCATGTTCTGCGCGCCGGCGCCCGAGGCCGCCTGATACGTCATCGCGCTCATCCACTCCACCAGACCGGCTTCGAACAGACCGCCAAGGCCCATCAACATCAGACTGACCGTGCAGTTACCACCGATATAGTTCTTGGTGCCCGCATCCAGTTGATGGTCAATAACCTTGCGGTTGACCGGATCCAGAATGATGACCGCATCATCCTGCATGCGCAGGCTCGATGCTGCATCAATCCAGTAACCTTGCCAGCCTGCCTCACGCAGCTTGGGGAACACCTCATTGGTGTAGTCGCCGCCCTGGCAGGTCAGGATCACATCGAGGGTTTTCAACTCTTCAATGTTGTAAGCGTCCTTGAGCGGAGCAATATCCTTGCCCACGGACGGACCTTGTCCACCGACATTGGAAGTGGTGAAAAACACCGGCTCAATAAGATCGAAATCCTGCTCTTCCAGCATCCGCTGCATGAGCACGGAACCAACCATACCGCGCCAACCGACCAGACCTACACGCTTCATCGCAACGACACCTTTAACAAAAAGTGGGGTCGTTACTTCCACCAACAGGAAGTAACGGGCCCGAGAGATTACAGATTCTGTAGCGCCGCGACTACTGCGTCACCCATTTCCTGTGTTCCAACCTTGGTGCAACCCGCCGACCAGATATCGCCGGTGCGCAGTCCCTGGTCCAAAACCAGGCTTACGGCCTTCTCGATGGCGTCAGCGGCAGCCTGCTGATTGAAGCTGTAACGCAGCATCATCGAGACCGACAAAATGGTCGCCAGCGGGTTGGCAATGCCCTGCCCTGCGATGTCCGGCGCCGAGCCGTGGCAAGGTTCGTACATGCCTTTGTTGTGGGCATCCAGCGATGCCGACGGCAGCATGCCAATCGAGCCGGTCAGCATTGAAGCCTCATCAGACAGGATGTCGCCGAACAAGTTGTCAGTGACGATCACGTCGAACTGCTTGGGTGCACGCACCAGTTGCATGGCCGCGTTGTCGACGTACATGTGGCTCAGTTCAACGTCCGGGTAGTCCTTGGCCACTTGCTCAACCACTTCACGCCACAGTTGGCTGGAGGCCAATACGTTGGCTTTGTCTACCGAACACAGCTTTTTGCCCCGCACACGGGCCATATCAAAACCGACACGGGCAATGCGGCGAATTTCGCTTTCGCTGTAAGGCAGCGTGTCATAAGCCTGACGCTCGCCGTTTTCCAGCTCACGGGTGCCGCGTGGCGCGCCGAAATAGATGCCACCGGTCAATTCACGAACAATCAGAATATCCAGCCCCGAAACGATTTCCGGCTTAAGGCTCGATGCGTCCGCCAGTTGCGGATAAAGGATGGCCGGACGCAAGTTGCCGAACAGCCCCAATTGCGCACGGATTTTCAGCAGACCCCGTTCAGGGCGAATATCACGCTCGATGGTGTCCCACTTGGGGCCACCCACTGCACCCAACAATACTGCGTCGGCGGCACGAGCACGCTCCAGCGTTTCATCAGCCAGCGGCACGCCGTGCTTGTCGATGGCCGCACCGCCAATGACGTCATGAGTCATCTCGAAGTTCAGGTTGAACTTGTCGTTGGCCAACGCCAGCACCTTGACCGCTTCGGTCATGATTTCCGGACCGATGCCATCGCCTGGGAGAATCAGAATCTGCTTGCTCATGAGTTCCTCTTTTTTGTCGGTTGATGCCCCCGCAGGCGCATCTTTAATAGTCGGAATTACTTCTCGGCCCACAGCACCAGCACATCGGTACTGAACGAGCCATCGGCGGCAATTTCAAAGTACTCGCGCACTTCGTTGCCCATGGACTGTTGCAGCTCGCGAATGGCGGCGCTCATGACCGGCGGCGTACGCATACGCTCGATCCAGGAAGCGAACTCTAAACGCAAACGCTGACGCCGTGTGCTGCGCACCTGCAAACCTGCCTCATTGATCTGGTGCAACCACTCGCCTGCTGAATAGTCACGCACATGACTGGTATCACGCAGCACTTCGACACTTTGCAAATAGGTGTCGAACAATGGATTGCCCGGCGACATGACATCGATAAAGGCCGCCACCCCGCCCGGTTTGAGCACCCGACGCACTTCACGCAGCGCCAGCCCCAAATCGCTCCAATGGTGTGCCGAGTAACGGCTGAACACGTAATCAAACTCGCCATCGGCAAACGGCAAGCGTTCTGCCGCCCCGCAGACGGTGCTGATATTGGCCAGCCCCCGATCAATACCCGCCGCGCTCACCACATCAAGCATTTGCTGCGACAGGTCGTAAGCCACCACCTCTTTTACCAGTGCTGCCACATGAAAACTGACATGACCTGCACCGCAGCCCAAATCCAGCACCCGCGCCTGTGACTTGCCGGCCAACTCGGCCTTTAGCAGGCCGAATTCAGTGCCTTGTGCGTGCACGGAGCTGCTCAAATAGGCCGAAGCCTGTTCACCGAACTGTTTTTGTACAACCTGGCTGTGAGGGGCGGTTCTGGTCATGACAACTTCCTTTCAAGGTAACGCCAAACCTGTAGCAGTTGCCGCAGGCTAAGTCCGGTTGCGCAGCAATCGTAAAGCCTGAAAAACGCATGCTCTGACTTCACGATGACTGCGTCGCCTTACGCAGCTTGCGGCAGTTGCTACGAAGATCTAATGCAATCAAGCGTCGCGAAACAACCACGGCTGGCTCGCCCGGTGCTTGCTTTCAAATGCAGCAATCGAATCAGCGTCCTGCAAGGTCAGGCCAATATCGTCAAGGCCATTGAGCAGGCAATGCTTACGGAATGCATCGATTTCAAAACTCAGCACCTTGCCGTCAGGGCGAGTGACCGTTTGCGCCTCAAGGTCGATCGTGAGCTGGTAACCCGGCTCGGCTTCAACCTGAGCAAACAAGTCCTCCACTTCGGCGTCGCTCAAAATGATCGGCAACAACCCGTTTTTGAAACTGTTGTTGAAAAAGATGTCGGCGTAGCTCGGCGCGATAATGCTGCGAAAGCCGTACTCTTCCAACGCCCACGGCGCGTGCTCACGGCTGGAGCCGCAGCCGAAGTTTTCACGGGCCAGCAACACACTGGCACCCTGATAACGCTCGGCATTGAGCACAAAATCTTTGTTTAACGGGCGCTTGGAATTGTCCTGATACGGTTGCCCGACATCCAGATAACGCCACTCGTCAAACAAGTTGGGGCCGAAGCCGGTGCGTTTGATCGATTTCAAAAACTGCTTGGGAATGATCTGATCGGTGTCGACGTTGGCGCGATCCAAAGGTGCGACAAGCCCGGTGTGCTGGGTAAAAGCTTTCATGTTGCGCTCCTCAGATCAATTCGCGAACGTCGATAAAACGACCGTTAACAGCAGCGGCGGCGGCCATGGCCGGGCTCACCAAATGTGTACGACCACCGGCACCCTGACGGCCTTCGAAGTTGCGGTTGGAGGTCGATGCGCAATGCTCGCCCGACTCCAGGCGGTCGGGGTTCATCGCCAGGCACATCGAGCAACCCGGTTCACGCCATTCGAAACCGGCCTCAATGAAAATTTTGTCCAGACCTTCCGATTCCGCTTGAGCCTTAACCAGCCCTGAACCCGGCACTACAATCGCCTGTTTAATGGTGGACGCTACTTTGCGGCCCTTGGCAATCACCGCAGCTGCACGCAAATCCTCAATCCGCGAATTGGTGCATGAGCCGATAAACACCCGATCGAGCTGGATGTCGGTGATCGCTTGATTAGCGTTCAGGCCCATGTATTTCAAGGCGCGCTCGATGGAGCCACGCTTGACCAGATCCGTTTCCTGCGCCGGGTCGGGCACGTTTTGATCAACGGCCAACACCATTTCTGGTGACGTGCCCCAGCTGACTTGTGGCTTGATCTGCGTAGCATCCAGCTCGACCACCGTGTCAAACGTTGCATCAGCGTCGGAGACAAGGTCTTTCCACGCCTCGACTGCCAAATCCCACTCAGCGCCTTTGGGCGAGAAAGGACGCCCTTTGACGTAATCCACCGTCTTCTGGTCCGCAGCCACCAGGCCAACGCGGGCACCGGCTTCAATGGACATGTTGCAGATGGTCATGCGGCCCTCAACCGACAGGTCACGAATCGCGCTGCCGGCGAACTCGATGGCATGGCCATTGCCGCCCGCCGTGCCGATTTTGCCAATGACGGCCAACACGATGTCTTTGGCGGTCACGCCGAACGGCAACTGACCTTCAACCAAAACCAGCATGTTTTTCATTTTTTGGGCGACCAGGCACTGCGTGGCCAGCACGTGCTCGACTTCGGAAGTGCCAATACCGTGGGCCAAGGCGCCGAACGCACCGTGGGTCGAGGTATGGGAGTCGCCACAGACAACGGTCATGCCGGGCAAGGTCGCGCCCTGCTCCGGGCCGATCACGTGAACGATTCCTTGACGCACGTCATTCATCTTGAATTCAGTGATGCCATATTCGTCACAGTTATCGTCCAGGGTCTGCACCTGTAAGCGCGAAACCTGGTCGGCAATCGCTTCGATCCCGCCTTTACGCTCTGGCGTGGTCGGTACGTTATGGTCCGGGGTGGCGATGTTGGCATCGATACGCCAAGGCTTGCGCTTGGCCAGACGCAAGCCTTCAAAAGCTTGCGGCGAGGTCACTTCATGGATGATGTGACGGTCGATGTAGATCAGCGCCGAGCCATCGTCGCGCTGCTTGACCAAATGCGAATCCCAGAGCTTGTCGTAGAGCGTTTTGCCGGCCATCAGACGGTTTCCTCATCAGCTACTTTTCTGCGCCAATAACCACTTGGCTTGTGAGGTCGATCCTATGGCGTTACAGTGAATAACTCAAATTCATAATTTTCATGCTTTGGATAACCAATAGGAATTCGAACAGATGGATCTCGCGAATCTCAATGCATTTATTGCCATTGCTGAAACCGGAAGCTTTTCCGGGGCAGCCGAGCGGCTGTTTCTGACTCAGCCCGCCATCAGCAAACGCATTGCCAGCATTGAGCAGCAACTCAAACTCCGGTTGTTCGATCGCCTGGGCCGTGAAGTCAGCTTGACCGAAGCAGGACGGGCCTTATTGCCGCGTGCCTATCAGATTCTCAATGTGCTGGATGACACCCGCAGGGCCTTGAATAACCTCAATGGCGAAGTCAGTGGGCGATTGACCTTGGCCACCAGTCATCACATCGGGTTGCACCGCCTGCCGCCCTTGCTGCGCGAGTTCACGCGTCTCTATCCGAAAGTCGCGCTGGATATTCAGTTTCTCGATTCAGAAGTGGCCTACGAAGAAATTCTTCATGGCCGCGCTGAGTTGGCCGTGATCACCTTGGCACCTGAACCCCACTCGCTGATTCGCGCCGTATCGGTGTGGGATGATCCGCTGGACTTTGTGGTCGCCCCCGAGCACTCTCTTACCCGTCAACCGGTGGTCAACATGGCTGACATTGCGCATCATCCAGCGGTGTTTCCGGGGGGTAATACGTTTACCCACCATATTGTGCAGCGCCTGTTTGAAGCACAGGGGCTGACACCGAACATCGCCATGAGTACTAACTATCTGGAAACTATCAAGATGATGGTGTCCATTGGTCTGGCTTGGAGCGTGCTGCCACGCACCATGCTGGACGAGCAAGTTGCCTCGATCCGTTTGCCGGGTATTCAATTGACCCGACAACTGGGCTACATCGTACATACCGAAAGAACGCTGTCGAATGCCGCTCATGCGTTCATGACATTACTCGATGGTCAGGTCTCAACCCCTTGCAACGAGCTGTCCTGAATCCGCCACCTGGTTTCGAGTTCAAGGATCGCAGTACATGGCTAACCCCACGGACGATAAGCAAGCGCTACACACTCAAGCGCTTTGCTGGAACAACGCAAGCCACTTGCTCGCAGCCCTGAACGCCGCACAATCAGGCGCCTGGAGCTGGGATCTCGACAGCGGCGAGATCAGCTGGTCAAAAGGTGTTCACGCGTTATTTGGCCTGGATGCCGAGCAGGTATTGCCTGACAATCTCGAGCGCTTGGGCAATCTCTCTTTTGACGACTGGCCCAAGGCGCAGCGCGCGTTCCAAGACGTGATCAATGGTAATGCCAGGCAGGAGTTCATCCACCACCGGATCCGCTGGCCGGACGGTAGCCTGCACTGGTTGGAGGTGCGAGGGAGCCTCGTCAACCTGAAAAATGGCAGGCCTCTCATGTTGGGCATCATTCGCGAAGTTACGTTTCAACGTCAGCGCTTGAGTGTTTCCGAAGACAAATTCGCCAAGGCGTTTCACTCCAGCCCCGACGCCATCACTATCAGCGAGCTGTTCAGCGGTCGCTATCTGGAAGTCAATGAGGGTTTTAGTCGACTGACGGGGTACAGCAGCGCTGAAGCCATTGGTTGCAGCCCTTATGAGCTGGGCATTTGGGGCGATTATTCAAAGCGCCAGGCATTAATGAACGAACTGCGCGATAAGGGCCGAATCACGCACAGGGAAATCACAGGTCGCTCCAAGAGTGGTGCTGTACTTCACGTTGAAGTGTCTATCGAGCCGATCACCCTCAACGCTACGCCGTGCATATTGCTGACCGCCCGAGACATCAGCCAGCTAAAGATCGCTCAGGCCCAAGTCAGGCACCTGGCCTACCATGACCCGCTGACCAATTTGCCCAATCGTGCCCTGCTGATGGACCGCTTGAGCCAGTTAACTTCGATGCTCAACCGTCATGACCTGCGTGGGGCCTTGTTGTTTCTTGACCTGGACCATTTCAAGCACATCAATGACTCTCTGGGCCATCCCGTGGGCGATTCGGTGCTGCGCATCATCACGGCTCGCCTTGAAACCAGCGTGCGCAGCGAAGACACCGTAGCCCGCTTGGGCGGTGACGAGTTTGTCGTGGTGCTGACCGGCCTCAAGGGTACGCTCCAGGAGGTGACACACTCGGTACGCAACACGGCCGATGCGTTGCGTCAGTTACTGGCCGAACCCCTGTTTCTGGACGGCCAGCGCCTGCAAGTCACGCCCAGCATTGGCATAGTTATCCTGCCGGAGCATGGGACCCAGCCTGCCGACCTGCTCAAGCGTGCCGACATAGCCTTGTACCGGGCCAAGGACTGCGGCCGCAACACCGTCCAGCTTTTCGACTTTGCGATGCAAACCGCTGCCACTGAGCGGATGAGCCTGGAAAGCGATTTGCGCACTGCATTGGTCCGTAACGAGTTCAGCCTGCACTTTCAACCACAAGTTGACGCCCGCGAAAACCGCATCGTTGGCGCCGAAGCGCTGTTGCGCTGGGAACATCCGCAACGGGGTGCACAAGCGCCTGCCGAGTTCATCAGCATCCTTGAAGACAGCGGATTGATCGTTGACGTCGGCACTTGGGCGCTTGAGGAAGCCTGTCGATCATTACGCCTGTTACTTGATGAAGACTTGATTGACCCGAACAGCTTCAGACTATGCGTCAACATCAGCCCGCGCCAGTTTCGCCAAAATGACTTTGTCGAGCGGGTCCAAGCCAGCCTGAGCAATCACACGCTGCCAGCTTCGATACTCAAACTTGAGATTACCGAAGGTATCGTCATTCAGAACCTGGAGGACATCATCGGCAAAATGCGCCAGCTGATGGCCTTGGGCGTGAGCTTCGCAATGGATGATTTTGGCACGGGCTATTCCTCGCTGACCCACCTGAAACGTCTGCCAGTGGACACGTTAAAGATTGATAAATCGTTCATCCAGGACGCCATCAATGACCCAAGCGATACAGAAATTATCCGTGCCATTGTTGCAATGGCACACAGCTTGAAGATCACAGTGGTCGCTGAAGGTGTGGAACAGCAGAGCCAGTTAGCGTTCTTGCAGAGCCTGGGCTGCCATCTTTACCAAGGTTATCTGCACAGCCGACCGGTGCCCTTGGCGCAGTTCCAGGCGATGCTGAAGGGCCCAAATAACTGACAAGCCAACCGTAGCTAAAGGCCAAGACGCCCTCAAACGGACTAATCCCTGCGACCCGGCCGCATGAAATAATCTGCTTCACTTCAACCCATAACAAGAATAAGGACCTGCCATGCAAGCCCCTGAAATTTTCATTCTCAGCGCCCGGCGAACGGCCATCGGCACGTTTGGCGGCACGCTCAAGGATGTGCCGCTCTGCGATCTGGCCACCACGGTCGTCAAGGCCGCGCTCATCGACAGTCAAGTCGAGGCCGAGCGCATCGGGCACGTGGTCATGGGCAATGTAATTGCCACTGAACCCAAGGACGCCTACCTGGCGCGGGTCGCCGCGATCACCGCGGGTATTCCCAAGGAAACACCGGCGTATAACGTGAACCGCCTGTGCGGTTCCGGCTTGCAGGCGATCATTTCTGCCGCACATACCCTGCAACTGGGCGATGCCGATTTCGCCATTGGCGGCGGTGCGGAATCCATGAGCCGTGGCCCTTACCTGCTGCCGTCAGCCCGCTGGGGCGCGCGCATGGGGGATGCACTGGTGCAGGACTATATGCTCGGGATTCTTCACGATCCGTTCCAAGGCATTCATATGGGGATCACGGCGGAAAATGTGGCGCAACGCAATCACATCAGTCGTGAAGCGCAAGACGCCTTGGCGTTTACCGACCAACAACGTGCTGCGCACGCCATCGCCCAAGGCTATTTCGCCGCACAAATTGCGGAGGTCGAGGTGCCCGGTCGTAAAGGCACCAGCCTGTTCAATGTCGATGAACACCCGCGTGTGACCACGCTTGCGCAACTGGCGCAGATGAAGCCGGCGTTCAAAAAGGACGGCACCGTGACCGCGGGCAATGCTTCAGGCCTTAATGACGGCGCGGCGGCCTTGGTATTGGCCAGAGGTGATGCCGTTCGGGCCGCAAACCTCACCCCTATGGCGCGTCTGGTGGCGTATGCCCATGCCGGGGTCGAACCTGAATTGATGGGTTTGGGGCCCATACCGGCTACACGTCTGGCACTCAAGCGCGCGGGTTTACGAATTTCGGATATGGACGTGATTGAAGCCAACATCGCCTTTGCGGCGCAAGCGTGTGCGGTGATGGAGGAGCTGGAACTTGACCCGGCAAGGCTCAACCCGAACGGCTCGGGAATTGCACTGGGCCACCCGGTGGGCGCCACTGGCGCCATCATCGCCACCAAAGCGCTCCACGAGCTGCACCGGATAAAAGGCCGCTATGCCCTGGCCACCATGTGCATTGGCGGCGGTCAGGGCATAGCGGTGATTTTCGAGCGGGTCTAAGCGCCAGCCCGGAGTTATCCGGGCATCCGCCCAAATTTACCGGACTGGAAGTCAATAAAGGCCTGTTGAATCTCGGCCTCGGTGTTCATCACAAACGGGCCGTGACCTACAATCGGCTCGTCGATAGGCTCACCGCTCAAGATCAACACCGTAGCGTCTTGTTCGGCATCCAGAAGAATGTCAGTACCCTCGCGGTCGAACAGAACCAACTGGCCTTCACGCACGACTTCCTGACCATTGACCTCGACGGCACCGTGTAACACGACCAATGCGGTGTTACGACCTTGATGAAGATCAAAGGTGGCCGACTTACCTGCATTCAAACGCACATCCCAGACATCGATCGGCGTAAAGGTGCGCGCTGGGCCACGCTGGCCATCGAACTCACCGGCAATCAAGCGTAACCGACCGGCATTATCCTTGAGTTCCAGATCTGGGATCTCGCGGTCCAGAATCCCTTGATAGCCCGGTTCGGCCATTTTGTCCTTGGCGGGCAAGTTGACCCACAGTTGCACCATTTCAAGGGTACCGCCGCTGCGGGCAAAGGCTTCAGAGTGAAACTCTTCATGCAGGATCCCCGACGCTGCGGTCATCCATTGCACATCGCCCGGGCCAATCACACCGCCATTGCCGGTGGAATCGCGATGCTCCACTTCGCCTTTATAGACAATGGTCACTGTTTCAAACCCGCGATGCGGATGCTGACCTACACCACGACGCTCTGAAGTCGGCGTGAAGTCGGCTGGACCCGCGTAATCCAATAACAGAAACGGGCTGACATATTTGCCCATTCGGTCGTAGGAAAACATGGTGCGAACCGGGAAACCATCACCGACCCAATGGCCACGTGGAGCCGCATAAACACCTAGGATTTTTTTCATCTAGCACCTCCTGAAATTCATGCTAACCACTATAGATTCGCACCACCGAAGAGAGTAGAGGCTCTTTTTGAAACTCTGCGTCTCATTAATAGAACAGTTAGCGTTATATGTTGCGCATCACCAGCCTAAATCCTGCGCTTTGCCCCTCGTTCTCCCCTGATAGCAAAGGCCGTGCGCCGACCCCTTGACGGTGGATTCTGACTGAGATGGCAATGACTAAACCCCGTACAAAAAAAGGCCTGATGATAGGTATCCCATTGGCCTTAGTGGCTGCCCTCGCAGGGGGCTTTCTGGCCTGGGACGCGTTTTACAAGGGCAACCCGGGTTACCCGTTAAAAATCGTCAAACAGGCCGACGAGCTTCAAGAGCGTCTGTTGTCGTTCGATAGCCACATCACCATCCCGCTTGAGTTCGGCACGGCTGGCAATGAGGCCGACAAGGACGGGCCTGGACAGTTTGATCTGGTCAAAGCGGCGAAAGGTCGCCTTTCAGGGGCCGCGCTGACCATTTTTGGCTGGCCGGAAATATGGAATGGCCCCAATGCCCCGCACCGCCCCACGGCGGGTTTCGTAGAGGCCGCGCGCAACGAGCAGGAAGCCCGCTACCGGATCATCACCACGATGGTGCGCGACTTTCCCAATCAAGTCGCCATTGCCTACACCCCGGACGACTTTCGCCGCTTGCATGGCGAGGGCAAATTTGCGGTGTTTATCAGCATGCTCAACGCCTACCCGCTGGGTAACGATATCGACCAACTGGATAAATGGGCCGCACGGGGCATGCGCATGTTTGGCTTCAGTTATGTCGGCAACAACGACTGGTCCGACTCTTCACGCCCGCTGCCGTTTTTCAATGACACACCCGACGCACTCAATGGCCTGTCAGAAACCGGCAAACAGGCCGTACAGCGCTTGAACGAACTGGGGGTGATCATTGATGTGTCGCAAATGTCGAGCAAGGCACTGGAGCAAGTCAGCCAGTTGAGCCGCACACCGCTCGTGGCATCGCATTCGGCGCCCCGGGCGCTGGTGGATATACCGCGCAACCTCAGCGACAAGGACATGCAGTTGATCAAGGCCAGCGGTGGCGTGGTGCAAGTTGTTGGCTTCGGCACTTATCTGCGGCCCTTGAGCCAAGGCAGTCAGGACAAACTCAACGCCCTGCGCAGCCAGTTCGATTTACCGCCTTTGCACAACCTCGAAATGGCGTTGATGCCGGGTGACGCGATCATCACCGTATGGCCCGAGCAGCGCTTCGGCCAGTACGCCAGCGGCTTATACGGCATTGTCGACGAAGAACCCAAAGCCACCCTCAAGGATTACGGCGATGCCATTGATTATGCCGTGAAGAAAATCGGCATTGATCATGTCGGCATCAGCTCCGACTTCAACGATGGCGGCGGTCTGGACGGCTGGAAGGATGTCAGCGAAGCCCGCAACGTCACTGCCGAATTGCTGCAACGGGGTTACTCCGAGGGCGATATTGCCAAGCTGTGGGGCGGCAATTTTCTTCGGGTCTGGGACACCGTACAAAAAGCCGCCAAGCCAACGTCTACTGATGAAGTGAAATAACCATGCCTACGCTGAAACCCTTGTACTACCTGCCTTTGATCGCCTTGCTCGGCGCGCCTGCAGCCCATGCCGATGCACCTGGCACCGTCTTCAAAGACTGCAAGCATTGTCCGGAAATGGTCGTACTGCCCACCGGCAGTTTTATGATGGGTACGCCAGAGGATGAAGTCGGTCGCGAGCCCGATGAAGGCCCGATCCATAAGGTGACCTTCAGCACGCCAGTAGCCATCAGTCGTTTTCAAGTGACGGCGGCTGAGTTTGACGCCTATATCAAAGAAACCGGGGTCAAGATTGCCGATGGTGATGATCGTCCCGGCCGTGCCTGTATTGCCAGCAAACCGCGTTACCCGCAAGGGCCACGACAGCCTGCGGTGTGCATGGACTTCAAGGACGTTGAAGACTATGTGGCGTGGATTTCGAAGAAAACCGGTAAGCCGTATCGAATGGTCAGCGAAGCCACCCGTGAGTATGCCGCGCGCGCAGGCTCGACCGGGCCGTTCCCCTTCCCGATGGACGAAGGCAAGGGTTACAGCATCGCCCAACATGCCAACACCTATGGGCCTGCTGATGGCTACAGCTATACCTCGCCAGTGGGCACTTACCCGCCCAATGCCTTTGGCGTGTATGACATGCACGGCAATGTGTATGAGTTTGTTGAGGACTGCAAACACAGTGACTACACAGGCGCGCCAACCGATGGCAGCGCGTGGTTAACGGGCAGCACCTGTGAACTGCGTCAGATTCGCGGCAATGACTGGGGTGAAGCACCGGTGTTTTCGCGCTCGGGCAATCGTAATGACATCTACCCACAGACGCGCGGCGACTGGATCGGATTTCGGGTTCAGCGCGATCTTTAGGGATCAAAAGCCCCTCACCCTCACCCTCCCCCAAAGGGAGAGGGGACTGAATTGAGTCGTACACAAAATATCATTCACCGCATAAAACCCCCCTCTCCCTTTGGGAGAGGGTTAGGGTGAGGGTCGTTCGTTAAATCCATCGCCCAATCACTCGTTCACAAGAGACCGTCTTCCCTTGATCCAAGGAACTCTTGTTTATGAGCCAGTGCGCAACACCCCGAACCTCACCGGGGGTTCTTCGAGAGCTGTTAACCCTGCTCAAGCCGTTCCGCCTTATCGTCTGCCTGTCGGTCCTGCTGGGCATGATCGGCGGGTTAAGCGTGACGGTGCTGCTGGCAACCATCAATAACGCGCTGCACACCGAAGGCGGCCTCACCCAGCAGGTGGTCGCGGTGTTTGCCGGGCTGTGTGTACTGGCCCTGCTCAGCACCATTTGCTCAGACATCGGCAGCAACTATGTCGGCCAGCACATCATTGCCAGACTGCGTAAGGAACTCGGCGAAAAAGTGCTCTCGGCACCCATCTCGCAAATCGAACGCTACCGCAGTCACCGCCTCATCCCAGTGCTGACCCACGACGTCGACACCATCAGCGACTTCGCCTTCGCCTTCGCCCCCCTGGCCATTTCACTGACCGTAACCCTTGGCTGCATGGGCTATCTGGCCATGCTGTCATGGCCGATGTTTCTGATGATGCTGGTGGCGATTGTCATCGGCACCATCATTCAGTACATCGCCCGGGGGTATGGCCTCAACGGTTTCTCTGAAGCCCGCGACGCCGAGGACGAGCTGCAAAAGCACTACAACGCCATTGCCGAAGGCGCCAAGGAGCTGCGCATTCACCGGCCGCGCCGCCAGCGCATGTTCAACTCGGGCATTGCCCACACCGCGCAAAAAATCTGTGACACTCAAGTCCGCTCGATCAACACCTTCGTGATCGCCAAAAGCCTGGGCTCAATGCTGTTTTTCGTCGTCATCGGTTTGGCGCTGGCCATGCAGTCGCTGTGGCCGAGCAATAACCCCGGCGTCATTAGCGGCTTTGTGCTGGTGCTGCTGTATATGAAAGGCCCGCTGGAGCATTTGATCAGCACCCTGCCGATCATCAGCCGCGCACAAATTGCATTCCGCCGTATTGCTGATCTGTCTGAACAGTTCAACTCACCCGAACCGCATTTGTTGCTCAATGACCAGAGCACGCCCGACAAGACCGTAAACAGCCTGGAGCTGGTGGACGTCAATTACCGTTTCGCCGCTGTTGAAGGCAGCGCATCGTTTCGACTGGGGCCGGTTAACCTGAAGATCAATCAGGGTGACATTGTGTTTATCGTCGGCGAAAACGGCTGCGGCAAAACCACCTTGATCAAACTGCTGCTGGGCCTGTACGCACCGCAACAGGGTGAGATTCGCCTCAACGGCAAGGCCGTTGACGCCCAAACCCGTGACGACTATCGCCAGCTGTTCACCACCATTTTTGCCGACTACTACCTGTTCGACGACGTGGTGCAGGGCGACATGAAAATCCCTCAGGACGCCGAGCAATACCTCAAGCGTCTGGAAATTTCGCACAAGGTCAGCATCACAGACGGTCAGTTCAGCACCACCGACCTCTCCACCGGCCAGCGCAAGCGCCTGGCACTGGTCAACGCCTGGCTTGAAGAGCGCCCTGTGCTGGTGTTTGACGAATGGGCGGCCGACCAGGACCCCACCTTCCGGCGCATTTTCTATACCGAGCTGCTGCCGGATCTCAAGCGACTGGGCAAAACCATCATCGTGATCTCCCACGACGATCGCTATTTCGACGTCGCCGATCAACTGGTGCGCATGGACAGCGGCAAAGTCTCTACAGCACTGGAAACGGCCTGACATCGGCACCGCTGCCACAGCCAGTGGTAGCGGCAACCGAGGCTGCAAACATTAAATTTCAAAAATCCAGGAACTTCATTCCGGTTTCTTAATCGCGCTGCGTCTAATAACTATTCCCATTAACAAAAAAATAATTCAATCCCTTTGGAGCCTAGGCACGCAATGCAACGACCACACTTGAGCCGGACCCCCCTTTCGATTGCTACCCAACGCCAGACGGTTCGTCGAACCCTGCTGTCCAGTGCTTTGGTTGCCTCGGTTCTATTGGGGTCTTCAATGGCCCAGGCGGCTCCGGTTGCCTTGAACATTCCAGCGCAATCGCTGGCCAGCGCGTTGAATGAGTTTGGCAAACAAGCCAATCTGCAAGTGCTGTATAGCCCGGATCAGGTGCAGGGAATCAAGTCGCGTACCGTTTCGGGCTCGCTGGAGCCGGTCAAGGCACTGGAAACCTTGCTGCAAGGCAGCGGCATTTCGTATCAGCTTAATGGCGACACTGTGATTCTGAGTGCACCTCAAGGCAAAGGCCTTGAACTGGGGGCCACCACCGTTTCCGGCCAAGGGCTGGGCACCTCGCTGACCACTGAAGACACCGGTTCCTATACAACAGGCGCCACCAGCAGCTCGACCAAGCTGCCGTTGTCGATTCGCGAAACACCCCAGACCGTCACGGTGGTCACCCGTCAGAACATGGACGATCAGGGCGCACAAAGCATTGGCGACGTACTGCGTAATGCGCCGGGTATTTCCACTCAGGCCTACGACAGTGACCGCATGGAATATTCGGCCCGTGGCTATGCCATCACCAATTACCAGTACGACGGCGTCAACTCGATGTATGACGGCGTGTTTGATGAAGGCGCCACCAAGGTCGACATGGCCTTGTATGACCGCGTTGATATCGTTAAAGGGGCCACCGGCCTGTTGTCCGGTTCCGGCGAGCCTTCGGCGACCGTGAACATGATCCGTAAAAAACCGACCCGTGAATTCAAGGCTTCGATTACCGGTAGCGTCGGCTCGTGGGACAACTACCGTACCGAAGGTGATATTTCCGGGTCGTTGAATGACGATGGCAGCGTGCGTGGACGACTGGTCGGGGTGTATCAGGATGCTGATTCGTATATCGACCACTACTCCCGAAAGAATGACGTGTTCTACGGCATCATCGAGGCCGACGTTACCCCGGACACGACCCTGACGTTTGGCATGGATTACCAGAACATCAAGCCCCGCGGCTCGTCCTGGACCGGTAACCCGTACTACTTCTCGGACTACAGCAAAACCGACTTCAGCCGCTCGTTCAACCCGGCTACCGACTGGAGCCGTCGCGATGTTCAAGCGCAAACCACGTTTGCCTCCCTTGAGCACCGCTTTGCCAATGACTGGAAAATCAAAGGCACGCTGAACCAGCAAACCAACGACCATGACACCCAATTAGGTTCCGCCAGCGGCGGCACGCCCAACCCGGTCACCGGTGACGGCATGTTTTTCTACTGGGGCAAGTGGGAAGGCCATCGTGTACAGACCACTGCCGATATCAACGCCAGCGGGCCGTTCACGCTGTTTGGCCGTGAGCATGAGCTGGTTGTCGGCTACACCTCGCAAGACTCCCGCCAAACCGGCGCGACCTTCGACGGTAGCCTGTTTGAAATGGTGCCGGGGAGCATCTTTGACTGGAACGGCCATTACCCGAAGCCTGACTTCCCGAAAAACGGCAAGTACGAAACCAACCAGAACCAGAACAGTGCTTACATCGCTGCGCGCTTCAAGCCCACCGACGATTTGTCGCTGATCCTGGGCACCCGCGTCAGCGACTTTCAGTACAACAGCACTTACAAGTACTACGAACAAACCAATCTGTTCAGCGACAATAAAACCACCTCCAAACAGCACGGTCGTGTCACACCGTATGCGGGTGTGGTGTATGACATCAACGACACTTACTCGGCCTACGCCAGCTACACCTCGATTTACAAACCCGTCACTGACCGCAGCATTTCCGGCACCACGCTGGCACCTACAGAAGGCAACAGCTACGAATTGGGCTTGAAGGCCGAGTACTTCGATGGTCGCCTCAATGCCAGCGTTGCAGCGTTCCGCACTGAACAGAAAAAACTGCCGATTCAGGTCGGCACCAACCCGAATACCAACGAGGGCATCTTCGAGTCCCTGGATGGCGCAACCACCAAGGGCATCGAATTTGAGCTGACCGGCGAAGTGATGCGCGACTGGAACGTAATTGCCGGTTACACCTACGCCCAGACCCGGTCCGATGATGGCGAACGGGTATATGGCTACCCGCTGCAAACCACCAAGCCTGAAAATGTCGCCAAACTGTTCACCACCTACCGCCTGCCGGGCGTGCTAAACAAAGTGACCGTGGGCGGTGGTGTGAATTGGCAAAGTCCGTTCTACGGCCAGATCTACAACGATCCCAAGGGCGATTACGACATCATCGAGCAGCACAGCTACGCGCTGGTCAACCTGATGACGCGGTACGAATACAACGACCACCTGACCTTTAACCTAAATGCCGACAATGTCTTCGACAAGAAATACCTGTCCGGGCTGGGTAACTTCAACACCACGTATTACGGCGCGCCACGCAGTCTGATGCTGACCACCAAGTACACGTTCTAAAGGTATACGTGCTCGACGCAAAAGCCCCGGATCAATGATCCGGGGCTTTTGCATTTCAGGGTTGCCACTGAGTCTTTTGGTTATCCAGTTTGCGGTCCAGAAAACTCGCCGCGCTGATTAACGCCAAATGAGTCAACGCCTGTGGAGTATTGCCCAAATGACGGGCGTGACAGTCGAATTCCTCGGCATACAACCCCAGCGGGTTGGCATAGCGCAGCAACTGTTCGAACTCCTGATGCGCTTTTTCAACCTGTCCGGCGCGGGCCAGGCACTCTACGTACCAGAATGAACAGGCGGCGAAGGCCCCTTCTGTACCTTGCAGGCCATCCATGCCGCTGTCCTCATTGCGGTAGCGATAGACCATGCCGTCGCGCACCAGCGTTTTTTCTATGGCGGCCAGCGTTGCCAGCCACGCAGGGTCCGTGGCGCCGATAAAACGCACTAATGGCATCAACAACATCGAACCGTCCAGCGCCGTCCCGCCCTTGTACTGCACAAAATGACCGCGCTCGGCATTGAAAAAATTAGCCCAAATATCGCTGTGAATCGCTTGGCGGGTGTCGTTCCACTGCGCAAAAGGCGCGGGCAATGAGCGTTTTGACGCCAGACGGATCGCCCGGTCCAATGCCACCCAGCACATCAGCCGGGAATGCAGAAAGTGATGTTTCTCACCGCGCATCTCCCAAATGCCGACATCGGCCTGATCCCAGGTGTCGCAGACGTGGTTCACGATTTGGGTCACATGCTGCCAGCCCTCATGACTGATCGCCTCACCGTATTTATTGGTCAGGTAAACCGCGTCCAGCAACTCGCCGTAAATATCCAGTTGCACTTGGTCCACGGCACCATTGCCGATGCGCACAGGCGACGCCCCGCCGTGTCCAGACAAATGACTCAAGGTGGTTTCCGCCAATTCGGTGCGGCCATCGATGCCGTACATGATGTGAAGCTTGAGCGGTTCAGCGCAGCATTCCCCCACCCGACCGCGCAACCAGCGCATAAACCCATTGGCCTCCTCGGTAAACCCCAGACGCATAAAGGCGTAGACGGTAAAGGACGCGTCGCGAATCCAGGTGTAGCGATAATCCCAATTGCGCTCGCCGCCGGGGGTCTCCGGCAAACCAAAGGTCGCCGCAGCGATAATCGCGCCGGTATTGCGAGAGGTGAGTAATTTGAGGGCCAGCGCCGAGCGGTTAATCATTTCCCGCCAGCGCCCTCGATAACTCGATTGCGCTATCCAGCGGCGCCAGTAATGCAGGGTGCGCTGCAAAGCCAAATCCCCTTCGCCGACTTGCACCCGCAAATCGTCGCCCGCGCCCAGTACAAATTCCGCGGTTTCGCCTTCTTTCAGGGTAAAGCGGCTACAGGCCGCTTGATCCTCAATGCTCAAGGGCTGGGTGGAGGCCAATCGCAGCGTCGGTTGGCCCAGGGCCTGAAAACACACATCGGCACCGTCCACCACGGCTTGAGTGTCTGCCCGCGCATAGTCATGACGCACTGCACAGCGCAGTTCAAAGGTCGCTGTACCGCTGACAACGCGCACCCGGCGCATCAACAAAGGCAACTCATCCTCATGATCGCTCACTGGCAACAGGTCCGTCACATCGACCACCGCCTCTTGCGCCAGCCAGCGGGTTTGCAAAACATTGCTGTCAGGCAGATACAGCTGTTCGCGACGAGCATCCGGCAGCTGCGGTGCCAGCTGAAAAATACCGGCCTGGGGGGTGTCCAGCAGTGAGCAGAAAATGGAAGGACTGTCGAACTCGGGCCAGCAAAAAAAATCCACGCTGCCCTGATCACTGACCAACGCAGCCGTGCGCATGTCTCCAATGATGCCATGGGCTTCAATGGCGCTTTGCGACGCTTCAGAAAGGTTAACCATTGCCACGGAACTCCGGATAAAGGCTCATACCGCCATCAATAAACAGCGTACTGCCGACAACATAATCAGAAGCATCACTGGCCAGCCACACCACAGCGTTGGCCACATCGTCAGCCTCGCCGACACGGCCATACGGAATCAGCTTCAACAACGCTTGCTCAGCAGCGCCCTGAGTGACTTCGCGATTGATCGCAGTGCGAATCGCGCCCGGCGCGATGCCATTGATGCGAATTTTCTGATGGCTGACCTCCTGCGCGAGGCTGCGCATCAGCATCTCGACACCGCCCTTGGAGGCCGCGTAATTAACGTGCCCGGCCCAGGGAATCAATTGGTGCACCGAGCTCATGTGAATAATCTTGCCCGCCGCACAGGACACGCCGGGGCGAATGCCTTGGCGATTGAAGATCCGCAACGCGGAACGTGCACACAGGAACTGGCCGGTAAGATTGACCCCGATCACCGTATTCCACTGCTCCAGTGTCATATCAACCACCGCCGCATCCTTTTGTAATCCGGAGTTGGCCACCAGGATGTCGAGGTAACCGAAAGCATCCAGCGTCTGGGCAAACAGTTGCTCGACATCCGCTTCTTTAGAAACGTCACCTGCCAATGCAATCGCCCTGCCCCCGGACTGATTGATCTCATCGGCCAACGCTTGAGCCGGCGCTGCTTGTGAATGGTAATTGAGCACCACCGCAGCACCCGCGGCAGCCAGTGCGCGGGCACTGGCGGCTCCCAGTCCGGAGCTTGCGCCGGTGACCAGAGCGACCTGTTGAGCAAGAGATATCTGCATGATTGTCAGCGCCTGTTTTGTGAGAGGGCATTGACTGCTGACCGGCTCATTGGCGCAGGAGTTCAAAATCGGAGCCTTCAATGAACGCCCTTTTGCGCATAACTGCTGTTCCCGTTCAGGCCTTAACGCTGGCCACAGTGCTTCGTATAGTGGCCTTCAGCTCACCCACAAGAAGAAATCCTGATGAACAGCCTGACTGAGTCGCTGCACACCCTCGATGTGATGAATGCTGAACGGGACGCCGAGTACTTTGAGTACAGCAAGGCCGCCAACCCCATCAGTGCGGGATTGATTTCCCGTATTCCTTACCAGAATTTTCCGTCTTCTTTGTATGACTCAGGCCCCAGCCGTGTGGTGCCGCTGGACTTGAGCGAAGCACTCGGCTGCGAAGGCCCGGCGACCGGGCAAGGCTTACTGGCCAGTTTTATCCGCCTCAATGCCGGTGACACCCTATGCCTGACCCCCACTGCAACCTCACAAGTGCTGTACGTGATCGCAGGTAAGGGCTCACTGGAGCAAGGCAGCTATTCCTTTGAGTGGGTAAAAGGCTGCTTTATCGCCCTGCCGGGTATGGAATCGGTCCACCTGACGGCCAGCGCCGATGCCCGCTTTTATTATGTGCATGACGAGCCGTTGTTGCGTTATTTGGGTGTGGCCCCCACCCGTCAACCCTTTAGTGCGACCTTGTACCCCGCCGAGAAAGCCAACGCCAAACTGCGCGAAGCCGCCGATGATCCCCGCGCGCAAGACCGCAGCCGCGTCAGCATCCTGCTGGGCAACCGGCACTTCCCGCAAACCCGAACCGTGACCCATGTGCTCTGGGCCATGTACGGCATTTTGCCCGCAGGCTCGGTGCAGAAACCTCATCGCCATCAATCCATCGCCTTGGACTTCATCATCGATTGCCCAGCGGGCTGCTACACGCTGGTGGGCAGCGACATTGATGAAAACGGCCAGATTCGCAACCCGACCCGCGTCGACTGGGCACCAGGGTTAGCCTTTGTCACCCCGCCGGGTTACTGGCATGCGCATTTCAATGAATCCGACCGTGAAGCGTTCTTGATACCGATTCAGGACGCGGGCCTGCAGACCTATCTGCGCGCACTGGATATCCGGTTCAGCTAACGCTGCCAGAACGCCGGACTGCCCACCTGCTCCACCATAAAGTCGATAAAACAGCGCACTTTGGACGACACAGTGCGCTTGGGCGGATACACCAACCACAGCGCCGCAGGCACCTGTGTCGCCTGCACTCGCCAGTCGGGCAGCCAGTTGATCAACTCGCCTCGCGCCAGTTTCTCGGTCACTAACCAGTCGGGCAGCAGCGCAACGCCCAAGCCCTGTTCAACGGCCAGTAACTGCGCATCCAGCTCATTGATACGCAGCGGGCCGTGGACTGCGACCCGTTGCACGGCAAGGTCAATGTCTTGGCGCGGGACAAAAAAAACGTCGCTGGGCAGATTGCCATTGAGCACTACCGGCCCCAATGCTTGCGGGGTATCAGGCGCGGGATGCTGTTGCGCATACCCGGCACTGACACACACCAGCGTGTGCTCATTGGCCAGCTTGCGCGCCTTGAGGCTGGAGTCGGGCAAGGTGCCAATGCGTAATGCCAGGTCCACGCCTGTGCTGATGAGATTGACAGGGTGTTCGTCCAGCGTCAGCTCCAGGTGCACCTCTGGGTAACGCGCCGCAAACGCCCCCAGCAACGGCACGATGTGGTGCCGGGCAAACGCGGGCGGCACGGTCAGTTTGAGCACACCCCGCGGGCGCTGATTAAGCGAGGACGTCGCCTGTCGCGCTTGATCCAGTTCGTCGAGCACACGCAGGGCGTGAAGCAAGAAGGTTTCACCGCCTTCCGTCAAATGCAGCGTGCGCGTTGAACGGTTGAAAAGGGCAATGCCCAGATCTTGCTCCAAGTCTTTGATGTAGCGCGACACCGTCGAGGCTTTGATCGACAGCTTTTCGGCAGCGCGGGAGAAGTTATTGGCGTGCGCCGCTTCGACAAAAGCGTTCAGGGCAGCAAAGTAGTCCATTGGCGACACGCATCAGGGAAAGGTCCCTGAAGGCTATCAGAGCGGAGTGTTAGTGAGTCAAACCAAATCCCACTACACTGGCTCATTTGCACAGTGGCGCGATCATGGACCTCGACCTGGCCCGTACTTTCCTCGAAATCGTTCGTAGCGGCAGCCTCGCCAGCGCGGCCGAGAAACTTCATGTCACCCAGACGGCCGTCACCGCACGGGTGCAAAAGCTCGAAAGCCTGCTCGGCGTGACGCTGTTCGTGCGCAACCGCGCCGGCGCCAAACTGACCCCCGACGGCGAAGCGTTTGTGCTGTACGCCAACCAACTGCTGCAAACCTGGGAGGCTGCCCGGCGTGATTTACCTCGTCCCGAAGGCCTGCACCAGATACTGCACATCGGCGGCGAAGTCAGCCTGTGCAACCCGATGATACTGAACTGGGCCAAAACCCTGCGCCAACACCTGCCAACCCATGCCCTGCGCGTGCAAATTCGCGACTGCGAACAGTTACTGCGCCAAGTGGAAATGGGCCTGCTGGACGCGGCGCTGGTGTATCAGCCAGCGTATTGGCCAGGTGTACAAGTGGAGCAGTTGCTGGAAGAAAAACTGATCCAGATTCGTCGTCCCGACCTACCCGAGCCTTACGTCTATGTGGACTGGGGCGACGAGTTCCGTCAGCAACACGATGCCGCCCTGCCCGACAAAGCCCGTGCGGCCATCAGTTTTAATCTGGGGCCGGTGGCGCTGCACTACATTCTGGATAACGGGGGCAGCGGTTACTTTCGTACCCGGGTGGTTGAAAGCTACCTGGCCAGCGGCGCTCTGGAGCGCGTGCCAAAGGCCCCCGAATTCACGAATCCAACCTATCTGGTGTATTCACACGAACGCGACAGCCCCGCCTTGCAGCAGGCCATCGTGTTATTGCGCGAAAGGGTCAAGCAAGACAGCGATTGGTCACAGCGCTGGGGGGCCGAAATTTAAGCGTATCTGACACAGATGAAAGCTTTCAGCTTTGCGGCTGATCCCTTAGTCTGCGTGCGCAGAACATCGCACAAAAACAATACAGGTGGCCCATGACCGACCTTACCCAGGCCAGCGACAGCTGGCTGACATCCCTGCCCCATCAACAGTGGCTGCACGATCAGGGGCAGACACTGCTGGACTTCGCCAAAGCCGCGCGCGTGCCCCTCGGATTTGCCCAACTCGACCGCTTTGGCCGCCGCGCAGACACGGCGCCAGCCGACACCATCACCACCGCGCGCATGGTGCACAGTTTCTCGCTAGCCCATATTCAAGGCCTGCCGGGTTGCGCCCCCTTGATCGACCACGGGCTGGCAGCACTGGCGGGGCCTTTGCGTGACTGCGAACACGGCGGCTGGTTTGCCAGCCCTCACGCGCAAGACGGCAATACCCGCAAAGCCGCCTATCTGCATGCTTTTGTTGCCCTGGCGGCCAGCTCCGCAGCAGTGGCCGGACGGGGCGGCTCCGCTGAATTGCTGAGCGATGCAGTCGCCATTCTGGAAAATCGTTTTTGGGCCGAGCACGAGGGCGCCTTGCGCGAAAGCTTTGCGGGCGACTGGAGCGATTGCGAAGCGTATCGAGGCGCTAACAGCAATATGCATGGCACCGAAACGTTTTTAGCCTTGGCCGATGTGTTGGATGAAGACCTGTGGCTGGACCGCGCCCTGCGCATGGCAGAACGGGTGATTCACCAGCACGCCGCTAACGCCGATTACTTGCCCGTCGAGCATTTCGATGCCCAATGGCGCCCTTTGCCGGACTATAACCGGGACAACCCGGCGGATGGTTTTCGGCCCTTCGGCAAAACGCCGGGCCATGCGTTTGAATGGGCCCGCTTGTTGCTGCACCTTGAGGCTGCACGCAAACAGCGCGGTCTGCCCGTGCCTGAATGGTTGTTGGGCGATGCTCGCCAGTTGTTCGCCAGCGCATGTCAGTTTGGCTGGAATGTCGATGGCAGCCCCGGGGTGGTGTACACCCTGGACTGGGACAACCGCCCGGTGGTTCGCGAACGCCTGCACTGGACGCTGGCCGAAGCGTCGGCAGCCGCGGCAGCACTATTGCAACGTACGGGTGAGCCAATGTACGAAGTCTGGTACCAACGCTTTTGGGACTATATCGATCTGCATATGATTGACCGCCAGTACGGCAGTTGGCATCACGAACTGAGCCACGACAACCTGCCCTCTGAAACGATCTGGCCTGGTAAACCCGATCTGTACCACGCTTACCAGGCTACGTTGCTGCCGCGTCTGCCACTGGCAATCAGCCTGGCCAGTGCGCTGAAATTGCGTCGCTGAATCACAGGCTGAGCAAGAGTAAAAACAGACCGCCTTGCAGCATCTTTTTGTGAACAGTACAGGGGCGGCCCAGCAGTGCTTGCTGCGCGGCCTCGAGCTGCCCTGAATTGTGCTGCGAAACGTTGTGCAACGTCGCGACCGGAGCCTTCAACACCCCGGCAACCCGCTGCCAGGCAGCCAAATGCTCGGGGTTGTCAGCCAACCAGGCCTTGAACACTTGACGTTGCGAGGGGCAGGCATGCCCAGATTCCAGTCGCAACAGCCAATCAATGGCGGTCTGGGTCGTAGCATCGAGTCGGGCTTTACCCTTCGACACACACTGGGCAAAGGCCCGGCGCAACTCACGTTCGACAGTGCTTAACGAGACACCCAATTGGTCGGCGATGGCTTGCTGCGTCTGGCCTCCCAGACGGTTGAGCAAAAACGAGCGTTTGACCCGCGCAGGCAAGCCTGCGAGTGCGCGGTCGATTTCTTCAATCGCTTCGCGCATCAAACGGGCGTGTTCGCCAGACAACCCGCCGCGCCACATCGCATCACGAGCGCAATCGGGATGTGTCAGCGCGGTGTCGGATTCCACAGTGATAGGCACGATAATAACCAGACTCAAATAGCAATAAGTCGCATTACCAGCCTATCAACAGGAAATGCAATGCTGCGTTTTGCCGGGTCTGATTGACTGCACGCACAGGGCCTCTAACCAGAAGGCAAGGCTGCTTTTTAACGCCCGCCCCCCAGATCCAGAAAGGTACCTGTGGTGTAAGAAGCTTTGTCCGAAAGAAGCCAGATAATCGCTTCGGCCACCTCCTCCGGGCGCCCACCCCGGCCCATGGGGATGATCGGTTCGAGCTTGCTGACCCGCCCCGGATCGCCACTCAACGCATGAAAGTCAGTGAAGATATAGCCCGGCCGCACCGCATTGACTCGAATCCCCTCTCCCGCCAACTCTTTGGACAAACCCAGGGTAAAGGTATCCAGCGCACCTTTGGAGGCCGCGTAATCGACGTATTCACCGGGCGATCCCAGTCGCGCTGCCACTGACGAGACATTGACAATATTGCCGCCTTGCCCGCCGTACCGGGGGGACATGCGTAACACCGCATGCTTGGCACAGAGTATCGGACCCAGCACGTTGGTTTTCAGGGTGTGCATCACCCGCAGTTCGGACAGTTCATCAACCCGTGACTTGAGGCCCACGGTGCCAGCATTGTTGACCAGCGCAGTCACTGGCCCCAACTGCTCATCGACCTCAAGAAACAGACGGATGATTTCTTCTTCGTCGCTCACATCGGCGCGAATGGCGATGGCCTTCGCCCCCAAGGCACGCACCTGCGCCAGCACTTCATGGGCTGCCGCATCGTCGGCCAGATAGTTGATGCAGATCTTGTAGCCCTGCCGCGCCGCCAGCACGGCCGTTGCTGCGCCAATGCCTCGGCTGCCACCGGTGATCACGATGACTTTGTCCATAAATACGCGCTCCCTCATCAACGGTGCAAATGTGGCCACCAGAATAACCGCGAACGCTTTGATTTGTCAGGAAGGCGTCGATTTGTTGTGGGACGTCTGTTCCGCATGATGAATATCCGCCATGAACTGCTCGGCAGCCCGGGGTTCGCCCAACAAAAAACCTTGCAAGGCATCGCACCCCAGCGTGGTCAAAAAGCTTTGCTGCATGTCGGTTTCAACGCCTTCCGCAACAATCCGCAGCCCCAGCGCCTGACCCAACGCCACAATGGCCGAGACGATGGCCGCGTCATCGCTGTCATGTTCCAGATCACGCACAAAACCTCGGTCAATTTTGAGTTCATTGGCCGGCAAGCGCTTGAGGTACATCAAACTGGAGTAGCCCGTACCGAAATCATCGATGGACAGGTCGACCCCCATCTGCGAAAGCCGCTGCAATACAGTCATGCTCGCATCGGCATCGCTCATGGCCGTCGTTTCAGTGATTTCCAGGGTCAAGCTATTGGCCGGCAGCTGGTGGCGTTCCAACGCCCAGACCACACTGTCGACCAGGCCTGCATAGCAAAACTGCAAGGCCGACAGGTTGACCGCGATCCGCCAGTGGGTATACCCCTCATCAAACCAGAGCCGCATCTGCCGACACGCTTCGTTGAGCACCCATTCGCCAATCGGAATGATCAGTCCGGTTTTTTCAGCCAATTCAATAAAAAACTCCGGCAGCAATAACCCCTGTTGTGGATGCTCCCAACGCAACAACGCTTCAGCGCCGACAGGCTTGCCAGTGCTGGCGTCAAACTTGGGTTGGTAATGCAAGCGAAACTGCTTGTGCTCAAGCGCCTGACGCAAGTCTTGCAGCAGTTGCAGTTGCTTGCGCGCATTGGTGTTCATCGACACATCGAAAAAGCTGTAGCCATTCTTGCCCGCGCCCTTGGCGTGATACATGGCCGCGTCGGCGTTCATCAACAACTCTTCTGCCGTCAATCCATTGCCGGGAAACAGGGCAATGCCCACGCTCGCCGAAATCTGCAAGTCATGCTCGTCCACCCGAAACGGTTTTGACAACAGACTGACCTGGCGTGCCGCCACTTGCGGGGCATCGTCAGGCTCACTCAAGCGCACCAGCAGTACAAACTCATCGCCGCCAATACGCGCCAATGTGTCCTGACTGCGCAGTTGCTCGCGTAAACGCAAGGCGACTTCGCGCAACAGGCGATCGCCCAAATGATGGCCGAAGGCATCATTGACCGGTTTGAAGCCGTCAAGATCGATAAACATCAAGGAGAAGAAACCACCCTGTTCAGTGGTTTCAGCCATCGCTTGGCTGATCCGGTCGGCCAACAGGATACGATTGGGCAAACCTGTGAGCGTGTCGTGCAGCGCCAACTGGGTTAATTCTTCATTGGCCTGGCTCAGGGAGGTGGCCAACACCGCCGTACGCGCCTCAAGCCGCGCATCAAAAATCGAGGTCAGCAATGCAATGACCAGCACTGCCAGACTGCTGACCAACACCAGGGTATCCAGACCTTTGCCACTCAACCCGTCGAGGGCAGCGCCACAAAAGCTGCCCTCTGGAAAGTTGGCCGCCGCCATGCCGGTGTAGTGCATGCCCACAATGGCCAGCCCCATGATGATCGATGCGCCCGCTCGCGCCAGACGGACATAAGGCGTCTGCTTGCGCAGGCGAAAAGCGATCGACAGTGCAGCCGCTGAAGCCCCCATCGCAATCAATAAAGACAGACTCATTAACGCCGGGTCGTAATCAATGCCCGGCTGCATGCGCAACGCGGCCATGCCGCTGTAGTGCATGGCGCTGATGCCCGCACCCATGATCAAGGCGCCCAATAATAATTGCAGGAACGGCAAGCGTGGCTGGCTGACCACCCAGAGGGCAAAGCCTGAGGAAAGAATCGCCACCAGTAATGACCAAAGCGTCAGCCCCAGGTCGTAGCCCAGCGTGATCGGCAATTCCAGCGCAAGCATCCCGATAAAATGCATTGACCACACGCCAAAGCCCATGGCCAGTGCGCCCCCGCCGATCCACAGGTACACATTGCGGCCACGCGCAGTGGCAATACGGCCCGTCAGATCAAGGGCGGTGTAAGAGGCCAGAATGGCAACGCAAAGAGAGATGAAAACCAGCGCGGGGGAGTAAGAAGCGGAAACCATGGGCATTCTCTGGAGCATATGGCGATTAGCCTGCATGCCCGGTAAAAGGGCGCGATTGTACTGCTTGTACGCGCAAACGCCCATAAAAGTCTCAAGAAGCTTGCACACGCTCGTCGGACAGGCGATCCCAACAATTGGGCCTGTAAGATCCGACAATTGTCGCTATGCTCATGACCATGAGCCCTACCCCTGCGATTCGCCAGCCTTGCCCGCCCGGAGCCTGCATCTGCGAACGCGAGCGTCTGACGGACGCGTCTGACCCCGCCCTGCGCATTTTGACCCTCGATCGCCAGGCTGAAAAAGTGCTGATTGAGCGACTGGAAAACATTCAGAGCCTCAGCGATCTTGAGCACATGCAGCGACGCATGCGCGATCAGTTAGGCATAGAAGTGGTCATCGAGCCGGGCTTCAATGAAGTACGCACCATGCGCGGCATCGCCATCAACGTGGCTGAACAGCCGGGGCTGTGCCGTAAAACCCGTCAAGCCATCCCCGCAGCCATCCGCCGGGCGCTGGAGAACCGCCCCGAGATCGCCTGGAAACTCCTCGATGGTTACGACCTGCTGCGCGATACATGAGCCAAGCCCCCTGGGTAAACACCGTCCGCCAGGAGAATTTACCTTGTCTAATCAGAAAATATTCTTTATAAGCCCGGTTTTCAAACCAAATAGAGTCAAGACATGAGTACCGGATTCACCGAGGACGAAATGCGCAGAGCGTTGGGCCTTGATTTACCTGCTGCGGCCCCTACTGCACCCGCCCCTGTCCCGACTCCCCCGCCTGCACCCAAGGTCGACACACCTGTCATCGCCAAAGCCGCACCTCGGGCACCGGTAAAGCGCCGGGGTCCTGTTCTGCGCGTCAACATGCAGGTCAGTAAAGTGTTCGACGGCGAAGAAACCCTCTTCGTGCACGACTCCAAACTGCTAAGCCGCTTCGATGCCGAGCAGGAAGCCAAAAAGGCGCTGGCCAAAGCTGGCTATAAATATTTTGTGCTCGACTCTATCGTTCAGGTTGACTGATCGACGCCCACCCGACTCTGCCTGTATGCCATGCAGCGCCAAGGAAACCGCCCGTGCAAAACCTTCCCCTGACCGCCGCTGAATTCGACCTCTTCGACGAAATCCTGCTCAAATATGGCGACGACCATTCTGTGCTCAACGCGTGTGAGCTTGACGGCTACTTCACCGCACTGGTTTCAAGCCCGACACAATTGGACATTGCCGAATGGTTCCCGGGGATCTGGGGTGGCCTGAACCCTGAGTGGCAAACCACTGACGATGCCAAGCAACTGATTGAGTTGAGCGTGCGCCATATCAACACCCTGGCCCGCCAATTGGCAGAACACCGCAGTGCCTTTACCCCGCGCTTTGAACACACCGAGCATTTGGGGCAAACCGTCACACTGGCCGAAGAATGGTGCTTCGGCTACCTGCGCGGTGTCGCCGTGGGCAACTGGTCACCCCTGCCCGCCGTGCAGGCGGTACTGTTGCAAGCCATCAGCGACTGCGCCGAACAGGACAACTTTGAATTGCCGCATGATCTGGACGTGGCCGCTCACCAGCAACGGGTTACAGACCTGGCGCCGGCGGCACTGGCGCTGCACAGCTATTGGATGAGCCAGCGTTAAATGAGCCCCCTTACCCACTTCAATACGCCGCCGGGCGAGGCGATCAACAGCCAGATCCTGCAACTGGTGGTCGATCACCTCACCGACATCAGCGCAATGGAAATCGCGCCGAGCAATCTGCTCTACAGCATCTACCAATACGCCATCGGCTTTGAAGTACACCTGTATCTGGAGGCGCTGGGCGGGGCCAAGGGCATCGCGGTCGAGCTGATTGTCGCCACCGACGAACACGACCCCGACACCGTGACCGGCTTTGCCCTGTACTTACCGGTCAAGGACGATCCACACGCCTGCGGCATTGCCTACATGGCCGAGCGCGCCAGCCACCGGCACCTGGGTGTCCTTCAGGCACTGGTCAACGACGTCGTGCGCCGTTACCCGCACACTGAACTGACGTGTCGCGTAAGCAAAGTCGGTGCTTTCGAAGCCATGGGTTTTCAAGTCATCGGCAGCCGCGGCCCGCAAGTGCTAATGAACACCCTCGACCACAGCAGCGACGGCTTGATGGGCGTGCTTGATGTGGCGCCGATCTACACTTCGACCGAAGTGCGGCAAATTCATACGTACCTGCTGCAACGCAACGGCAAAAAAGCCATGCTCGATGCGGAAAAGAAACGTGATCGGCAGATCGACCAGTTGACCGCCAAGGCCAAAGCTTTTGTGGCCGAGCGCCAAGGCTAAAAAGCCTTGTCCCTGCCCGGGTGAAATAACGCATGATAGGCGCCTTGCTTCAAAAGGACTCTTTTATGCGTTACACCCCCCTGACTCGCCTTTGCGTCTTGACGCTGGTGATGGCGTTTGGTGCGCCGGCGCTGGCCAGTGAAGAATCGCAACTCATCTCATCGATCAATGCCTGGCGCAGCCAGAGCCAACCGTGCGCCGGCCAGTCTTCGCAAGAATTGCCGCCGTTAACGGCAGACACACGCCTGATATTGCCCGTAACGGGCTTTGGTAATTTGCAGGACGCTCTCAAGCAAGCCGCCTATCCGATGGTCAGCGTGCAGGCCATTAGCCTGTCCGGCCCGCGCGATGCGCAAGCCGCTATGAAGGCGGTTCAGGAAAGCTTCTGTCGCGTCGTGCTCGACCCGCAATTTGTCGATATTGGCATCAGCCATGATCAACGAGACTGGCGCATCGTACTGGCTCGCCCTCTGCTCGCCCGCGGTTTGGGCGACGCACAGGCTGAGGGCCAGAAGGTGTTTGAGCAGATCAATAGCGCTCGCAATCAACCCCGTCAATGCGGCACTCAGGCTTTTGCTGCGACGACGCCATTAACCTGGAACGGTACATTGGCAACCGCCGCCGAGACCCACTCGCGGGATATGGCCAATAACAATTACTTCGATCACAAAGATCGCGAAAATCACACGCCGGGCGATCGTGCCGAGCTGGCCGGTTACAGTGGTCAACAGATCGGTGAGAACATCGCCGCCGGTCAAGACACCGCGCGCAAGGTCGTCGATGGCTGGCTGGCCAGCCCCGGTCATTGCGCCAATGTGATGAACCCGCAGTTTCGCGAGTTGGGCGCGGCCTATGCGCTAGACCCAAAAAGTGATGCGGGGATTTACTGGACGGCCTTGTTCGGCACCCAGTGAAGTAAGGGAGGTAGTGCGAGGACGTTAATGCGAGGTGAAACGATAAAAGCAACCCCACCCGACAGCGTCAGGCGGGGCTCTTTTTTTACAGCGCCATGTCGGCCGCTGGATTGCTTGGTGCAGGCGCGGCCTGCTCAGCAGGTACTTCTTGGGCAGTCGCTGCAGCCGGGATAACCGGCGGCGGCGTCAGTTGCAGAACGTCGGCGGTGTACGCCCACTCCTGCGCAACACGCTCAGGCGAACCGTTCAGCTTGGTGCCGTAGCTCGGCACGATCTGGTGCAGCTTGGCTTGCCACTCAGGGGTCGCCACCTTGTCCTTGAACACGGTTTCGAGCACGGTCAACATGATCGGCGCAGCGGTAGACGCACCTGGCGATGCGCCCAACAGACCGGCAATGCTGCCGTCCTTGGCGCTGACGATTTCGGTGCCCAGCTTCAGCACACCGCCCTTCTCTTCGTCACGCTTGATGATCTGCACGCGCTGACCGGCCTGCCACAGGCGCCAGTCTTCAGTCTTGGCGTTCGGGAAGTACTCTTTCAGTGCATTGAAACGGTCTTCGTCCGACAGCATCAACTGACCGGCCAGGTATTCAACCAGCGGGTATTGTTCGATACCGACTTTGGTCATTGGCCAAATGTTGTGCGTCGTGGTGCTGGTCAGCAGGTCGAAGTACGAACCTTCTTTCAGGAACTTGGTCGAGAAGGTCGCGAACGGGCCAAACAGAATCACGCGCTTGCCATCCAGCACGCGGGTGTCCAAGTGCGGAACCGACATCGGCGGCGCGCCCACTGAAGCTTTACCGTAAGCCTTGGCCAAATGCTGCTCGGCAATGGTCGGGTTATCGGTCACCAGGAACGAGCCGCCTACCGGGAAGCCTGCGTATTCCTTGGCTTCAGGAATGCCGGACTTTTGCAGCAAGTGCAAGGCACCACCGCCTGCGCCGATAAATACAAACTTGGCGTCAGTGGCAGTTTCAGTGCCGTCTTTCAGGTTTTTGTACACCACATGCCAAGTGCCGTCTTCGTTGCGCGTGATGTCTTTGACTTCACTCGACAACTTGAGCGAGAAGTTAGGCTGGGCTTGCAGGTGAGCCGCAAACTGGCGGGTGATCTCGCCGAAGTTAACGTCAGTGCCGATAGGCGACCAGGTGGCCGCCACTTTCTGGTTCGGGTCACGCCCTTCCATCATCAGCGGAACCCACTTCTTGATCTGAACCGGGTCTTCGGAGTACTGCATGCCGGCAAACAATGGGCTGGCTTGGAGTGCCTCGTAACGCTTCTTGAGGAACTTGATGTTGTCATCGCCCCACACAAAGCTCATGTGCGGCGTGGAGTTGATAAACGAGCGCGGGTTTTTCAACACGCCGTTTTTGACCTGCCAGGACCAGAACTGACGCGAAATCTGAAAGGCTTCATTGATTTCAATGGCCTTAGGGATTTCAACGTTGCCGTTCTTGTCTTCCGGGGTGTAGTTCAGCTCGGCCAGCGCCGAGTGCCCCGTACCCGCATTGTTCCAGCCATTGGAGCTTTCCAGGGCAACGCCGTCGAGACGTTCAATCATCTCCATGGACAGACCTGGTTCCAGCTCATTAAGCCAGACCCCAAGGGTGGAACTCATGATGCCACCGCCGATCAGCAAGACATCAACGTGTTTGGTTTCAGCCGCGTGCACGGAGCCAAGCCCCATGCTCAGCGCCAAGCCCAGTAGCCCCTTGTTCATTTTTTTTAACATGTTGTCGTACCTAAGATAAAACGCCATCTGCCCGATAACCTGGGCAGACATAAGAGGCCCCTACACACTCCGGACCTCACTTTTATGTACCTTGGGCGCTGATCTCTTATTGATTTTGGCTTCAGCTACTTGGGTGACATTTATGCTGTGGATCACGCAACTCCCTTGCGCTGTAGCCACGTTCCACTCCCTGACGAGCACTTGCGCGGGCCTTGAAATCCAAGGTGCCCAGCGAAAGGCCGCGACATATTACCTCAGGTGGCACTTTGGACGTAAACGCAATTGCACCAAGGTCGCGAATCATCGCGCGTGACGCTTATAGTCGAGCATATGGGTATAATCGCGGCTTTGCCTCACCCGCCAACAGGATTCACCCATGTCTTTAAGCACCCGTAATCAGGCACAAATTGAACGACGCCTGGTTAAATCCCTGACCGAAGCCTGCGAAAAAGCCAAAGGGCAAATCAACGGTTTTGTCTGGCTGACCCACGTGGTCGACTACGCCGCCTTCCCTGCCAGCCTCAAAATCGTATGGGTGTTCGACACTCAGGTCAGTAAAGACTTCGCCCTGGCGGATGGGGAAGCAAGCTACATGGCCGAACTGACTGAAAAAGCACTGAAGAATGCGCAAATCAACGTGCGCAAGGCCGCCGCCCACGTGTACTTCGATTCCGAAGAAGAATGCCAGCGGGCCTGTGGCGGTGACTGGCCAAAACGTTTGTCGCACAAACGCTGAATGGCAAAGGACATTGAAAACCCATGTATCGCCGTGTGCCAGCTAAGCGGCGACCTGTGCATCAGTTGCGGGCGCAACAAAGAAGACATCCGCAAATGGAAGCGCATGAAGCGGCCCGAAAAAATGGCCGCCGTACAACGCGCGACGGCTCGCCTTAAAAGCCTTCAGAAGAAGAACAGTTAAGACAGGTACTTGCCAAACCAGCTCAGCGTCCTGTCCCAGGCCAGCCTGGCTGCGGCATCGTCGTAGCGCGGGGTGGAGTCGTTGTGAAAGCCATGATTCACGCCAGGATAAATATATCCCTGGTACGTGACGTTGTTGGCTTTCAACGCTTGTTCATAAGCGGGCCAGCCTTCATTGATGCGCGTATCCAGCTCGGCCAGATGCACCATGAGCGGCGCTTTGATACGGCTCACATCGCCTGCGTCCGGTTGGCGCCCGTAAAAGGAAACGGCTGCACCCAGTTCGGGATAAGCCACCGCCGCCGCATTGGCCACTCCGCCGCCATAACAAAAACCGGTAATCCCGACTTTTCCGGTACTTGCCTCGTGCTGCATCGACCATTCGATGGCGGCAAAAAAGTCATTCATCAACTTTTGCGGATCGACGGTTTTTTGCAGGGCTACGCCTTCCTCATCATTGCCCGGATACCCACCCACGGACGACAGGCCATCTGGGGCCAACGCCATATAGCCCTGTTTGGCCAAACGCCGCGCAACGTCTTCGATGTAGGGATTAAGGCCGCGGTTTTCATGGACCACCACAACCGCCGGCACCTTACCCTTGGCGTTCGCTGGCCGGACGAGATAACCGCGAACCTGACCATGCCCTTTGGGCGAGGGGTAAGTGATGTACTCAGCCACTATATCCGGATCAGTGAAGGCCACTTGCTCAGCCAGGGCATAGTTGGGGCTAAGCGCACCCAGCACCGACAAGGCGCTGACTCCGGCCGTGAACACCGCTGCCCGGTCAAGAAATTCGCGCCGGCTGATGCGTCCGTGGGCGTAGTAGTCGTACAGCTCCAGCAATTGCGGGGCAAAGTCTTTCGCAGTGAGACGTGGCATCGGGGCAGATCCTCTGACAGCGGATGGTACCCCTTGTATACCTGAAAACGGCGTGGACTGTCGCCTCAGCCCTTGCTTAGCACTCTGGCCAGCACCCGCGCCAATTGATCGGCCGAATAGGGTTTGGCCAGAAACTCAAAAGCAGAATAACCGCCTTCGGCCAGCTCTTCACTGTAACCGGAGGCCAGAATCACCGGCAGTTGTGCACGGCGCCGACGCAACTCCCCGGCCAGCGCCACCCCGGTCATGCCGGGCATCACCACGTCCGAAAAGACCGCATCAAAGGCCATCGCTTCTGGCCCAACCATCAATAACGCCTCTTCGGCATTGGCAGCCCACGCGGTTTCGTAGCCCAGGTCCTGGAGGATCTGATTGGCAAACCCGCCCACTTCAAGGTTGTCTTCCACCACCAGTACCCGGTATTGGCCCTGCGCGGCTGTTAGCGAGGCGACTTCAGGTTCATCGACGCGGGTGGGGATGATCGCTTCAACCTCCACTTGCGGCAGGTACAAAGTGAACACTGAGCCTTGCCCAATCACGCTCGACACATCCACATCGCCACCCGACTGCTTGGCAAACCCGAACACTTGAGACAAGCCCAGCCCTGTACCTTTTCCCACTTCCTTGGTGGTAAAAAAGGGCTCAAAGAGATGCTCAAGGGTATGCGCCGAAATACCTGTACCCGTGTCATGCAATGACACCGCAATAAACTTTCCACTGGAACCCGCATGCCCGCGGATAGAGGGCAGTGCTATTCCCTGCTCAAGGCGTAAGACCAATTGGCCATGCCCCTCCATAGCGTCGCGGGCGTTCAGGGCAATATTGACCAACGCGGTTTCAAACTGGCTGGAATCCGCCTTGATATAGCAGGGCTGGCCCGGCAGCTCGACATTGACTTGTATGCGTGCGCCGGTCAGCGCATCGAGCATTTCGCCGATGGAGCGGATGCGCTCCCCCACATTGAAGACCTGCGGGTTTAACGGTTGGCGCCGGGAGAAGGCCAGCAGTTGGCTGGTCAGCTTGCTGGCCCGATCCACCGTGTCCGAGACGGCATTCATATAGCGCGCCTGACGCGTAGCGGACAGGTTGGGGGTGCGCAGAAAGTCCACCGACGCCCGAATGATGGTCAGCAGGTTATTGAAGTCGTGAGCCACGCCTCCGGTGAGCTGGCCGATGGCTTCAAGCTTTTGCGACTGGCGCAGCGCGGCCTCGGTTTGCAATAAACGCGCACTGCGCTCCTCCACCCGTTGCTCCAGCGTGGTATTGAGCAGCTCCAGCTCCGCCAGCCCTTCGCGTACCGCCGAATCGGCCCGCGCCCTTTCGATATGCGCCCATGACAGTTCTGTCACTTCGCTCAGCAACCCCAGCTCAAAGGTCGTCCACACGCGCGGCCTTTGATCATGAACAGCCATCAAGGCGGTCAGACGTCCACCTTTGATCAGAGGCAGGCAAATCGTGGCCGCAATGCCCATCGCTGCGAAAGTGGCAGCGGCATCCGGTAAAAGATCCTTCGCCCGGTCATTAATGACCAAAGGTTGACCCGCACGCAGCCGACTGACTGCCATCTGGCCAAAGTCGCTTAAGCGGTAAGCCCCCACGATGCTGGCCGCCCCCGGGGCGGTCCAGTTATCACGGATGAAAAACGCATCTTCATCGGCTTCCATATCGGCGTAGGCGAAATGCGTCACCTTCAGGTAATCGGCCGTCAATCCCATGGTGGTCGCCAATATTTCTTCAGGCTTGGTCAGGTTAACGACCGCACTGGCAATGGCATCCAGCACTGCCAAGCGCTGACTCAAGAGCACCGTCGTGGTGGTTTCAGTCACCGTATCCAACATGCCCACTACGTTACCTGAGGGATCACGGATCGGGCTGTAGCAAAAGGTGAAATAGGCAGGTTCCGGCGTGTGAGTGCGCTTAATCACCAGCGGGAAGTTCTCGATATAGGTGGCATGCCCGGCAAAGGCCGCATCGGCGATGGGCTTGATTTCACCCCAGACCTCTTCCCAGACATCACTGAAGGGTCGCCCCAGCGCTTCAGGCTTGTCGCCCAGAATGGGCAGAAAACCGTCGTTATAAATCGTGATCAGCTCGGGGCCCCAGACAATCGACTTGGGAAAGTGTGAGTCGAGCATCAACAAAACCGTGGTTTTCAACACGTCTGGCCAAGCGTGTAAAGGGCCGAGCGACGTACTCGCCCAATCATGGCGTCTGATTTTGTCAGCCATCAAACCTTCACATCGCAGCCAATTGGCCATTCCACACATACCTTGTTTGTCACAATTTGTTGAAAAGGCTGAATCGATGATAGAGCAGGCTGCAACACTCTGCTAAAACCCTGCCTGCGATCCGACTGCTAATGCCCGAGAACGTTCGCCTGCGTTGCCAGAGCATGGCGAAACACAGCTACCCTGCACCCCTGGTGGACTTGCCACTCCCTCCCTGAAGAAGACATTAACGATGAGAATTGCCATTGTATTGCTACTGAGCGTTATCACCCTGACGGCCCAAGCGGCCAGCATCGGCGAGCGTCTGACCCCCTGGACGTTGAGCGACCAACACGACCAGCCCTACACACTGGATACCCAAACCCGCGTTCTGCTAGTGGCGCGCAACATGGACGGCTCCAAACTGGTCAAGGCTGCGTTGCAAGATCAGCCCAAAGACTACCTGGATTCACGCCACGTCGTGTTTCTGGCCGACATTCAGCGCATGCCTTCTCTGATCGGCAAACTCATCGCCATCCCGGCCATGCGTGACTATAACTACCGCGTTGTACTTGATCGTGACGGCAAAGTTGCTGCGCAATACCCCGGTGCCGAAGACAACGTACTGTGGTTGCAGCTCGATAACAGGGTTGTCACTGCGCAAAAAGAATTTGCCAATGCTGATGAGTTGCGTGAAGCACTGGCCAAGCTTCCTCGGTAATCACCCGCAGTCGCTGACCAAGGCTGCGACTGCAGGTCGAGGCTCAACGCAGTGGCGGTAAACCGTGCGCCGCCAGATCAAAGTCTTCCAGTTTGCGGATAATCTGATCCGCGTGGTGGTACTTGCTGTCCGCCATGGCTTCATCCGGCACGGCAATCGCCCTCATGTTTGCAGCCTTGGCGGCGGTCACACCAAAGGGTGAATCCTCAAACACCAGACAGTCTTCGGGAGCCACACCAAGGCGTCGGGCAGCAGTCAGGAAAATATCCGGCGCGGGCTTCGCGGCCCCCACTTCGGGGTCGTCAGCCGTGACGATGGCGTCAAACAACCCGAACCATTCGCCATGCAGGGTGGTTTTCTGCTCAAAGGAATGGGCCGATGAACTGGTGCCGACGGCAATCGGGATGTGATGCGCCTTCAAATGCCGCACCAGCGCTTCAGCTCCCGGCATCGACTGCGCCAAGGGAAAACGCGCTTTGAGCAAAGGCTCACGTACCGTCAGGAACTCTTGCGCCGTGATCGGCAGCTCCAGCGCCTTGACCAGAAACTGGGCCAGATCCAATGCGCCGCGCCCGATAATGTGCTGTTTGACACCCCAGTCATAAGTGCGGCCATAACGCTCGGCGATCATCTGCGTTACCTCGGTGTAAATCCCCTCGGTGTCCAGCAGCAACCCGTCCATATCAAAAATCACCGCCTTGATCGGGCGGACAACCGTACGCGCAACATTCATCACAACAGATCCATTGAGGTCGCTCAGCCATAGCCGGTGACGTGGATGACAAAAAGGATTCAGCACAATAACGGCCCAGCCCTTTCAAGAGCAAGGTGTTGCGCGTGATGAACGGTGCCGCAGCACTCAAATCGCGGGCAAAAAAAAGCCGCTATTGCTAGCGGCTTTTTTAACGTCTGGCTCCACGACCTGGACTCGAACCAGGGACCCAATGATTAACAGTCATTTGCTCTACCAACTGAGCTATCGCGGAATGGCGTCTATCTTACTGATCTAAAAAGAGAAGTCAACACTTCGGATGACTTCTCTTTGCAGTTTTCAGATCACCTGAACAATGGCGTCGGTGACCGCTTCAATGTTGCGTTGATTCAACGAAGCCACGCAGATGCGACCCGTGTCCAGCGCGTAAATACCGAACTCGCTGCGCAGGCGTGCCACTTGCTCAACGGTCAGGCCCGAGTACGAAAACATGCCGCGCTGGCGGGCAACGAAGCTGAAATCATGCTCAGGGGCTTTCTTGGCCAACAGCTCAACCATCTGCAAACGCATGCCGCGAATACGCAGGCGCATTTCAGCCAACTCAGCCTCCCACTGAGCACGCAACTCAGGGCTGTTGAGCACGGCTGCCACAATGCTTGCACCGTGGGTCGGCGGGTTGGAGTAGTTGGTGCGGATCACACGCTTGACCTGGGACAGAACGCGCGCGCTCTCTTCTTTGGATTCGGTGATGATCGACAATGCGCCAACGCGCTCACCATACAGCGAGAACGATTTGGAGAACGAGCTGGAAACAAAGAAGCTCAGGCCCGACTCAGCGAACAGACGTACCGCCGCCGCGTCTTCATCAATGCCGTCGCCAAAGCCTTGATAGGCCATGTCGAGGAACGGCACCAGACCTTTGGCCTTGACCACGTCCAGCACGTTCTGCCAGTCGGCCGGGGTCAGGTCAACGCCGGTCGGATTGTGGCAGCAGGCGTGCAACACCACGATGGAACCGGCTGGCAGGGCATTGAGGTCTTCTAGCATGCCCGCGCGATTGACGTCATGGCTGGCGGCATCGTAGTAACGGTAGTTTTGTACCGCGAAGCCCGCCGTTTCAAACAGGGCACGGTGGTTTTCCCAGCTTGGGTCGCTGATGGCAACCACGGCGTTCGGCTGCAATTGCTTGAGGAAGTCCGCACCAATTTTCAGCGCGCCCGTTCCGCCTACCGCTTGTGTGGTAATCACTCGGCCAGCCGCCAACAAAGGGGACTGCGCACCAAACAGCAACGTCTGAACAGCTTGGTCGTAGGCAGCGATGCCATCGATTGGCAAGTAGCCGCGCGAGGCGTGCTGAGCAACCCGGATCGTTTCGGCTTCGACAACGGCACGCAAGAGTGGAATTCGTCCCTCCTCGTTGCAATAAACACCGACCCCCAAATTGACTTTGTTGGTACGAGTATCGGCGTTAAATGCTTCGTTGAGGCCCAGGATAGGATCGCGTGGTGCCATTTCGACAGCGGAGAACAGGCTCATTATTACGGCGGCTCTGAATGGAGTATGGAGGGGGTGACAACGCTCCAGCCGATTGCACTAGAGCGGTGCACAAACGGGGAGCAAGTATAAGGCCGATCACGAATCGGGCAACAGACTAATGTCGGTTTTTACCCAAGTATTTCAATTTATTGACAGGCCACTGGTCTAATTGCATTCCCCGCCCAACCTGCCGTGTCAGACGCGCGCCTTGAAACAATCAGCCATGAACTCCATATAAAGCCGTATCCTGTTTTTTCCTGCGGCGTGCGTCGTATGCAGTCTTTCGCGTTTCTCTGCGGTCAATGTGTGTAGAGAGGCGAACCCAGAGGTCAGATATGTCCGATTTTCAGCTCGTTACCCGCTTTGAGCCCGCAGGCGATCAGCCCGAAGCCATCCGTCAATTGATCGAGGGCATTGAAGCCGGTCTGTCGCACCAGACCCTGCTCGGTGTAACGGGCTCGGGCAAGACCTTCAGCATCGCCAACGTGATTGCCCATGTGAACCGGCCGACGCTGGTGCTGGCGCCGAACAAGACGCTGGCCGCGCAGTTGTATGGCGAGTTCAAAGCGTTTTTCCCGAACAACGCGGTGGAGTACTTCGTTTCGTATTACGACTACTACCAGCCCGAAGCCTATGTGCCCTCCTCCGATACCTTTATCGAGAAGGATGCGTCGATCAACGACCATATCGAGCAGATGCGTCTGTCCGCGACCAAGGCGTTGCTGGAGCGCAAAGACGCCATCATTGTCACCACCGTGTCGTGCATCTATGGCTTGGGCAGCCCGGAGACCTATTTGAAAATGGTCTTGCACGTGGATCGCGGCGACAAGCTCGACCAGCGCGAACTGCTGCGCCGTCTGGCTGACCTGCAATACACCCGCAACGACATGGACTTCGCCCGTGCCACCTTCCGCGTGCGCGGTGACGTGATCGACATCTACCCGGCCGAATCCGACCTGGAAGCCGTGCGCATCGAGCTGTTCGATGACGAAGTCGAAAGCATCAGCGCCTTTGACCCGCTGACCGGCGAAGTCATCCGCAAAATGCCGCGATTTACCTTCTATCCGAAAAGCCACTATGTGACCCCGCGCGAGACCTTGCTCGATGCGGTAGAAGGCATCAAGCAAGAGCTTCAGGAGCGCCTTGAGTACTTGCGCGCCAACAACAAATTGGTGGAAGCCCAGCGCCTGGAACAGCGCACCCGTTTCGATCTGGAAATGATCATGGAGCTGGGTTATTGCAACGGCATTGAAAACTACTCGCGCTACCTCTCGGGTCGCGAATCCGGCGCGCCGCCGCCCACCTTGTTTGATTACCTGCCAGCTGATGCCCTGCTGGTCATTGATGAGTCCCACGTCAGCGTGCCGCAAGTCGGCGCCATGTATAAAGGCGACCGTTCGCGCAAAGAAACGCTGGTGGAATACGGCTTCCGCCTGCCATCCGCATTGGACAACCGGCCCATGCGCTTTGATGAATGGGAACGCATCAGCCCGCAAACCATCTTCGTCTCGGCGACCCCCGGCAACTATGAGGCCGAACACTCGGGCCGCGTGGTCGAGCAAGTGGTGCGCCCTACGGGTCTGGTCGACCCGCAAATCGAAATCCGCCCGGCGTTGACACAGGTGGACGATTTGCTCTCCGAGATTGCCAAACGGGTGGCACTGGAAGAACGCGTGCTGGTGACGACCCTCACCAAGCGCATGTCCGAAGACCTTACCGACTACCTGGCCGACCACGGCGTGCGCGTGCGCTATTTGCACTCGGACATCGACACGGTGGAGCGCGTAGAGATCATCCGCGACCTGCGCCTGGGCGTGTTTGACGTGCTGGTGGGGATCAACCTGCTGCGCGAAGGCCTGGACATGCCCGAGGTGTCACTGGTGGCGATTCTGGATGCCGATAAAGAGGGCTTCCTGCGTTCCGAGCGCTCATTGATCCAGACCATTGGCCGTGCGGCGCGAAACCTGAACGGCCGGGCAATTCTGTACGCCGACCGCATTACCGGGTCGATGGAACGAGCCATTGGCGAGACTGAGCGACGTCGCGAGAAACAGATCGCCTTCAACCTGGCCAACGGCATCACGCCTAAAGGCGTGTTCAAGGATGTTGCTGACATCATGGAAGGCGCGGTGGTACCCGGATCGCGCAGCAAAAAACGCAAAGGCATGGCCAAGGCCGCCGAAGAAAGCGCCAAGTACGAAAACGAACTGCGCTCGCCCAGCGAGATCAGCAAGCGTATTCGCCAACTGGAAGAAAAAATGTACGCGCTGGCCCGCGATCTGGAATTCGAGGCGGCAGCGCAAATGCGCGATGAAATCGGCAAGCTCAGGGAGCGCTTGTTGCAAGTCTGACTCGGGGCGCGTCCCGTAGCCGCTGCCGAGGAACGAAGGCTGCGATCGGCGGCGCAGCCGTCGTAAAACCATTCAATCCGGTACAGCTGATAAAACGGCAGTGTCCGGTTTACGATCGCTTCGCGACCGATCGCAGCCTCGCGCTGCTCCTCAGCGGCTACACGGGTTTTGCACACCCTGTAGAGACTCTCTAGCAGGCCAAACTGTATATCGACAAGGACGCCCATGACCGCCATCAACACCCAAACGCCTGTTGTGCCAGGCCGTCTCGAACAGATGTCCACCCGCATTGCCTTTTTCATTGCCGGTTTTGGCATTGCGGCCTGGGCACCGCTGGTGCCTTACGCCAAGGCCCGTGCCGGACTGGATGAAGCCACGCTGGGGTTGTTGTTGCTGTGCCTAGGGGCCGGTTCGATTCTGGCCATGCCCATTTCCGGGATGCTCGCGACGCGTTACGGCTGTCGACGTGTATTCAGCGCAGGCACGGTATTGCTTTGTCTGGCCCTGCCGTTGCTGGCCACGGTCAGCTCAGTCCCCTTGTTGATCGCCACCCTGTTTTTGTTTGGCGCAGGTCTGGGCGCGGTTGACTCTACCGTTAACCTGCAAGCGGTCATCGTCGAGCGCGCCAGCGGGCGCACGATGATGTCGGGTTTTCATGGTCTGTTCAGTGTGGGCGGGATTGCCGGGGCCGCCGGGGTCAGCGCCCTGCTGGCGCTAGGGTTGACGCCCCTGTGGGCGATTGCGGTGGTGATTGTGCTGATCCTCGCGGCCCTGATCAAAGCGGCACCGCATCTGTTGCCCTATGGCAGCGAAAGCAGCGGCCCGGCCTTCGCTGTTCCGCACGGGGTAGTGCTGTTTATCGGTTTACTCTGTTTTGTGGTGTTTCTGGCAGAGGGCGCGATGCTGGACTGGAGCGCCGTGTTTCTGACCGCCGACAAACAGATTGATGAGGCTTATGCAGGCCTGGGTTATGCCGCTTTCGCGCTGACCATGACCGCGGGACGGTTGCTGGGCGATACCATCGTCAGCCATCTGGGGGCACGCCGGGTCATTGTCTTGGGTGGGTTGTTAGCTGCCGCTGGGTTGATATTGGCAACACTCGCCGCAAGCTGGCAGGTTGCGCTGGTCGGTTATGGGCTGGTTGGCATGGGCTGTTCCAACATCGTGCCGGTGTTGTATACCGCCGTGGGTAAACAAACGCTGATGCCCGCCAGTATCGCCGTACCGGCCATTACGACATTGGGCTATGCGGGCATTTTGGCGGGCCCTGCGGCCATCGGCTTTATTGCCCATGCCAGCAGTTTGAGCACTGCCTTTTTGTTGATTGCCACACTGCTAGTTGCCGTGGCCATCAGTGGGCGGATTTTGCGGGTATGACGCGCTGAGTGGCCGCAGTTCTTGCCGCTGCGACGAGGCGCCGCAAACCACTGCACGTGGTTTAACGGGGCACCTGGATCAAAAGCCAGATCAAAATCACCTGATCGCGAGCAAAATCCGTAGCAGTTGTCGAGCTCCGCGAGGCTAAGTCCGACTGCAAAGCAGTCGCTAATCCTAACCGTCGCGCACACTCAGTGGTTTTTAAACTCAGCCTCACGCTTACCGACAAACGCCGCCATGCCTTCTTTCTGATCCTGGGTCGCAAACAGCGAATGGAACACCCGGCGCTCAAAACGCACGCCTTCCGACAGGCTGACTTCAAACGCACGGTTGACGCTTTCCTTGGTCAGCATCAAGACCGGCAAGGATTTTTTGGCAATCAGCGCCGCCACTTTCAGCGCCTCGTCCAGCAATTCATCAACCGGCACCACGCGTGCCACCAGACCGGAACGCTCAGCCTCTTCAGCACCGATCAAACGTCCACTCAAGCACATTTCCATCGCCTTGGCCTTACCCACGGCACGGGTCAGACGCTGGGTACCGCCCATGCCGGGCAGTACGCCCAGATTGATTTCAGGCTGACCAAATTTGGCGTTGTCACCGGCCAGGATAAAATCGCACATCATCGCCAATTCACAGCCGCCGCCCAAGGCAAATCCGGCCACAGCCGCAATGATGGGTTTACGGCGGGTCGCCACGCGATCGCTGTCTGAAAACAGGTCTTCCAAATAGATTTGCGGGTAAGTCAGGTCGGCCATTTCTTTGATGTCGGCACCCGCCGCAAAGGCTTTTTTTGAACCGGTGATGACGATACAACCAATGGCGCTATCGGCTTCCAACTCATCCAGCGCGTGATTCACTTCACTGATCAGCTGCGCATTGAGGGCGTTCAACGCCTGCGGTCGATTGAGTGTAATCAGGCCAACATGCCCGTGAATGTCCAACAAAATGCTTTCGTAGCTCATCGAAAACGTCCTCGATTCAAAGATTGCGCAAGATGGAGCTGCGCTGAATATCGTGCTGGATCCGTTCCAGCCAGCCTTCATGCAAATAGCCATAACCGCCACGCGTTTGCAACGTTTTGGCATACATCCGTTGAGCCCTGTCACAACTGGCTACGCGCATGCATTGGCCGTTGGCAAACCGGCAAAGCTGTTGGGTTTACAGACATTCCACGGCGATGGCGGTGGCCTCGCCGCCGCCAATGCAGATCGCTGCAACACCCCGTTTGAGCTTTTGTTGGCGCAGTGCCGAAATCAGCGTGACCAAAATACGCGCACCTGACGCACCAATGGGATGACCCAACGCACAGGCACCCCCGTGGATGTTGACCTTGTCATGAGGAATGTCCAATTCGCTCATGGTGACCAGACTGACCACTGCAAACGCCTCGTTGATTTCAAACAGATCAACCTCGCTCAGGTTCCAGCCGGTCTTGCTCATCAAACGTTTGATCGCACCGACCGGGGCCGTCGGAAACAGGCCCGGCTCATCGGCAAAAGCCGCATGGCCGTGAATCACTGCCAGGGGTTGCAGGCCCTGCTTTTGCGCGTGTGAGCGGCGCATCAACACCAAGGCTGCCGCGCCATCGGAAATCGAACTGGAATTGGCGGCGGTCACCGTACCGCCCTCGCGGAAAGCGGGTTTGAGCGTCGGGATTTTTGCCAGATTGGCCTTGGGCGGCTGTTCGTCATCCTTGATCAGTCGCGGTTCCTTGCCGACCGTGAACGGCACCGGCACGATCTCATCGCTGAAACGACCGTCCTGGATCGCCTGCTGGGCACGGGTCAGCGAAGCCACGGCAAAGGCATCCTGAACTTCACGTGAAAAACCGTGGGCCTGAGCGCAATCTTCGGCATACGTCCCCATCAAGCGCCCACGGTCATAGGCGTCCTCCAGACCGTCAAGAAACATATGGTCCAGCACCCGACCATGCCCCATGCGGTAGCCACTGCGCGCGCGGTCGAGCAAATACGGCGCATTGGACATACTTTCCATGCCTCCCGCGACCACCACATCGACACTGCCTGCCACGAGCCGGTCATAGGCCAGAATGGTTGCCTCCATGCCTGAGCCACACATCTTGTTCAGCGTGGTGCAACGCGTCCCCTTGTCCAACCCTGCTCCCAAGGCCGCTTGTCGGGCAGGCGCCTGACCGAGACCGGCTGATAGCACACAGCCAAACAACACTTCTTCAACGCCCTCAAACGCCACACCTGCACGCTCAACCGCGGCACGAATCGCGATAGCGCCCAGTTGCGGCGCGGTCAGACCTTTCAACTCACCTTGAAAGCCGCCCATCGGCGTACGGGCAACGCTCACAATCACGATCGGATCATTGCTGACAGTCATTTCTCACCCCTTATTTGGCAGCCATGCGCAAGGCACCGTCGAGACGGATCACCTCGCCATTGAGCATGCTGTTTTCAATGATATGGCGCACTAGCGAGGCATACTCGGCGGGCTTGCCCAGACGCGCAGGAAACGGCACACCCGCGGCCAGCGACTCGCGCACTTCGGGCGTCATGCCCGCCATCATCGGCGTTTCAAAAATGCCCGGGGCGATGGTCATGACCCGAACCCCGTAACGGGCCAGCTCCCGCGCCGCCGGTAATGTCAGGCTGGCAATGGCCCCCTTGGAGGCGGCATACGCCGCCTGCCCTATCTGGCCATCGAACGCGGCTACAGACGCGGTGTTGATAATCACCCCGCGCTCACCTTCGGCATCGGCCGGTGTTTCTGCCATCGCGGCCGCTGCCAGACGCAACATGTTGAAACTGCCGATGAGGTTGACGTTAATCACCTGACTGAAGCTATCCAACGCATGCGGACCCTTTTTGCCCAGGATCTTCTCTCCACGCACAATCCCTGCGCAGTTAATCAGCCCGTTGACGCCACCAAACTGCGCGACGGTCGCATCCACGGCGGCTTGCGCCGCTTCACTCTGACTGATGTCGGCAACCACGCTGCTGGCTTGCGCACCCAGTGTGCGCGCTTGCGCTGCGACGGCGTCGGCATTCATGTCGACCAGCATCACTTTGGCACCCGCTTGCACCAGCATTTCAGCGGTGGCGGCCCCTAGCCCCGAAGCTCCGCCAGTGACGATAAAAACCTTGTTTTCAATCTGCATGGAATGTCCTGAACGACGTCATTGAAAAATATCAGGCGGTGCTTTTCGCGCTTGCGGCCATTTCAGCCTTGGCGATTTCCTGATTGCGCAAAATGAAACGCTGCAACTTGCCGCTCGGTGTTTTCGGCAACTCGCTGACAAATTCGATCTCTCGGGGATAGGCATGCGCCGCCAGACGCTGGCGCACGTGCAAGCGCAAGGTCTCAGCCAATTGGGCGTCGCCCGGGTAGTGCGAACTGAGCACCACAAACGCTTTAACCAACTCGGTACGCTCGGCATCCGGTTTACCCACCACAGCGGCTTCTATCACTGCCGGATGCTCAAGCAAGGCGCTTTCTACATCGAAAGGGCCAACGCGATAACCCGACGTGGTAATCACATCATCACTGCGCCCGACAAAGCTGATGCTGCCATCCGCATTCATCTCAACGGTGTCACCGCTCAAGTAATAATTTCCGACGAAGGCCTTGGTCTTGAACCCCAGATAGCCGTCAAACCAGCACATCGGCGACTGGCTGCGATCAACCGCCAAAATACCCGGCTGACCCACGGGCAATTCCTGATGGTTGTCATCGAGTACCACAATCCGGTGGCCCGGCGAGGCAAATCCCGCCGCCCCACGGTGTATCGGGTGAGCCAACCCGTGGTGATTGCACAGCACCATGCCGACTTCGGTCTGGCCGTAGTGGTCATGAATCGTGACGTTGAGTTGCTCGGCGAACCAGCGAATCACTTCCGGGTTCAGTGGTTCGCCGGCGCTGCTGACTGCGCGCAGTTGACCTTTGATCCTGCTTGAGAACGCTTCCCCGGCGGCAATCAGCAAACGATAAGCCGTGGGTGAGCCGGTGAGATTGGTGATGCCGTATTTTTTGATCACACGGCAGGTACTTTCGACCGTGAACGGGCCATCGTAAAGCGTGATGGGATGCCCCATCGACAGCGGGCCGGTGATGCCAAAGTAGATCCCGTAGGCCCAGCCCGGATCGGCCAGATTCCAGAACGCATCTTCGGGCCGCAAATCCACCGCATCGCGGGTATAGCTCTGGAAGGCAACGATGGCTTTGAGGGGCACCAGCAGCGGCTTCGCGGGGCCGGTTGTCCCCGAGGTGAACATCAGCAGGAAAGGATCATCGCCAGTCAACATCACGGGTTCGCAGAGCGGTGAGTAATTCTCCAGTTCGGCCCAAAAACTGAAATCCCCGCGCACCACGCCCTGCCCTTTTGCGCCCGCCACGGTGACGACCGGCGGGCAGTCGCTGACGTCGTTCAATTTGGAGCGATTGATGCCATCGGTGATCACCACGGCCGCGCCTGAACTGTTCAGTCGATGCTCAATGGCTTTAGGGCCAAAGGCGGTGAACAGCGGCTGATAGATCGCACCAATACGCCATGCGGCCAATGCCACAATCAACAACTCGACATTTCGCGGCAATAAACCCGCTACTTTGTCGCCCTGCGTGACCCCTTGGGCCAATAGAAAGTTAGCAAAACGGGCACTTTTATCCTGCAACTCCGTAAAGGTGTATGTCGCGCTGCTGGCCTCTCGCCCCTCCCAAAACAGGGCGATCCTGCCCGGCAAGGCGTGGCGATCACAGCACTCGACACAGGCATTGAGCGCCGTCAATTGGCCATGAAGTGCCTCCATGACCGTACGCGGGTATTCAAAGTCATTCATCGCGGTCAGATAGTCACGCATCAACAGAATCCCTCGGTCTTTGTTTTTAGGATGGGAGCCGTGAAACATCCTGATGATAATCGCCTTGCAAGGCCGTCGTCACAATGGTCAAACCGCGCAAGCTGGCTGACTGTTTTGGCCAATGAGCCGTGTGCCAGCGGGTGACTGGAAGGCTGAAAAGAGACTGACGAGTCACATATGTAGTGCCGCAAAATAATCACTACATATGTCTTGACGACCCGATTTTCCCGCCGCATTATGCAGACGTCTTCCCCACCGGAAGCGCTGGAAAGGGTTGTTGCAAGCATGCTCGACGAGCTGTCGGGCTGTTCCGGGATAGGTACTGCCCACAAGGCAGAATTGATGAAGCTGACCTGGCTTGATCGTCCACGTTTAGTGGCGTGAGGTGCTAGCGAAACGTCCTCAAGAAGCTTGTGGCTGATGCGTCATGTCACTCAGGCATCCTGGTTCACGCTGCTCTCCCTCGCTTTACGCTGTATATGTAGTGCTTTTTATGGCGGCTACATATTGACGAACTCAAGGCCCGATCTGCTTTGGATAAACACTGCGTAGCGCTGCATGTGCAGTTGCGCGAATCAATTAGACAGATCAACGCGTGGTCAAGGAGTTTGCTATGAACCTGAATAATCAACCGTCTGTTAATGCGCTGGCTGAACTGTTCGCCACCCGTAAAGACTCGCTCGACAATCATATTTTGTGGATCAACGAAACCGGTGATGTACATCTGGACCCGCTGCCCTGCGGTGAAGAAGAGACCCGATTCGAAGAACAACACCCGCAAATGCGTGCCCGTCTGAAAATGTATCGTCGTGGTCATGGCTACGTGGGCAAGAAAGCCGCAGCCGATAAAGAATACCTTGAGCGTGTGTTGCAAACGCTGTCCCTGAGCTGGAAACAAGCTCAAACCGAGTCAACGCTGGTCAAGGTTAATAGCTACAGCTGATCAAGCGGTTATACAAAGGGCCCTGGAGACTTTCCAGGGCCTTTTTTATTAGTGCGGGGTGCTCGTTTTAATGCAGCTCTCAGTGCCGCGTCCACCGCCCTTGTAATCGGGCAGGTAATAGGACTTGTGCAAGGTGGTGGTGTATTTACCCTCACTGTCCTGATCGTGGGTGATCACAGCAATCCCTGTGCCCCGATCGGTGGGTGCCTGTTCGTTGTCGTTGGCAAAGAACATGGACAACGACTGGCCTTGAGCAGCGGCATAACCGCTATAGGTCGATTTCTCGCCGCCCAGTTCAACAATCAGTTTGAACGTATAGGCACCAAAGCTCTTATCGAAGTGGCTGGCCTTCTCATCGAGCCTGAACGTCAGGTCGCCGATAAATGCACCGTCATGGCTGTCAAAGCCCGTGCATTTATAATTACCGGCTATATGCAAAGGGTCCGGGACCGCAGCGTGAGCAACTCCCGTCAGGGACAACGCAGTTGTTACAGCGGCGGCAAAGATTGTTTTTAGATTTATTCCCGACATAACGCATCCTTAAAATAAGCGATTGGGTGCAACTGGGTTACACCCCCGGGAATGTACACATCACTTGAAGAAGGCGCAGCAAAGGCTACAAAAAGCATTGTTTCAAAAATCTTCTGCCTCCCTGCACTGCCTCAAACAGCAAGTTCCAGCTCAGGCACCGCTTCAAACAAATCGGCAACAAGGCCGTAATCGGCCACCTGGAAGATCGGTGCTTCTTCATCCTTGTTGATCGCGACGATCACTTTGGAGTCTTTCATACCCGCCAAGTGTTGAATCGCGCCGGAGATACCGACCGCGATGTACAGCTGTGGCGCAACGATTTTGCCGGTTTGGCCGACCTGCATGTCATTGGCTACAAAGCCTGCATCCACGGCGGCACGGGACGCGCCCACCCCAGCGCCCAGCTTGTCTGCCAACGAATAGAGGTACTTGAAGTTGTCACCGTTCTGCATGCCACGACCGCCGGACACGACGATTTTGGCAGCCGTCAGTTCTGGACGGTCCGACTTGGCCAGCTCTTCTCCGACGAACGACGAAGTGCTTGCATCATGAACCGCTGCAACCGCCTCAATCACAGCCGAGCCCCCTTCAGCGGCAACCGGATCGAAACCGGTGGCACGCACGGTGATCACTTTGACCGGCGCAGTCGACTGCACGGTAGCAATGGCGTTACCGGCATAGATTGGGCGGGTGAAGGTGTCAGCGCTGACGACCGAGATGATCTCGGAGATCTGATCAACGTCCAGCTGGGCAGCAACGCGCGGCAGGATGTTTTTGCCGTTCGAAGTCGCGGCGGCCAGGATGTGGCTGTAGCCCTTCCCCCCCGCCTCTGAACAAAGAGCAGCAACCAGAGGGGCAACGTTTTCTGGCAGTTGATGTGCGTAAGCGGCGTTATCGGCCACCAGCACTTTAGCCACGCCAGCGATGTTCGCGGCCGCTTCAGCCACAGCGCCAATGCCCTGGCCTGCAACCAGAACGTTGATGTCGCCACCGATTTTGGCAGCGGCGGCAACGGTGTTCAGCGTAGCCGGAGCCAGCGTCTTGCCGTCCTGCCCTTCTAAAAAGTCGGCGATTACCAAGATAGTCATCTTTAAGCCCTCCAATTCACAGTACCTTCGCTTCGTTTTTCAGTTTCTCGACCAGTTCAGCCACCGACTTGACCTTGATGCCTGCGCTGCGTGCTGCTGGCGCCTCGACTTTCAAGGTTGTGTGGGTCGATGCCGTCGAAACACCCAACGCGTCAGGCGTCAGCACTTCAAGCGGCTTTTTCTTGGCTTTCATGATGTTTGGCAAGGACGCATAACGCGGCTCGTTCAAACGCAGGTCGGTGGTGATGATGGCCGGCAAGCTCAGCGACACGGTTTGTGCGCCGCCGTCGATTTCACGGGTCACGGCAACCTTGTCGCCTGCCACTTCAACCTTCGAAGCAAAGGTGCCCTGACCGTAACCGGTCAGCGCAGCCAGCATCTGGCCGGTCTGGTTGTTGTCGCTGTCGATGGCCTGTTTGCCCAGGATCACCAACTGAGGCTGCTCCTTGTCCACCACCGCTTTAAGCAGCTTGGCCACGGCCAGCGACGTCAGGTCTTCGGCGGACTCAACAAGAATGGCACGATCGGCACCCAGCGCCAGCGCGGTACGCAGCTGTTCCTGAGCCGTGGTCGGGCCGATGGAGACAACGACGATTTCAGTCGCAACACCCTTCTCTTTCAGGCGTACGGCTTCTTCCACGGCGATTTCGCAGAAGGGGTTCATCGACATCTTGACGTTGGCGAGGTCAACGCCGGAGTTGTCCGCTTTGACGCGGACCTTAACGTTGTAATCGACCACGCGTTTGATACAGGCCAGCACCTTCATTGTTTCTCCCCCGATAGGTCCCGTGAGTACAGACACGACACCATAACGCTGAGCCCCAACCCTGCGTATCGACCATTCGGGTTAGGTGGCACGGCCCTGCATCGCGGTATGATCCCAAGCGCTGAAGGGTGGGTAACGACCCTGCCCATTAGCGCTGAATGATTTAGTCACACAAAAACAGCTGTAATTACCTCATCACGTACGTCAAATCGTCATTTGACGTAAGTAGAATCGAACCAACAGTGTAAAAGGCGTCTAATAAACACTTCATTAAAAGGAAGGAAAGCAACAGGACTTGCGTTAACGACAGGGACAAACACACGACGCAACCCGCTCGATGTGCCAGGCCGGTCGGCCTTAATAGCAGTAACAGAAGAACCCCATGAACCTGTCCGTCTGGATCAAACCTCGTGTCAAATCTTATGCACTGGCGCTTAGCTCGCTGTTTCTGATCACAGGTGCAACCACCCTCGCGGTACATGCCGATAAAGTCTTTGCTCAGCCAGTCGACGGCGTACAAACCCTGGTCTTTATGCGTCACGCTGAAAAACCGGTCGATGGCCTTGGGCAACTCAACTGCCAGGGTTTGAATCGGGCCATCGACTTGGCCACCGTACTGCCACAGCGCTACGGCAACGCTGACTATATATTTGCCGCCAACCCCTCACGGGAAGTCGAAGAAGGCGCTGCAGATGATGCGTACAGTTACGTACGCCCAATGATGACCATCAACCCCAGTGCCATAAAATTGGGCTTACCGATCAATCTGCAATACTCCGCCAACGACACTCGCGCCCTTGCGAACGAATTGACCGACGATAAGTATCACACCTCGACTATCTACACCGCGTGGTCCCACGGCTATTTGCCCGAGCTGATCAACAGCGTCGCTGGCAAAGCGCTGGGTAAAAAGGTCACATTGACTGAAGATTGGTCTGGCGATGACTTTGACTCACTGTACGTACTGACCCTGACCTGGAAAGACGGCAAAGCCACCCTGACCAGCCGCCTTGATAAGCAAGGCCTTGATCATGGCACACAGATCTGTCCAACCTGATTAATGCACTCACCCTTTTGAATTCATAAGTGAAAACGCCCACACTCTGACGCACTCTTTGGAAAAATTGCTGTCATACCCGGCAATTACTGCTCCAAACAGTAGTTGAACCGAATCTGACACGATCAACCCCTTATTATTTGCGAACGACTCAAGGACTGGCATGAAGCTCAACGTTATAGGTTTGCCGTGGGTCATGGTGGCTGTATTGGCATTGGCGGGCTGCGCCACCCCCACACTGGTGACCTTGCAAAATGGCACGCAATACCTGACTAAAGATCTGCCCAGTACAACCAACAAGGATGGTTATTACGAGTTTGTGGACATTGCCGGCAAGCCCATCAAGGTCAAGGCCGATGATGTAGCCACCGTCAAATCCGAATAATGCAACGTCTCGGCCGGCCTGCTTCATGCGCTTTTGCGCGCTCGGAACAGGCCGCCAAGATTGCTTTGTGCCATCATCAAACGCCCGTGCCAGAGCGGTTAATTAAGGTTTAGTTAAGTTTGGCCCGCTACTGTGGCCTTGAGTCACCCCTGACTCGGACTTACTTACCCGGCTCTGCCACAGAGGATGAATGATGGATCATAAAGTCACACAGCTGCAGGCTGCAGCAACTGCCCATCCCGAAACGGAGCATGTCGACGCAGCGCTGCAGCAGATCGTAGAAGGATTTTTGCATTTTCATCACGAGGTCTTTCCCCAACAAAAAGACCTGTTTAAAAAACTGGCGACGGCGCAACGACCACGGGCCATGTTCATTGCCTGTGCCGACTCCCGAATCGTTCCCGAACTGATCACCCAAAGCGCCCCTGGCGATTTGTTTGTCACCCGTAATGTCGGCAATGTGGTGCCGCCTTATGGCGAGATGAATGGCGGCGTCTCCACCGCCATTGAGTACGCCAATCTGGCACTGGGTGTTCAGCACATCATTGTCTGCGGGCATTCTGATTGTGGCGCCATGCGCGCCGTGCTCAACCCACAAAGCCTGGGCAAAATGCCCACCGTCAAAGCCTGGTTGCGCCATGCCGAAGTCGCCAAAAGCATGGTGCAAGACCACTGCAACTGCACCACTGAAGCTGACAGCATGCATGTCCTGACCGAAGAGAACGTGATCGCTCAGTTACAGCACCTGCGAACTCACCCCTCCGTGGCGTCACGCATTGCCAACGGCCAGTTGTTTATCCATGGTTGGGTCTACAACATCGAAACCAGCCAGATTAAAGCCTATGACGCAGAACAGGGGCTCTTCCTGCCTTTGGACAATGCACAGGCAATCCCTTGCGCGACCCCTAAGGCGCGTTTCTAAACCATCACCCACGGGTTAAGGCAGTGGCCGCTCTTCAAGCCGCCAGGTTTCGCTGCGCCTCAACAGTCCTTAGGGAGAATCATCATGCGTGCTGCTCAACTGAAAGCGGTATTGCCACGGGAGCTGCTGGCCTCTGTGGTTGTATTTCTGGTCGCCCTGCCCTTGTGCATGGGCATTGCCATCGCCTCCGGTATGCCACCGGCCAAAGGCTTGATCACCGGCATCATCGGCGGGCTGGTGGTGGGCTGGCTGGCCGGTTCGCCCCTGCAAGTCAGTGGCCCGGCAGCCGGTTTGGCCGTGCTGGTGTTCGAATTGGTTCGCCAGCATGGCATCGCCATGCTCGGGCCAATTCTGCTATTGGCCGGTTTTTTACAACTGGTGGCTGGACGGCTTCGTCTGGGCTGCTGGTTTCGCGTGACCGCCCCGGCCGTTGTCTACGGGATGCTCGCGGGCATTGGTGTGTTGATCGTGTTATCGCAAGTGCATGTGATGCTCGACGGTGTGCCCAAACCCTCAGGGCTGGACAACCTTTCGGGCTTCCCGGCAGCCGTCGCTCAAGCCATTCCGAGCCTTGGCTGGCAAGCCGGTCTGCTGGGCCTGAGCACCATGCTGGTGATGTGGACATGGGACAAATGGCGCCCACAAAAGCTGCGCTTTGTGCCCGGCGCCTTGCTCGGCGTTGGTTTGACCACCGGGGTCAGTCTGCTGCTGGCCTTGCAGGTCAAACGCGTTGAAGTCCCGGACAACCTGGCAGAAGCGATTGACTGGTTGCGCCCTGCTGATCTGTTGAACCTGGCCGACCCCAACCTGCTTATCGCAGCCTTTGCGGTCGCCTTTATCGCCAGTGCGGAAACCCTGTTATCGGCGGCGGCGGTCGATCGCATGCACAACGGCCAACGCTCTGATTTCGACAAGGAACTGACCGCCCAAGGCGTGGGCAACATGCTGTGTGGCCTTGTCGGTGCGCTGCCGATGACCGGGGTCATCGTACGCAGCTCAGCCAATGTTCAGGCCGGTGCAACCACGCGTCTTTCAGCGATTTTTCATGGCGTGTGGCTGCTGGCCTTTGTAATGCTGCTGTCCAGTGTGCTGCAAAGCATTCCAATCGCGAGTCTGGCGGGCGTATTGGTCTATACCGGCTTTAAGCTGGTCGACCTGAAGGCTTTTCGCGGTTTGGCACGTTATGGTCGCATGCCGATGTTCACCTACGCGGCCACCGCGCTGGCAATCATCTTCACCGACTTGTTGACCGGAGTGCTGGTCGGTTTCGGCCTGACGCTGGCAAAACTGGCGTGGAAGGCATCGAGGCTCAAAATCAGTTTGGTTGACTTGCCGCAAGCAGACGAAATGGAATTGCGTTTGAACGGTGCTGCGACCTTTCTCAAAGTGCCTGCCTTGACTCAGATACTGGCCAAGGTGCCCGCTGGATGCACCTTGCATGTGCCGCTTAACTACTTGAGCTATATCGACCACGCCTGCCTTGAACTGTTTGAAGAGTGGGGCCGGGCCAATGCGGCCAAAGGGTCTAAATTGATGATCGAACCTCGTGGCCTCAAACGCCGGTTGGAGGGGCGCTTGCGTACAACGACGGGCATAGGGTCGGCCCCTGCGCAAGAGACTCTCGCGTAGCAGCTGCCGAAGGCTGCGTTCGGGGGCGGCTACAGGTTTGCAAAGCTCAATTGCGGTTCGGTAGGCGATGCCTGTGGCCGCTGACGAGGCACGAAGGCTGCGTTCGGCGGCGCAGCCGTCGTCAACCTGTCCCACCGCATACTCCGGATTTACGGCGACTGCGTCGCCGATCGCAGCCTACGGCAGCGGCTACAGGTTTGCAGTGTGCGGGCTGGCCAAAATCAAACTGCGGTAATGCCCCGGGTTAGAGCCGCTCCATTTGCGAAAGGCCTTGTAAAACGAGCTGGTGTCGGCAAAACCCAATCGCTGGGCAATGTCGGCAAAGCTCAATTGCGGTTCGGCCAGCCACTGGATCGCCAGCTCCTTGCGCACGCCGTCTTTGAGCCCTTGATAAGTCTGCCCCTCGTCGGCCAAGCGCCGACGCAGGGTGGACGCTGACATGTGAAACCCTTGCGCCACACCCTCTGTTTCCGGCCACTGGTCGGCAGGCAACAACCGCAGATCCTGTTTGATCTGACTGGCCAAACTGAGCGGATCCCGGTATTTGACCAGAATGTTGGCGGGCGCTTCTGCCAGAAAGCATTGCAGCTCCTGCGCCGTGCGTTTGATGGGCACATCCAGACAGTCAGCCGCGAAAATCATGCGCGTACGCGGACGATCAAAACGCAGATTTTCGGAAAACATCACGCGGTAGTCATCGCAGTAATCGGGGGCTGCACAGCGCAGTTCAATGGCCAGAATCGGAATCCTGCGCCCGGCCAACCAGCAGGCTACACCGTGCACAATCATCCAGTAGGTAAAGTAGGTGAAGGCACGATTGGGGTCGGTGGCAGGCTCGTGCAAGACAATCTCTGCCAGGCTTTGCTGACGAACCAAGTGGGCGGGCAGAAGCTCCAGCATCAACGACAAAAAGCCCAGCATCAGCTCCACCCCTTGCGCCAGGGTGGGCTGGGCCATGGCCGCGCGACACATGAATTCAAGGCTGCCGGCCCTGAGTTTGCGCGGGTCCATGCCAAAAAACTCATCGTCCTGACGCCGCGCCAGCAGTCGCCACAGCCGTGCATAGACCGTGGCCGGTACACGGGAATCCAACCGATTCAAGAGCGCCGGGGCGATCCCGACCTCGAGCAGCACGTCGTCTCTGCGACTCGGTGACGCGCAACTGTGCAACAGCGCTTCGCGCACCAGATGCATGGAGATGGTGTCTTTATTCAACATTGGCCTTGATCCAAGCCCGTGACCGGCAGAAGCCGCTCATCTTAAAAGGCTCGGATCAAAAAGCCAGCACCACAGCGCATCGTGGCTCAATCAGCGATTGTCCACCGTGGTGATTTCACGACGCTCGGCCATGCTCTGAGGCACGCTGGCTTCATCGGTGAAGAATTGCTGATACCACTCGCGCAGCTGATAGACCGGGCCATCACCTTCCGCCAGCACCGGGTTATTGATGCGAATCTTGTGGGTCCAGATATCCACGTCCTGATAGAACGAGTCACGGTTGCGCTGCACGTAGTCAATGGCCAGTGCTTCGTTTTGCTCATCCGTCCAGCCCGGTACTTTTTTCACCATGCAGCCGAAACGCAGTTCAAAACTGTTGGGACCAATCGGTATATGGCAGTTGAGCAGGATCGACTTGATTTCTATCCCGTCGAACATGGCACTCATGCGGGTGAAGTGCGTGGCCGGGCCAAAATAGGCCGACTCGGCGACCAAATCACCGCCCAGACGCTCAGAGTCACCATGGAAGATCTGATGGGCGATATGCCCTTCAAAAATGTTGTGAAAGTACTTGGTCGGGGTGCCGTGAACCGGGCCGAAATGCTGTGCATCTACCAGGTTGTCGACCAACTCGCGAGGGTTGGTGTTGATGATCAGCTTGTCCATGTGCCAGGAATGCAGCCACTCGTCGCTGTCCATCTCCGGCAGGTGCGGGATAACCACGTCATCAGCGGGCGGTTTACCTTCAGGGTTGTTCCAGACAAACAGCAGTTTATTCACTTCGCAGGTCTGCCAGGCACGGGTTTTGGCTTTGGGTGGAATGCGCTTGCAGTACGGAATTTCAACGCATTTACCACTGGCGTCGTACTGCCAATGGTGGAACGCGCACACCACACGATCGTTTTCAATCGTGCCTTGGGACAGGTCAGCGCCCATGTGCGGGCAGTGGGCGTCGAGCACACTGATCTCGCCCTTGGACGTGGCGAAGGCGAGTAAACGGGTGCCGAACACATTCAGGGTATGCAGCTTGCCATCACGGTACTCATCGGCATCCCCCAGACAATGCCAACCGCGGCCAAAGCGCGGAGCCAAGGCATTCTCGACGTGGATTTCAGCGAGTTTAGTCATTTTTATTATTCCTCAGGTTAAAGGGCCAGGGCGCCTGCCTGAGTGATCTTCCCCGAGGAGGGAAGCGTGCTCATCGTTCACTTGGACTAGGTAAAGCTTTTGTAGCCGCTGACGAGTAATGCGAGGCTGCGATCGAGCGCGCAGCGGTCGCAATTCAGGGTTCTACGACGGCTACGCCCCCGAACGCAGCCTTCGTTCCTCGTCAGCGGCTACAAGCAACAGACTGCCTCAGCGCCAATCAGCCACAATCCCGTGCTCACGGGCAAAGGGCTGGCAGTGAATGGTTTTACGCTGATGATCAACCGCGGCCTCATCAGTAGCCAACCACAGCATGACCGCCGCAGGGACTTCAGGTGGCGCCGACCCTGCACGCAAGGCAATCACGCCTTTGTCACCGATGGTGGCGCGCAAGGCATCCGTGGTCACAACGCCGGGGTTGAGGGTATAAGCACGAATCCCCTGGTCGCCCAATTCCACTGACAAAATTCCCGACAACCTCGACACGGCCGCTTTGCCAGCGCCATACGCATACCCCCATCCGCCCTTGCCTGCCGCCACCGGCGGGTCACTTTCACCGGCCCCCGAGGTGACATTGATGACCACTCCGCCGCCCTGCTCCAGCATCTTGCCCACCACGGCGCGGGTCAGCAGAAACGGGGTCATGACATAGCCTTGAAACACTCGCTCCAGTGTCTCGGGCTGCAACTGCATAAAGGGCAAATTAAGGTCACTGCCCTGATAAATCGCGTTATTGACCAGTACATCGACCCGGCCATACTCGGCAAACACCGCCTCGCTGGCGGCCAGTACGGAGTCACTGTCCAGCAAGTCCATCGGCACCACCAACGCCTTGCGTCCCAGTTCACGAACCGCCGCTGCGGTGCCGTTCAAGCTGCCGGGCAGTGCCGTGCCGTCTGGGTTGCGCAGGCCATGAGCATGGCTTTGGCCCTCCTCCAGGCTGCGGGCGCTAATGGCCACATCAAACCCTGCACGGGCAAACGCCAAGGCGGTTTCGCGACCAATGCCGCGGCTGGCGCCGGTAATAAATGCCACCTTTCTCATGGGTCATCCTTAAAAGTCAGAAACGTTGCGCACGAACCATCGCGTCCATACCGCCATCGACAAACACCACGCTGCCGGTGACAAAACTGGCCTGCGCGGATTGCAGAAACGCCACCACAGTGGCGATTTCTTCTGGATGCCCGGCACGGCCCAGGGGCGCCACAAACTCACGCACCGACTTGCCAAACCGCGCGTCATCCTTGGCCGCCTGATGCAGCGGAGTTTCGACGGCACCCGGCGCAACGACGTTCAAGCGAATGCCTTGGGCGGCCCAGTGCACCGACTTGAGCCGCGCTTGACAGGTCACGGCGTACTTGGAGCTGGCATAGGCAATGTGCGGCTGGCCCAGAGTGTCGGCTAACGTCAGTGCTTGCGCCTCGTCACCGGCGAGCATCGCACTGACCATCGGCTGCTGGTCTGCACCGGCGTGTGTCGCCGCCACCGAGCCAATCACCACTGCGGCCGGATGCTGACCTTTAGCCAAGGCGTCGGCCAAACCGTCGAGCAGCTCACTGACACCAAAATAGTTAACCGCCAGCACCAGACTGCTGGACGTGGCTGTCACCCCCAAGCCTGCACAGCACACCAACCCGTCAAGCACCCCGTCGGACTGCTCAAGCACCTGTGCCACCGCCGCCTGACGACCCTCACGGGTCGACAGATCAGCGACCACCTCGGCATTGGCGCGGTCTATTCCAATGATGCGGTGGCCTGCGGCGCGCAATTGGGCACACACCGCAGCGCCGATTCCAGACGCAGAACCGCTGACAGCTGTAACGGGCATAAGACATTCCTTGATGATGCAGGCACGATCCGTGCCTGACTGACGAGTAACCGACAGGGTGTTGGGTCCCCCTATCGGCCAATAGGCAACGCTTAAGCGCTTTGACGAGCCGCGCGCGCCAACTGCGGCGCCGGGACAATCACCGACTCAACTGCGCGCAAGGCGCACTTGGGCTTTCCCAAGGCGACCACACTGTTCAGTAAAATCCTCACCAGCTCGGTCTGACGACGCACCCCGGTTTTGGAAAAGATCGAACGTAAATGAGCCCGCGCCGTGTTGCGGCGTATGTTGAGGTTTTCCGCGGCTTCTTCCAGAGACAAGCCGTTCGCCAGCTCCATCGCCAATGCGGTTTCAGCTTTGGTGAGGTTGAACAGTTGCTTGGTGACGACCTCACTGGCCAGCGATTTGCCCACCGAGTCGCGGATATAGATCACCGCCGCAGGTTTGCTTTTGCCTTCGGCCCATTCCAGTGAGGGAATCGCTTCCACCACCAGGCCCAGACTGACCTGACCCGAAGGCCGGGTCACAGACATGGCGTCTGCCGTCACCCCACCGTCGCGCACTTCAGGGCAAAAGGCGTGCTTGATGAGGCGTTGCAACTCGCGGTTGTCACTCGGGTAGGTGGCTTCCAGACGGCCACCGACCACCTTGAGGCCATCGGCGCTTTTAAGCATTTCTTCGGCGACAGGATTGAGGCGCAGCACCTTGCCGCTCTCGTCGAGCACAATCGTGGCCACCGAGAGCCGATTGATGGCTTGGGCGTAAAGCTCGCTCATGGACTCACTGCGGTCCAATAAGTTGTGCAAGTGCAAGGCCCGACGCAAATGCGGCAGGAACATGGCGCACAAGGCGCGCTCTGCATCAGAGAATTTAGGCGACGATTTTGGCCGGGTGATGCGAAAGCGCAACTTGCCGCCGTCCGGCGTGGAGATGTCAGCGCCCATCACATGAAATACGTTTTGCGGGCCGCAGTAGGCTTTGAAGTAAGCCGATTGCACCCAGTCAGTCTCGGTCATGATGTCTTCGACCGTGAACACCTGATCCAGCGCCTGGCCAATAAAAGGCGTGTTGGTCTGTGGATACGTCTGGTAGGTCAGCTCACCTTCACCCTCAATATCACCCGCCACAATCATCAGGCCCAAATCAGGCTGATCGGGCACGCGTAAAATCAACGTCGCGTAGTTGGCCGCAAACATGCTGCGCACGGCACACAGGGTGCGACCCATCACTTTCGGGTCCAGTGCGCCATCATAAAAATTGCCGACCATTTGATCGTAATCGGACAATTCGAGCCCCAGACTGGCCAGGGTTTGGTGATTCAAGGTCACTTTATCCACGGACTTTCCCTCGCAACGGGCAAGGCTCAATGGCCTGCCCTTTTTATTGTTCTTATTACTCGCGCCACAGCGTAAGAAAACTCCTTAACAGCTGTGTGAAAAAACCAAGCGTGTCTTTATGCTGCTTGCCACTCCACTCCGTCAAGCCCTCTATTTCAACGGTTTGACGCGTCTTTAGCGGCCACGCTCTGTTTGAGTGGGTAATGGCCCGACGATGCACTTTTAAGGGGCACTTTTACCTTCACCAGCGGCCGTCCCAAGTTGAACCAAGCGGCTAGCGCGGGCAGCAGGAAGATCGCACCTAACACATTGACCAGGAACATAAATGACAGTAATACGCCCATGTCTGCCTGGAACTTGAGGGGTGCGAATGCCCAGGTACAGACTCCGATGGACATGGTCAGCGCGGTAAATACCGCTGCGGTTCCGCGCTGACACATCGCCTCATAAAAAGCATGGCGCAGGTCCTTGCCGTCCCGCATTTCATGAGCGATCCGCTCATACAGGTAAATCCCGTAATCCACCCCTACGCCGACACCCAATGCCATCACCGGCAAGGTGGCCACTTTCAGGCCGATGCCCAGCGTCGCCATCAAGGCATTGCACAAGATGGCCACAATCGCCAAGGGCACGAGAATGCACAATACGGCGCGAAACGAGCCGAACGTCAGCCAGCAAAACAGCGCGACCGACCCGAACAACGCCGCCAGCATGATCACTTCGGCCTGCTTGACCGCCTCATTGGAGGCCGCCATGACCCCGACATTGCCGCCCGCCATCAAGAACTGCACTTCATTGCTCTGCAGCCCGGCGATGATGCGCTGGGTTTCGTTCACCACATGGCTGACCGTTGCACCTTCATGATTGGTCAAAAACACCAGAATCTGCATGCGCTGACACCCTTCAGTCACCAGCCCGTCATCCGGCATGTAAGCGCGTGCGCCTTGGCTCAGGCCGCGTTCGGAGCCTGGAATGGCCGACCAGCGCGGATTGCCTTCGTTGTTGCCGGCAATCACGTTTTTGCCCATGCCTGCGACGCTTTGCACCGACTGCACGCCCGCCACGCTGCGTATTTGAAAGTCAAACGACTCGATGGCGCGCATCACCTGCGGTGCCAAACAGCCCTCTTCAATGCCCTTAACCTGAACAAACACCGACATCACATCCAGGCCAATGGAATAACTGTTGATGATCTTCTGGTTATCCTGGTTGTAACGCGAGTCGGCACGCAGCTCCGGCGCACCGGCGCCTATGTCCCCGGTGGCCAGATCCCGCGCCTTATAGGCACCTACTCCGAGCAGCAACAAGCTGATCGCAAACACCGCCAACGCAGGTTTAGGCTCGGCCAGCGCCGACAACCGCCACCACAGTGCGTGCTTGCCTTGCGCCGCTTTAAGGCCCTGGGCCAAAGCCCGGGGTTCAAGCTGCAAATACGAGAGAATGATCGGCAGCATCAGCTTGTTGGTGATGATCATCAGCATCACCCCGATGCACGCTGTCACCCCCAGCTCATGCACGATGGGAATATCGATCAGCATGATCACGCCAAAGCCCAGTGCGTTCATCAGCAACGCCAGCGAACCTGGAATGAAAATCTTGCAAAAGGCCGTGTGCGCCGCCTGTACTGACGGGCTCCCGGCAAGAACGTCCTGTTTCCAGGCGTTGGTCATCTGCACCGCATGAGACACCCCAATGGAAAAGATCAGAAACGGCACCAGAATCGACATCGGGTCGATGCCCAGGCCCAGCAACGGCAACAGGCCGAGCAACCACACCACGGGCAACAGCGCCACCACCAGCGCAACCACTGTCAGCCGCCAGGAGCGCGAGTAAAACCACAGCATCACTCCGGTTATGACAAAGGCAATCACAAAAAAGCCGATGACCGTGGTCAACCCTTCAATCACATCGCCCACCAGCTTGGCGAAGCCGACGATATTGATTTCGATATCGGCATTGCTGTACTTGGCGCGAATGTCTTCAAGGTGCTTGGCGACGTCAGCGTATGACACCGACTTGCCGGTTTGCGGGTCAAGATCCTGCAAGTCGGCCCGCACCATCGACGAGGTTAAATCGTTGGCAACCAAGCGCCCGACCTGCCCCGAGCGGCCAACGTTATTGCGCACTTGGGCTAAATCATCAGCAGAACCGGTGAAGCGTGGCGGCACCACCACATCACCAAAAAAGCCCTCTTCGGTTATTTCGATGTAGCGCACATTGGCGGTAAACAACGACGTCACACTGGCGCGGCTGACGCCGTTGATAAAGAACACATCGTCCGTGACCTTGCGCAGGGTATCGAGGTACTCCGGGTTATAGATATCCCCCTCGCCCTTCCACTTCACACTGACCAGAAAGCGATTGGCCCCGGTGAAGTACTGACTGAAATTGAGGAAATTGACCATAAACGCATTACGCACCGGGATCTGCTTGTTAAAGCCCGGATCGAGTTGAGTGTGCGTAGCGCTATAACCGAGCGCGACGGTCAATACCACGAACAGTGCCAACAACCCTTTGCGCCACTCAATCAACAGGTCAGCCATGCGCTCGACCACGCGAGTGGTCGCTGTTTTATCAACATTCATCGGCTGCCTCCCAGCGCGGCAACACTGCCATCAGTGCCCTGGAACACACCGCGTTCGCCCCCCACCAGCAAGCGTTGAGAACCTGCCAACACCGCCGACGTCAACGTGCCCAACCCCGACAAGCGCGTAGCACTGACCAGATGGCCATTACCATCAAGACGCACCAGAGAACTGCCAGCACCGACAATCAACAAGCCGCCGCCATTGGGCAGCAGTGCATGGCCATATAACGGCGAGGTATTACCCACATCGACCGCAGACCAGCTCTTGCCGAAATCCTGACTGACAAACACATGCCCGCGCATACCGTAAGTGACCCAACGATCAGCCGTCAGACGCACCACCCCAAACAGCGAACCGTTATAGAAAGCAGGGAGCTTTTCCCAGCTATGACCGCCATCGGCACTGCGCATCACCAGCCCCTGCTCGCCCACCAGCATGCGCTTGCCATCGCTGCCGCCGTCCATGCCATTAAGGTGCGCACTGTCGACTTCCAGCGGCTGGGCTTGCCAGGTACGGCCGTCATCCTCGGACTGATAAAACTTGCCAAAACTGCCAAACGCCATCACGCGTTTACCGCCTGCATTCCAGATACCCAGCAAAGGCTCAGCGACCTCGGCGTCGTAACGCACCTCAGTCCAGTGAGCGCCCTCGTCTTCGGAGCGCAGAATCCAGCCATCGTGGCCCACCGCCAGAAGACTTTTATCGGCCAGTGCGACCAGCGCGGTCAGGGTCAAATCGCGTTGAGGGGTGACCACAGCCGACTGCCATGACGAACCCTGGTCATCGCTGAGCAAAATATTGCCGCGCTCGCCCACTGCCACGACCCGTTGATCGAGGTAAAGCATGCCATTGACTTGTAAGCGGTCGGGCCGCAACTGAGCGGACGCGACGTCTTGAGATGTGTGAGGGGTAAACGTGAAAGCAATGGTGGCCGCGACGATCAGGCACACCAGGTAACCGATCATCGAGCGCATGGTCGGCACCTCGCGGCGGGAGGCAAATGCTGGGCAAAAGACATGCGGCCAGTCCTCTTTTTATTATCGTGGATGCTCGAGCCACCTCGGCGGTGAGGTGGCGGGAACCTGCCTTGGATAATCAGACTGGCCGGTCATGGACACATCGTCCAAATGGCCTAGCTGAGGGCCGGTGTTGTTTTTTTGGGGGGTTCCTGTAGCTGCTGCCGAGGAACGAAGGCTGCGTTCGAGGATGCAATCGTCGTCAGGTCTTTGAGCGCGGTGTTTCTGAAAACGACGCAGCCTCGCAGAGCTCGTCAGCGCCTACATGGGGCGTAAACGCCAACCTAGTACATCCAGCAAGTCGCAGCCATCACGAAGCAAAATCATTACAACTGTGGCGATTTGTTTGAGGTCGACCTTATCGGCCAGCTCAAGGTCACGGTGGGCCAGGGTTTCCATTAATTGGGTCGCAGCCAGTATGCGGGCTGCTGCATTGGCATGGAGCACATCGGCCGGGGCGTTGCGGTCAATCAATAAGGCGGGGATCAGGCAGTCGATGGCGGTCATCGGGATAAGCGGAGTGTTCGTCATGAGTCATTTCCTAAATGTTTGATGAGAGCCACCCGATTTCGTCGCCAAACAAAAACAGGTGGCCACTGTGCGCGGGTTGGCGAGCCGGAAACATTTAGGAACCCCGGCAGATCCAAAGATCTCCCACGCACAGCAGCCATAAAGCATCGCGTTGCAAAATACACGCTCAGCCAAATATAACAACTGCTCTCTAAATGTCTTCAAGGTCGCCAAACCCGGTCGCCGTTAAGCGAGCGCTGACTATAGGCGTCGCCAAGTCTGCCCCGCAATCGGCAAACATGTACGAAACATCCCGAATTCAAGTGAGGGAAAACAGGCTTCTAGCTTTTAGCTTTTAGCTTTTAGCTTTTAGCTTTTAGCTTTTAGCTTGCAGCTTCCAACCTCCCTCCCTGCCGCCACGGAAACAGTGGGAACGACACTGGGGCCCATCACAGGAGGCTGAACGCAGGTGCTGTTATGGGGGTGGCGAGGCAGGACGCCGAGCCAGCCGCGATCGGGCCAAGGATGGCCCGTCGCGGCGGGCCCCCATAACAGCACCGGAGTGAAGGCACCGGGCGAGCCTAGGCGAGCTCGGCCGTATGGTAGGGCGCAGACCTTTTGGGTACTTTTGGGGCGTTTGCCAAAAGTACCTCGCCGTAAGGGCGAAACCCGTAGAAAGAATTTACACATCCAATGGATATGTACTCAGTGCTCCAGTTATATAAACCGCGTACATATCCATTTCATGTATCACCGCTTTCTACGGGTTACGCCCTTACGGCGTGTCACTTTGCAAAAGCGGCAAAGTAACCAAAACGCTTCCGCCCCCGCGTACGGCCCTCGCTTCGCTCAGGTGTCCCTCGCTCCGGTCCCGCTCCGTGGGCACGCCGTGACGGGCCATCCATGGCCCAACACGGCTCTCCCGGCATCCATGCCGGTCGACCCACTCCGCGAAACCTCCTCTCGGCCTCCCGAAGGGGCGGCAGATCAAAAGCCAAGTCAAAAGCCAGATCAAAGGCCGGATCAAAGGCCGGATCAGAAGCTAGATCATGAACCGAGTTATCTCGGGTTTACCCTTACGGGCGCTCGCCCGTGTGCTCATTGGCACTCAAATCCGTATTACCATCCCATCCCCCACCCAAAGCAGCAATCAACTGCACGCTAGCAATCAACCGGCTTTGCAACAGGTTCAGCACGGTGCGCTCATTGGACAAGGCCGTCGTTTGCACCGTGACCACGTCCAGATAGGCAATCAAACCCGCCTTGTACTGGTTAGTGGTCAAACGCAGCGACTCACGCGCTGACTCCAGCGCTTGCTCCTGCACCACCGACTCATCCCCCAGTACTTTCAACTGCACCATGTAGTTCTCGACCTCACGCAAACCATCGAGCACGGTCTGGCGGTATTTGGCCACGGTCTGGTCATAGATCGCTTCGTTGCGATCGACCTCTGCCGAACGCTGGCCACCATCAAATAAAGGCAAGGAAATTTTCGGACCCACCGACCAGAATCGGTTCGGTACGCTGATCCAGTCCTGGTATTGGCTGCTGCTGTAGCCACCCGACAGGCTCAAGCTGAAGTCAGGGTAATACGCCGCTTTGGCCACGCCGATGTTGGCGTTGGCCGCGATGATCGAGCGTTCCGCCGAGGCGATGTCAGGACGTCGCTCCAGCAGTTGCGAAGGCAGGCTGACCGGAATCTGCGGCAGGTTCGGCACGTCTTTGACTTCCGCCAGCTGGAACCCTGACGGCGCTTGCCCCGTGAGGACCGCAATGGCGTTTTCAAACTGCGCACGCTGCCAGATCAGGTCGATCAGGCTGGCCTGGGTGGTGCGCAGTTGGGTTTGCGCCTGGGCCACGGCATCTTTGCCGGAGATACCCGCACGGTATTGGTTTTCGCTCATTTTCAACGAACGCTGGTACGCTTCAACGGTGGCTTCGAGCAGGCGTTTTTGCTCATCAATCACGCGCAGTTGCAGGTAGTTCTGCACCAGTTCCGATTGTTGGCTCAAACGCATCGCCGCCAAGTCGGCCAGGCTGGCTTCGGCGCTGGCTTCGTTGGCTTCTAGCCCGCGACGCAGTTTGCCCCAGACATCGGCTTCCCAGCTCACACCCACTTGTGCATTCAAGGTGTCGCGGATGCCGCTGCTCGATTGGGTCAGGCTTGAACTGGAACTGCCTGAGCCTTGGCTGGAGCGGGTTTTTCCCACGCTCAGGTCGGCGCTCGGGAAGAAGGCGCCACGCGCGGTGCGCACCAGTGCCTGCGCCTGACGAAACTGCGCTTCGGATTGCGCTACGGTCTGGTTGGAACGGTTGAGCGTTTCAACCAAGGCATTGAGTTGCGCATCGCCATACAGCTCCCACCAGGCGCCACGGGCCAAGGCATCACTGGGGTTGGCTTGTGTCCAGCCCGCCGCTTCTTTGTATTCAAGCGGGGCTGGCGCTTGCGGGCGCTGGTAGTCAGGACCAATCGCACAGGCGCTCAGCAACAGACCGGTAAGCGCCAGGCTCAGCCCACGGGCAAGCGCCCAACGTTGGGACGACAGGGCCGGAGCAAGGGTAAGCAAACGAGAGGTCATAGCGAAGTTTCCAGAGCAGCATCAGTGCGTACGCCACGCCATTTGTTGAAACGGTGGCGTGCGCGGTCGAGATAGAGGTAAACCACCGGGGTGGTGTAGAGGGTCAGGATCTGGCTGAAGATCAACCCGCCAATAATGGTCAGACCCAGCGGTTGGCGCATTTCGGCGCCTTCGGCGGTGCTGAGCAACAGCGGCACGGCCCCCAGAATCGCCGCCAGTGTGGTCATCAGAATCGGTCGCAGACGCTGCAAGCAGGCGCTGCGGATGGATTGTTCGGGGCTGAGGCCCGCATGCCGTTCAAGCTGCAACGCAAGGTCGATCATCAGGATCGCGTTTTTCTTGACCACACCAATCAGCAGGAACAAGCCCAACAGTGAAATCAGGCTGAATTCGCCCCCCGTCAGGTAGATGCTCAACAACGCCCCGACACCCGCCGACGGCAGGGTCGACAGAATGGTCAGCGGGTGGATGTAGCTTTCATAAAGAATCCCCAGCACCAGGTACACCGCCAACAACGCGCCAAGAATCATAAAAGGCTGACTCTTTTGCGTGGCCGCAAAGGCATCGCCCGTACCGGCCATTTTCGCGATCACGTCTTCCGGCAGGCCCAGTTTGGCAATCGCCCGCTCAATCGCAGCGGTGCCCTGCTCCAGTGACACACCAGGCGCCATGTCGAAGGCAATGGTCTCGGAAGCAAACTGGCCTTCGTGCTCGACGCGGTCGTCTTGCAGGCTGTTTTCGTAGTGGGCAATGGTGGACAACGGTACCCGCTGACCCTCCGCGGTGATGACCTGCACCTGATTAAGGGTTTCAGGGTCCTGGGCGTATTTGGGATTGACCTCCATGACCACCTGATACTGGTTGAGGCTGTCGTAGATGGTCGAAATCTGCCGCTGGCTGTAGGCGTTGTTAAGCACCGCCGTGACCATGTTCATGTCGATGCCCAGACGCTTGGCCTGATCGCGGTCGACCACCAGCGTCACCTGCTGGGCACCGCGCCCTTCGCGAGCATCGATGGCCGTCAGTTCGGGCAGCGCTTTAAGGGCTGCCACGACTTTCGGGTACCAGGTGCGCAGTTCGTTGAGGTCGCCACTTTGCAGGATGTAGGAGTACTGCGAACTGCTTTGCTCGCGGCCACCGCCAAATTGCAAGTCTTGGTCAGCCATCAGCATCAGGCGCCCGCCAGGGACTTTAGGCAGGGTGTTGCGCAGTCGCTCGATGACTTTTTGCGCGGAAATCTTGCGCTCGGAGACCGGCTTGAGGCGCACGATCATGAGCGCGTTGTTGGTGCCGCCGTTGCCGCCGATAAACCCGGCCACACTTTCAACGGCCGGGTCGGCCAGCACCGCCTTGCGGAAGATTTCCATTTTCGGCTGCATGACGCTGAATGACAGGCCATCGTCGCCGCGCACGAACCCGATCAATTGGCCGGTATCCTGCTGAGGCATAAAGGTCTTGGGCACTGTCACGTACAACGCCACATTGACGCCAATGGTCACCAACAAGCTGAACAACGTCAGGCGTTTGTGCCGCAATACCCAGTCCAGCGAGCGCGCATAGCCTCGCATCATGCGTTCGTTAAGCCGGATGCTCCAGCGCTGCATGGCGTTTTCACTGCCCGGTACGTGGGGCTTGAGCCAGCGAGCGCAGAGCATCGGGGTCAGGGTCAGCGACACCACCAGCGACACCACAATCGAGGCGGCCAGCGTGATCGAGAACTCGCGGAACAGACTCTCGACAATCCCGCCCATAAACAGGATCGACAGGAACACGGCCACCAGCGACACGTTCATCGACAGCAAGGTAAAACCGACTTCCTTGGCGCCCATGTACGCAGCTTTCATCGGCGCGATTCCGGCGTCGATATGCCGCGAGATGTTTTCCAGCACCACGATGGCGTCGTCCACCACCAGCCCGGTGGCCAGAATCAGCGCCATCAGCGACAGGTTGTTCAGCGAGAAACCGTACAGGTACATGATGGCGAAGGTGCCGATCAACGACACCGGCACCGCTAACGTGGGGATCAACGAGGCACGGAAATTACCCAAGAACAGGAACACCACGATAATCACCAGCACCACGGCGATCAGCAAGGTCATTTCGGCTTCGTGCAAGGTGGCCTTGATCACCGGCGAGCGGTCCATGGCCACTTCCAGCTTGACGCTGGCGGGCAGCACGGCCTGCAAGGTCGGCAATTGCGCCTTGATGGCGTTGACGGTCTCGATGATGTTGGCCCCGGCCTGGCGGTTAACCACCAGCAGGACGGCCGCGTCATTGTTGAAAAAGCCACTGTTGTAGCGGTCCTCAACGCTGTCCAGCACCCTGGCCACATGATTAAGGCGCAAGGCGGCACCATCCTGATAACGGATAATCAGCGACTCGTAATCCTTGGCTTTTTCCAGTTGATCATTGGCCTGAATCTGCCAGTTACGCTCGCCATCGGACACCGCGCCCTTGGGCCGACGCACGTTGGCACTGGCAATGGTGCTGCGCACTTCATCCAGCGACACCCCGTACTGGTTCAGCAGTTGCGGCTCCAGCTCGATACGCACCGCCGGCAGCGAGCTGCCACCAATTTGTACTTCACCCACGCCCGGCACTTGAGACAGGCTCTGCGACAGGATGGTCGACGCCAGATCGTACAGCTCGCCCTTGGACAGCACCTCCGAGGTCAGTGCCAGCACCATGATCGGCGCTTGCGACGGGTTGACCTTTTTATAGGTCGGCATGCTTTTCATGCCGCTGGGCAGCAGGTTGCGCGAAGCGTTGATGGCCGCCTGCACTTCGCGGGCCGCACCGTTGATGTCGCGGTCCTGATCGAACTGCAAAATCACCCGCGTCGAGCCCTGACTGGAGCGACTGCTCATGGTGTTGACCCCGGCAATCGAGCCGAACGAGCGCTCAAGCGGAGTGGCCACCGTGGACGCCATCACCTCGGGGCTGGCCCCCGGCAAACTGGCTGAAACCACAATCACCGGAAAATCGATTTGCGGCAACGGGGACACCGGCAACAACCCAAAGCTCACACCACCCAGCAGCATGATGGCCAGGCTGAGCAGCATGGTGGCGACAGGGCGCCGGATAAACGGCCCGGACAGGTTCATAGGCTGCAGCTCCAAGCTTCAAGCGACAAGCTGCAAGTCAGAGGCTTGCGCACGGCCTGCTTTTCGCTTGCAGCTTGAAGCTTGCCGCTTATAGCTAAACCCCTCACTGCTGCACCTCACGAAGTTCAGGTTTCGCCCAACGCTGCGACAGCCGATCAAAGTACAAATAGATCACGGGGGTGGTAAACAGGGTCAGCACTTGGCTGACCAGCAAACCGCCCACCATCACCAGCCCCAGGGGCTGGCGCAATTCTGCACCGGAGCCGCTGGCCAGCATCAGCGGTACGGCGCCGAACAGCGCCGCCAGTGTGGTCATCAAAATCGGCCTGAAACGCAGTAACGCCGCCTGATAAATCGCCTGCTCCGGGGCCATGCCCTGATTGCGCTCAGCATCGAGGGCAAAGTCGATCATCATGATTGCGTTCTTTTTGACGATACCAATCAGCAGGATGATGCCGATGATCGCGATCATGCCCAGATCATTGCCACTCAGTATCAGCGCCAGCAAGGCCCCCACGGCCGCCGACGGCAAGGTCGAAAGAATGGTGATGGGGTGGATGTAACTTTCGTACAGCACGCCGAGCACGATGTACATGGTCACGATGGCGGCCAGAATCAGCAGCAAGGTGCTCGACAACGACGCCTGAAACGCTTTCGCCGCGCCCTGGAACTCGGTTTGAACGCCCACCGGCATGCCGATGTCTTTTTGCACCTGGTTGATCAATTCGACCGCTTCGCCCAGCGCAACACCGGGCGCGAGGTTGAACGACACCATCACCGAGGGGAACTGGCCGATGTGCGAAATCGCCAGTTGAGCTTGTCGTTCTTCCACTTTGGCCAGACTCGACAGCCGGACTTGCCCGCCATCGGTGGTCTTGACGTGAATCTGGTCCAACGCCTGCGGGCCGATTTTCTCGCCTTCTTTGGCTTGCAGCACCACGCGGTATTGGCTGGCCTGGGTATAGATGGTGGAAATCTGACGTTGGCCAAAGGCGTCATACAACGCGTCGGTGATATTGGCCACTGTCACCCCAAGGCGCGAGGCCGCATCACGGTCAATCACCAGATACACCTGCAAGCCTTTGTCCTGAAGGTCGCTGGCCACATCGGTCAGCTCCGGCTGATTGGACAGCGCCGTGACCAACTTTTGCGTCCAGGTGCTGAGCATCTCGGCATCGGGTGAGGTCAGGCTGAATTGGTACTGAGTACGGCTGACCCGGTCTTCGATGGTCAAATCCTGTACCGGCTGCATGTACAGGCGAATGCCCGACTGCTTGTCGACCTGCGGTTGCAGGCGGGCAATCACTTCAGAAGCCGTTTCGCCACGATCACCGTGAGGCTTGAGGTTGATCAGCATGCGCCCGCTGTTGAGGGTCGCGTTATCGCCGTCCACACCAATGTAAGACGACAGGCTTTGCACCGCAGGGTCTTGCAGAATGAGCTGAGCCAGTGCTTGCTGACGCTGGCTCATGGCACTGAACGAGATCGACTGCGGCGCTTCGGTAATCCCCTGAATCACCCCGGTGTCCTGCACCGGGAAAAACCCCTTGGGCACGACCATGTACAGCAATACGGTGAGGGCCAGCGTGCCGATGGCCACCAGCAAGGTCAGCGGTTGATGCTTGAGCACCCACTGCAACATGCGGCCGTATTCGGTGATCATCCAGTCGATGAAAGCACCGCTGGCCCGGTAGAAACGACCCTGCTCATCAGGCTTGGGTTCGGCTTTGAGCAGGCGCGCGCACATCATCGGCGTCAGGGTCAGCGAGACCACCAGCGAAATCAGAATGGCCACCGCCAGGGTGATGGCAAATTCACGGAACAAACGCCCCACTACATCGCCCATAAACAGCAACGGGATCAGTACGGCAATCAGCGACAGGGTCAACGAAATTAACGTAAAGCCGATCTGCTTGGCGCCCTTGAGCGCCGCCTGCATCGGGCTGTCGCCTTCTTCGATGTAGCGCGCAATGTTCTCCAGCATGACGATGGCGTCATCGACCACAAAGCCGGTGGCTACGGTCAGGGCCATCAGCGTCAGGTTGTTGATCGAGAACCCCGCCAGGTACATCACCCCGAACGTGCCGATCAGTGACAGCGGCACCGCAATCGAAGGAATGAGGGTGGCGCTGACACGGCGCAGAAACAGGAAGGTCACCATCACCACCAAGGCGATGGCGATCAGCAATTCCAATTGCACATCGCGCACTGAAGCGCGGATGGTTTGCGTGCGGTCGGTCAGCACTGTCACGTCGATACCGGCGGGCAGGTTGTCGGTAATGCTGGGCAGCAGCGCCTTGATCCGGTCCACCACTTCAATCACGTTGGCACCCGGCTGGCGCTGGATATTGAGCAATACAGCCTGATTTTCATTGGCCCAGGCGGCAAGGCGCTCGTTCTCGGCGCCATCGACAATCTCGGCCACGTCCTTGAGTCGCAACGGCGCGCCGTTGTTATAGGCGAGGATCAGCTCGGCGTATTCCTCGGGCGTTTTCAACTGATCGTTGGCGTCGAGCATCGACACCCGGGTCGGGCCGTCGAAGTTACCCTTGGGCTGGTTGACGTTGGAGGCATTGATCAGCGTCCGCACATCTGCGAGGTTGAGGCCATTGGCGGCCAGCGCTTCAGGGTTGACCTTGATGCGCACCGCCTGACGCTGACCACCCGCAATACTGACCATGCCGACGCCGCTGATCTGAGCAATTTTCTGCGCCATGCGCGTATCGACCAAGTCATTGAGCTTGGGCAGCAGCATGGTTTTTGAGGTGATCGCCAGGGTCAGCACCGGGGTATCGGCCGGGTTGACCTTGTTGTACACCGGCGGAGCCGGTAAATCGCTGGGCAACAGGTTGCTGGCCGCGTTGATCGCCGCCTGCACTTGCTGCTCGGCGACATCCATGTTGATGTCCAGGTTGAAGCGCAACGTGAGCACCGAGGCGCCCCCGGAACTGGTGCTGGCCATTTGCGTCAGACCGGGCATTTGCCCGAACTGGCGCTCAAGCGGTGCGGTGACCGCGCTGGTCATCACGTCAGGGCTGGCGCCCGGATACAGCGTCATGACCCGGATGGTCGGGTAATCGACCTGAGGCAAGGCCGACACTGGCAACAAACGGTAGGCAATGATCCCGGACAACACGATGGCCAACATGCACAGCGTGGTTGCGACCGGGCGCAGGATAAACAGCCGCGACAGATTCATTCGTGCGCCTTGCCCTTGCCGTTGGCTTTGGCATCCGCAGGTGAGGCATCGGCCTCAGTCCCGCCTTGCAGGTGCTGCGCCGGGGTGGCCGGCACCTCGGCGCTGTCGTTGACCACCTCTACGGCACCGCCATCACGCAGCCGGTCGGTGCCTTCCAGCACAACGCGATCACCGGGTTCAAGCCCTTCTTCAATGACCGTCACATCACCGTCGGTGGCCCCCACTTTGACGCTGCGGATCTTGACCTTGTTGTCACCGTCCATGGCATAGACAAACGAGCCATTGGTGCCGAATTGAATGGCCGCCGTCGGGGCCAGAATCGCATTTTTCAGCGTGTCGGCCAGCAGGTGCACATTGACGAACTGATTGGGGAACAGCGCCTGATCGCGGTTCTCAAACAGCGCCTTGAACTTCAACGTGCCGGTGGTGATATCGATCTGGTTATCAATGCTGCTGAGCACGCCCGTCGCTAACTCTTTGGTGTCGCCACGGTTCCAGGCTTGCACCGGCAATTGAGCGCCACTGCGGTAACGCTCCAGCACCAGTGACAGGTTGTTCTCCGGCAGGGTGAAGCTGACCACGATAGGCTCGGTCTGAGTAATCACCACCAGCGCGGTGGTGTCATTGGCGGCGACCAGATTGCCCACGTCCAGTTGTCGCAAGCCCACACGGCCGCTGATCGGTGCACGAATCTTGGTGAAGTCGAGGTTGAGTTTGGCGTCGTTGACCGCCGCCTGATTGGTTTTAACTGTGCCCTGATACTGACTCACCAGCGCTTCGGCGGTGTCCAGCGTTTGCTTGGCGATACTGTCTTCGGCATACAGGCCGCGATAGCGCTGCACATCGACTTGAGCGTTTTTCAACTGGGCCTGATTCTGCAGTAGCGTGCCTTCAGCTTGCAGCAAGGCATTCTGGTAGCTGCGCGGGTCGATTTCAGCCAGCAAATCGCCCGCTTTGACCATTTGCCCTTCCTTGAAATAGACCTTGACCAACTCGCCCGCCACCCTGCTGCGCACATTGATGGTATTGAGGGCCGTCACTGTGCCCAGCGCCTTGTAGTAAATCGGGAAGTCCCCGCGCGTCACGTCCGCCACCCGCACTGGCACGGCTTGAGTCGAACCGCCAAAGCCCGGACGCGCCATCCCCGTACGACTGGTTTGCCCGGCAGCTTGCGTTGCTTCGGTTTTTTTCGCTGACGACGGCCATAGCCACCAGCACAGGCCAATAATGACCAGCAAGACCAGCAGAGCAACCAGCCAGCGACGAGAAGAGTGGGAAACAGAGGATTGCATTGAATGATCAACCAGTTGGGCGCGAGCGCTTATTATCAGGAGGCTGAACGATAAGCAGTGTCGGCGGTTATGAAAAGGCTCTTTACCGGGTATTTACGTTACAGAGGGTAGATGACAGGAAAAGTGGCAGTTTTTACCCGCCGACTCGTAGCAGCTGACGAGTCGTGCGAGGCTACGATCGGCGGCGTAGCCGTCGTAGAACCCTTCAACTCGGTAAATCAACTTCACCACGGCAAATGGGTTGGCTGTTTCAGATACACCGTGCGCTCAGTGTTTGCGACGATTGCATCGTCGAACGTAGCCTCGCACGACTCGTCAACTGCTACAGGGGTCTGCGTGCCCCCGCCCGCTACAAAGTCCGCACCAAAAAAAACGGCCTGGCAATCAATGCCAGGCCGTTTGGGTGTTGCGTGCGGCTTACTTCAAAACAGCCAGTGCTGCTTCGTAGTTTGGCTCATCAGCGATTTCTTTAACCAGCTCGCTGTGCAGCACGTTGTCGTTCTCGTCCAGTACCACAACGGCACGGGCAGTCAGGCCTTTGAGCGGGCCATCAGCGATTGCAACGCCGTAGTTTTCGATGAACTCGCTGCCGCGCAGGGTCGACAGGTTCTGCACGTTTTCCAAACCTTCAGCACCGCAGAAACGGGCTTGTGCGAACGGCAGGTCTGCCGAGATATTCAGCACCACAGTGTTTGGCGCTTCGTTGGCCTTCGCGTTGAACGTGCGGACCGACGTTGCGCAGGTCGGGGTGTCTACGCTTGGGAAGATGTTGAGCACTTTACGTTTGCCGGCAAAGTCAGCCAACGTCACATCGGACAAATTACCTGCCACCAGCGAAAAAGCTGGCGCCTTGGCGCCTGCTGTTGGCAGTTTGCCGTTGACTTGAACAGGGGTGCCTTTAAGCGTTACTTGAGCCATGAACGATGTCCCTCTAAACAATGTTTGAAGAGGCCGAAGTTAAACACGAAACAGTCACGCCACCTATGACCCGCACACAAAATGTCACGATCAAACTGGCATAGGCTCAACGACGGACGACGCTTGCGACACGTCGCCCGTCAACAACCCCGTCTATTCGTTCTTGAGTTTCAAATAGGACTGATGCAAGTCTCTGGCCCAGCCATCGATCACGGTTTTGAAATTATCGGCCTTCAGTTCCTGAGTGTTGTTATCCAGCGGCTTGCCCGTGCCCTTGCGCACGACCTGTGCGACAACAGCCTGACTTTGCCCGTCAATCAAAACGGCCTCGGTTGACAACTGGGTTTCCTGATCACGTATACCCGTTGCAGTGCTCACCGCCGCCGCCACCAGCGCCACAGGAATGTATTCATAGGGCGCCAGGCCCTCGGTTTGGCTGCTGACGGCAGTGATAGCCGGCCTTACAACAATTACGCCCGGCCCCGGAGCGCTGGCCAAAGGCAGCGATTTGCCCAGCTCGCGTTTTAAGGCCTGATCGTAGTAGGTGGTAATGCCATTCAACGTTTTTTGCGAGATTTTTCCGGTGGGCTGAGGCGCCGGGTACAGCTGGCTCGGCTCGATGTACACGCTGGTGTATTTGTTCAAGTCGAGCTTGGGATCGATCCAGCGCATGACCTCGACACCCGAAGGCGATTTCGCCTCTTTAAGGTGACTGTAATCCTTCAAAAAACCGGAGTATTCATTCGGTTGCACCGTCTTACTGGAACAACCGACGACCCCAAGCGTGGCGAGGCACACCGCCCCAAACATTAGCCCAAGCTTCATGCTGTAACTCCTGTAGAAAATGAAACCGCACAGATACGGAAACTTAGGTATAGCTAAACATCGGCAAAACGCCGCAGATCGGGCTTGAATTACTCAGGAAAAATCGCTTGCCGGGTTGCACAATGCAGGGATTGCGCGGCATTCTGCCCGCCTGCCTTCAACGAACTTTTGATCCAAAACACACTCCATTTATATAGCCATTTCTTATTCAAGACTGAGACGCCCCATGACTTCCAAGCTGGAACAACTCAAGCAGTTCACCACCGTGGTCGCAGACACCGGCGACCTCGAAGCGATTACCCGCCTCAAACCCGTTGATGCCACCACCAATCCTTCGCTGCTGCTCAAAGCGGCCGCGTTGCCCGGTTACGCCGATTTGCTGAATAACGCCATCGAACACGCCAAGGGCGATGTCGGCCTGGCGTGCGACCTGTTCGCGGTGTCGGTGGGTAGCGGTATCTTGAAAGCCATTCCAGGGCGGATTTCGACTGAAGTCGATGCCCGCCTGTCGTTTGACGAAGCAGCCCTGCTGCAAAAAGCCAACCAATTGGTCGAGTTGTATGACAAGGCTGGCGTTGGCCGTGACCGCGTGCTGATCAAGCTCGCTTCGACCTGGGAAGGTATCCGTGCGGCTGAGAAGCTGGAAAAAGCCGGTATTCAAACCAACCTGACGCTGCTGTTTTCGTTTGCCCAGGCTGCAGCCTGTGCCGATGCGGGCGTGTTTTTGATCTCGCCGTTCGTGGGCCGGATCTACGACTGGTACAAAAAGTCCACCGGCATTGACTACACCGGCTCCGATGATCCGGGCGTGCAATCGGTCACCCGCATCTACAACTACTACAAAGCCAACGGCTACGGCACCGTAGTCATGGGCGCGAGCTTCCGCAACACCAACCAGATCGAACAATTGGCCGGTTGTGACCGCCTGACCATCAGCCCCGACCTGCTGGAAAAGCTGGCCCAGGAACAAGGCACGCTGGAACGCAAACTGGCCCCGGGCAATGCGGGCGAACCGCGCCTGATCCTCAGCGAAGCGCAGTTCCGCTGGGAATCGAACGAAGACGCCATGGCCACTGAAAAACTGGCCGAAGGCATCCGTCAGTTCGCCCGAGATCAAGAGAAACTGGAAGCGTTGCTGTCAGGTAAATAACCCGATGTACGCGTAGCAGCTGACGAGCTCTGCGAGGCTGCGATCGGCGGCAAAGCCGTCGTAAAACCATGCAACCCGGTTATTCAGGCACTCCCTGAGCGGCCGGGTTCACGAGGACTGCGTCCTCGAACGCAGCCTCGCAGAGCTCGTCAGCTGCTACGCGTTTTGGCGATTCAATAACGCATTGCAATAACGCTCGACCCCCTCCTCCAACGTCAACATCGGCTCGTTATAACCCGCCTCACGCAAGCGGGTCAGGTCGGCGCAGGTGTACACCTGATTGGCCCCTGGCAATGCGGGCGAACCGCGCCTGATCCTCAGCGAAGCGCAGTTCCGCTGGGAATCGAACGAAGACGCCATGGCCACTGAAAAACTGGCCGAAGGCATCCGTCAGTTCGCCCGAGATCAAGAGAAACTGGAAGCGTTGCTGTCAGGTAAATAACCCGATGTACGCGTAGCAGCTGACGAGCTCTGCGAGGCTGCGATCGGCGGCAAAGCCGTCGTAAAACCATGCAACCCGGTTATTCAGGCACTCCCTGAGCGGCCGGGTTCACGAGGACTGCGTCCTCGAACGCAGCCTCGCAGAGCTCGTCAGCTGCTACGCGTTTTGGCGATTCAATAACGCATTGCAATAACGCTCGACCCCCTCCTCCAACGTCAACATCGGCTCGTTATAACCCGCCTCACGCAAGCGGGTCAGGTCGGCGCAGGTGTACACCTGATACTTGCTTTTAAGCGCTTCAGGAAACGCAATGTAGTGCAGCACACCCTCCAGCAGCGCTGTTTCCAGGCTAAGCGCAGGCCTGTTCTCAGCCACTCGCACACAATTGATGGTCGCCAACGCCAGTGCATTGAATGAGCGCGCCAACCCCGTCCCCACATTGAAAATCCCGCTGGTCTGCGGATTGTCCAGCCAATGCAGATTGACCTTGACCACATCCTCAACCGACACAAAGTCGCGCAGATGGCCGCCCGCCGGGTAACCGCCATAGTCTGCGAACAATTCAACATGCCCGCGTTCGCGGTACTGGTTGAAGCAGTGCCAGACCATCGACGACATTCGCCCTTTGTGCTGTTCGCGCAGGCCGTACACATTGAAATAACGCAAGCCCACTATCTGGCTGCTGGCCGTGGGCAGTGCCTGACGCACCCGTTGATCAAACAGAAATTTGGAATAGCCGTACACATTCAATGGCTCTTCACATTCACGGGCTTCACGAAAGTCGCGTCGGGCACCATAAACCGCCGCCGAGGAGGCATACAGCAACGCAATGGATTGCGCCTGACAGGCCTGCAACAGGTCACAGCTGTACTGATAGTTGTTGTCCATCATCAGCCGCCCGTCACGCTCGACGGTGCTTGAGCAGGCGCCCTGATGCAGCACGGCACGCACATCCGCCCATTGTCGGGCGGCAAATCGGGGCAGGAACTCGCGTTTATCGAGGTAATCAGCAATGTCGCAATCGGCGAGATTGCGGCACTTGTCACCGTCAGTCAGATCGTCAACGGCAATGATGTCGCGCTCGCCGCGCAGGTTCAGTGCCCTCACCAGATGGCTGCCGATAAACCCCGCAGCGCCGGTCACGATGATGCTCATCCCTAATCACCTCTCTAAAAGAAGTGACCTTAGACTACGCGGCACAGCGACGTGGGGATTGACGCGAATCAACACGGGGTGTCGCCGCCTCGGACGGCAGCGACACCCCACTGATCAAGGGATCAGCGAATACACCAGTGACGAAATCGCGATCAAGCCGACCACGGTGACGAACACGTTGGAGAGCTGACCCGAGTACTGACGCATGGCCGGCACGCGCCGGATCGCATACATCGGCATCAGGAACAGAATGGCCGCGATCACCGGGCCGCCCAGGGTTTCAATCATCCCCAGAATGCTCGGGTTAAGCGTGGCCACCGCCCAGCACACCACCAGCATGAAAGCGGCGGTCAAACGGTCGAGGGTCTTGGCCCCAGGCCGTTTACCGGTTTTAAGCACCAGACCTTTAAGGCCTTCGCTGGCACCGATGTAGTGCCCCAGAAACGACTTGGCAATGGCCACGAACGCAATCAACGGTGCTGCAAAGGCAATGGTCGGGTTGCTGAAGTGGTTGGCCAGATAGGACAGGATCGACAGGTTCTGTGCCTTGGCCTCAGCCAATTGCGCAGGCGACAAGGTCAGTACGCAACTGAACACGAAGAACAGCACCATGACGACCATCAGCAGGTGCGCGCGAGAAAGGATCTGTGAGCTGCGCTGATCGGCGTTTTGGCCATAGCGGCGCTTTTGATCGACGGCGAAGGCGGAAATGATCGGCGAATGGTTGAAAGAGAACACCATCACCGGAATCGCCAGCCATAAGGTGTGCAACAGGGCCGACGGCGCCGGCAGGGTGTTGGCTGTGTTCAGAATGCCGCCGTTCCAGTGCGGGATCAAAAACACCGCCAAAAACAGCAACGCCACGATAAACGGGTACACCATCATGCTCATGGCCTTGACGATCACCTGCTCGCCGCAGCGCACCACGGCCAGCAAACCGAGGATCAGCACCAGCGACAGAATCGCCCGTGGTGGCGGCGTGACATGCAACTGGTTGAGCATAAAGCTGCCCACGGTGTTGGTCAGTGCCACGCTGTAAATCAGCAGAATCGGAAAAATAGCCAGGAAATACAGCAGCGTGATCAGCGCACCGGCCGTCAATCCAAAATGCTCTTCAACCACATCCGTGATGTCTGAGCCTTCTCGACCCGACAAAACGAAACGGGTCAAGCCACGGTGTGCGTAAAAGGTCATGGGGAACGCCAGCAGCGCCAGGATCAGCAACGGCCAAAAGCCGCCAATGCCTGCGTTGATGGGCAAGAACAGCGTACCTGCGCCAATGGCCGTACCAAACAGGCCCAGCATCCAGGTGGTGTCATGACGGTTCCAGCGACTCAGGGTCGCCGGGGTTTCGTCGAAGCGTTCATCAACGCTATTAGCCTGGTCATTCATCCGGTCGAATCTCCGCTAGCCGGTCGTTACCACGCGGCCGGGGCGAACGGAAAACACCTTACAGACCACGCCCCGGCCATAAGAGGGGCGCGATTGTCCGGGATTAGGCATAAGAAGCAAAGGGTTAGCTGAGCAATGGTGAAAAATCTTGTCACACAACAACGCATTAGATGTACACCTGTTGATACAATCTACCCGTCCACTTTTCACTGAAAAGGCCTGCCCTGATGCCCTGCTCGCTTCGTTTCACCGCACTGTTCGCATTGCTGTTATGCGCTGGGGCCCATGCCGAGCAACTGATGATCACCTGGCCCGCCGACTGGGAGGTTCAGGCCCTGCCGCCAGCATCCGACAGCCACAACCTGCGTCAGCGGGCGGTCAAGAATGACGCCAATGGCGACCCGTTAATGGTCATGGAGCTGACCCAGACCACGCTTGCGCCCGAGCATCACGTCAATATGGACGCGGTGCTGCTGCAAATGCGCAAGACGCTGCAAAAAAATTTCGCCAGCGCCGGCTATCAAAGTGCTTGCAACAAGATTCATGACAGCACCTTGGGTGGCCTCAAAGCACTGCAAACCACGTGCAAGATCACTCAGAACGGCAACCACGTGATCACCCAGACCCTCGTGGCCGCCACCCAAGGCAGTAGCGCTTATGCCCTCTCCTACGCCGGGCCTGCTGAGGGTTACAAGGCCAACGAAGCAGAGGTCAATGGCATACGTGCCAGCTTGCAGCTAAGTAAACCTTAGGCCTTGGCGGCCATGGCGGTCACCTCAACCCGCATGCCTTCGACCGCCAGTGCAGCCACCCCAACGGCGGCACGAACGGGCCACGGCTTGGCAAAGAAGCGGGTGTAAACCTCGTTGAAGGCTGCGCGGTCAGCCATATCCGTGAGGTAAATGGTCAGGTGCATCACTCGGTCCATCGAGCTGCCCGCCCGTTCCAGTGCGACTTTAAGCGCCTGCAAGGTGCATTCACTTTGTTCGGTAATTCCACCCAGCTCCAGACTGCCATCGGCACGGGTCGGAATCTGGGTGGACATCAGCACACCGGCAAAACCGGCTACGTCAGATGAAATCGACGCTGCATCAGGATCAGGAGTGAAGGTGATGTCGTGGTTAGCCATGCCATTAGCCTTGGAGTCAGGGAAAAGAAGGCCGCAGTATAACGGGCTGAATCGCTATCAGCACAAACCTGAACCCCCGCTTGGCTTTCACACGGGATATGGCCACAACAGCACTCATTGCTTCACTGTTTTGCCTTCTTGGGTGCAGCTGGTTTTCTCAGTTGTTTGATGCCATGTTTGCTCTTGACTGTAATCGTTCCTACAGGATCGACGGCTGGCAGAATGTCGTTCAACGGCACTCGAATAGTTGCATCGTAGGTCAGGCATAGTCTGGGGCGATTACCCAGCGCCTGCCAAAAATTACCAAGGCTATTCAAGTGCTCCGAAGGCATCAGTCGTGAAAAAAGACTACCGCCACCAGGCAACTCCCGATTGTTAATCAGCGCACCGGTGATCCAGCTGATCACTTTCATTTGCTGACTGTCCGGCCCCTGACCGGACTCTCCCCCGTCCGAAGGGTCCCAATACGTGATGAGGTAAGAGCAACGAAGATAAACATTGGCCACTGCGTATTTCTTGTCAGCTTTAACGTATTGACGAGGCTCACCCTCACGCAGTTCAAGGTCTTCGGTCAGTTGGTAAAGAAATACACTCACGGTGGGTGATTCTACCGGCGAATCGAGTTTTGGAAGATCAAAACGAATAATGACGTCGGTGCCCAAGCCGACGTTCAAGACGTCTTCCAGGGCCGTGTTGAGCTTGATTATTGCGCTGTGTGTATTGTCTTTGGTCGATTTCATCTCGCATTCTCCACGACGCTCATGAATAGATTTTTCCCAACTTGCCCATCTCGCGCTTGAGTGCCTGTTCAAGGTGGCGAAGCTCGACACACCGGGACTCATCCTCGGCTGCCAGCCACGTTGCCAGTAACGCCACATTGCGGATGTTAGAACCGGATATTTCTACTCGCCGGGCTAGGTCGGCGAAGTCGATGGCATCACTTAATGCAAGACCGTGGGGCCAGATGGCCTGCCACATCCGTTCGCGCATGCTGACATCAGGCATGCTGAAACGGGTCATGAAGGTGATGCGTCGATTGAAGGCGGTGTCCAGGTTAGCGCGGTTATTGGTCGACAAAATGACCAGACCCGGATGCTGCTCCAAACGCTGTAATAAGTACGACACTTCAATATTGGCATGACGATCATGGGAGTCCTGGGTGGCGGTGCGTTTACCGAACAGCGCATCGGCCTCGTCGAAAAATAAAACCCCGCAGTCGCGCTCTGCCAGGTCGAAAATTTTTGCCAGATGCTTTTCCGTTTCACCGATGTACTTGTTGACCACCGCTGACAAGTCAATCTGCATCAAGTCCACACCCAGCTCGCCCGCCAGCACTTCAGCGGTCATGGTTTTACCGGTGCCCGATTCGCCATAAAACAACGCGCTGATGCCGGTGGCACGCCCAAGCTTATGGCCAAAGCCCCTATTCAAGACCCCGTCGCGCTGACGGATGGCGCTAAGAATTTCCTGGAGCTGTACCTGCACTTCGCTGCTGACGATCAAGTCATCAAACGTGCGTACCGGTTCGATTCGGTGAACCAGCGATCCAAAATCCTGATGCATGCGCACCTGTAACGCCCGACGTAAATCGCCCTCATCAGGCGAAGTCGAGTCGCAGCGCTGAGTCGCATACAAGCTGGCCTCTTGCAGGGTGATCGCCAAGTGCGCATGTTGCAGTGGGTAGCGCTGCGCCAAGGTGGCAATGTCGACACTTTCTTCAACCCCCAGCGCCCCAACCTGTAGATAAAAAAGGCGCGCGTCGATATGCACAACGTCATTAGGCACCTCAAGCACCACATGGGGCAGATTGCCCAGACGCATGACCGGCAAGTGCCGGGCAATGACCACCAGCACAGGCCCTGTATGCCGGGCCAGACGCGATTCAAGAAACGCCAGCAAATGCGGGCGGTTGTCGCGCAATGGCCCTGCACCGCTCAGCATCAAACCCGCCCCGCGTAAACGCACTTCGCGCAGCGCCTGCGTGACCAAACTGCAAGCCTGTGTGAGGTCATCGGGCAGCAGGCTGAGGTTAAGCAGCAGTGTTTGCCGTTTATTACGCGCCAACACTTGAGCAACCAGACCCGCGACACTGGCTTCGGTGGAGGTGCGCAGCACCACGCACATCGCCCCCTGCCGGCTAGCGGGCTGGCAGCAACGACTCAGGTGCTCGGCGAACGGATGTTCGATGGACTGTGAAGACGGCACCACCCAGGATGCGCACAATTCCAGGGCAAAGGGCAACGCCTGATGCCCCAGCAGAAAGTGGAATACTGCAGGGTCTAGGGTCAAGGGCGTTTGCAGCGTACCGCCTAACACCGGGTCGGTTTTGAACAGCCCGTGTGAAAACAAGGTCGCGCCGGGGTGCAGATACAGTTGCCCGTGGGCTTGCTCAATCACATTGCTGCACAGCAGCGACAACGCAAACTCAGCGGTGATGGCCGAACGGTTCTCACCGCGCAGGCAGGCAATCAGCGTGCTATACCCGGCATCGAGCATGGGCAACAGGCACAACAGCAACACATCACGCTCAAACGGGTTGAGATCGAAATGCCCTAATAATTGGTCCAACCGACTGCCGGGGCGCAGCGTGCCACGCCAGCGGTACTCAGCCCAGCCGGGGATTTCCTGCTCCCAACGGGTGACCCCCACTTGAGCCACAAGGTTTTCCAGCAACACGTGCGCGTTAGGCAGCAGCATCTGCGACAGATTCGACATCGTGCTCTGGTCCAATAAATCGCGGATGCGCCGTTTGAAACGGGTATCAACGTCTTCGAGCTGAGCGGTCAAGTCCAGCAAATAGTCGGTCATTGCGTTGAATACCCTCACTGTCGCCGTTAGGAGTAGCGCATCCCTTGCGTCATCAATGCCCCTGTAGCCGCTGACGAGGCACGAGGCTGCGATCGGGCGCGAAGCGGTCGTAATTGAGACACCATCGGTGTGTCAGAAATATTCGGTGAATCAGGTTTTACGACCGCTTCGCGCTCGATCGCAGCCTCGTGCCTCGTCAGCGGCTACTATTTTCACCCCACAGACGTCGCCTCATAAAAGCTGAGGTACAACGGCTGCGTTAACCACGGATAGCTCAGCACCGAGACAGGCCACGGCACCGGCGGTGGCGTCTTGGCACCCGGCTCCAGCTCAATTTCAAGCGACCATTGCCCGCCTTGCAGGCTCAACTTCCCAGGTCGCTGTAGAAAACGTTCGCGCAGTTCTGCCAGGGTAAAATCCGACCAATTGTCCAGAGGTGCAGTGGGCGGTCTGGCCAGCCAGGCATCCAGTTCGGTGAGGTCGTCGGGGTTGTCTTCAAACCCGTCTGGCACTGCCAGCGGCAAGCCTATTGGCATGCCACACAGCCAGCGCAACAACGCCGAATCCGGCCAGTCCTCGCCCCTCAACAACGGCCCTTCACCCCATACCAGCGCTTGCAGACAGCGCAAGGCATGGAAATTACTTTCGGGTTGCACCCATTGCTGATCCTCCAGCAGGCCCATTTTTTTAAACAAAGAAGGCAACAAGGGCCAAAGCAGCACCAGCCCGGCTTCATGGATAGGCCAGGTCATGCCTGCGTTGATGCGGATCGGGGGTTCAGGGCGGGGGGTGGGTTGAGCACTCAACGGCAGTGGACTGATCGACAGCGGTTGCGCGTTCGCTGGGGGTAAATCCAGGGGACCTGAACGTGCGGGCGAGAGAGAGGCACGTACGGGCGTAGGTGTGATTGTGGCCAGTGCTTCGGCCAAACAGGTCTTAGCTTCGGCAGTGGAGCACAGCAAGTGCAACCACTGACGGACTTCGACACGTAAGGGATAAGCCAGCAGGCGGGGTAACCAGGTGCGCAGGGTAGTGACGTCGATTGCCACCGGTAGCGTTTGTAACGTTGCAGGAGGATTGGGTACTGGAATCTGCGGATGGCGCTGCAAATACACCAACGCACTTAAGGGTAAAATCGCAGCCAAGTTCGTTCGAGTGACGTTGTCAACAAGGACTTCTTGAGACAGAACAGTAACGATCGAGTTAAGGGTTAAAGAGCCAAGGCGATTGAACCAGAATCGTAATTTGACAGGTTGCAATAGCGATTGTGCGAGCTGGTATGGGGCCGGACTGGAGGTAAGGTAAACATTAGGCAAATAGTGATATTCTTTAAGTTCTTCCGAGGTTTCGGGCAACCCATAATTATCTACCCTATCCGCCGAATAGACGTATTTCGAAGATTCATTATTTGCTGCATTGGAGTCTTGCAACACATCGCTTTCTAAGTGCGCTTCCTGCCACATACTGACTTGCTGCCTTAATTGCGAATACAATCGCGCTTGAAGCTCAACCTCCCAACTTGAGAGGTTTAGCGTTCCAAGCTTAATAACAAGCCTATCAATTTTTAAGGGCGGTGAAATTGAAAGAATCTGATCAAGGCCTGTCACGAGGACATTATTAAACAAGGAACTCGTTAGCGCCAGCAACACATCACCCTTAAGAGATGAGTTGTTGCAAAGCCTAAATCTAATGCACCTTACTGAACTACTGAGCTGTTCGCCGTACATTAGTCCTCCACAAACACCATAATCTCTGTTTAGAACCCACACATTTCAAAGAAGCAATGTTAAGTTATAGACAACTCAACCCCTCCGTTCGCCCTATTAAAATTAAAGCTCGGAAATAGTAAAGTTCCAATGAAGCGTATTACCCCCGCGGGTCAGCCATACATCAAAATCGCCATTAATATTATCCCCATCGAGATATACGAAAGTAAAGTGACCTCTATCAAGTGACGAATACTCAACCAAAGGCGCCACCCCCTGCCAAGTAAAAGCACTCATGTAGGGTCCAAACACATAACTCCCAGTAGCAATCCCTCTAACCACTACGTGCGTAAGAGACATCCTTGTAAAAAAAACACTTACCGCATTATCACCTGCCCAGTGAGTCGCTTGGTAAAGCTTTGCAAATATGTACTTCCAAGAATCTGTGGCCAATGAAACAGTATTAGCATCGACAGTAATCCCTACACCTGGACCTACACTAATTTTTCCATCCTCTCCTGTCAAACCATCCCCGGCCGCAGTTCCAGCATTCAGACTAACAGTGTCTGCCCCGACAGTAATCCCTAGACCTTGACCAACACTAATTTTACCACTACTGCCTGTCAAACCACTCCCGGCCACATTTACAGCATCCAGAATAACTGAATCTTCAGCGATAGTAATCCCAGCACCCGCACCTATGTTAAATGCACCACCAGCTCCTGACAAACCATACCCGGCCACAGTTACAGTATCCAAACTAACAGTATTATCACCGACAATAATCCCATTACCCGCACCTACGTTAAATACACTATTAGCACCTGTTAAACCAGCACCAGCCAAGCCATCTATATCAACACCCAAAGCAGAACCCTCCGCCTTTATAAATCCGACTCCTAAACCTGGTCCTGATGAACCCTCCTCCCCCTCCACGCCCAACAACTTATGCAAATAATGCACATACTCAATCAACATCACATAATCCGCTTCCCGTGGCACGGCGCCTGCTTTGAAGAGATCCTTGACTTTCTTAAAGCCATCCTCTAACTCAGGCAATGCTTTAACGCCTTCAACTTTGGTTTCACGCTTGGCCATAGCCTTATTCCCTCTGCAATAGTTATTTGAGAAGCCGTTTAAGTCACGTCACGCGGTATATACACGACTTGCGCCGCCTCAACTTGTTCTTTAGAGCCGTCCTCCCACCGACTGACAGGCGGCTCAGTCGCCTCTTGATACCACTCACTGCTCATCTCTTCTGGGTCAACAATATGATAAGTTCCAATCCCTTTCCCCGGCGCAGGCAATTGCCCCAATGACAATTGCTTCATCAGTTCATAACTGGTTTGTCCTAACCGTGACTCGGATGCTGCTAGCTGCCACGCTTTATAATTCTGCCCAAAATATTCGAATTCATCTTCACTCAACCAATGCACATCCGCCTGTATGTGGGCGGGCATTTCTTCGCGGACTATTTGTGCCACCCAGGCCATAACTTCTTCAGGACGGTCTTCTTTGAGCCACCGATCACGGTCAAGTACGACACCCACCTTGAGCGAAAAACGATCAACAATTTCAGCTTCAACGCGATACCAAAAAACTTGATTATTAGCCGCTGGCCATGCAGTTGTTGCCTTCACCAACAGTGTGCCATGAGGAATATCAACCTCAGTAACTTCAGCGGTAAATTCCACGGGCTTAATCAAAGACGGATCAATCTTCACAGTGTCCCCCTTTTTAAACAGATGAACACTGTAAGGCACGCTCATACGATAGAGAGATTCAGCACGTGGATTTGAACCTGCGGAGGTCACCACTTCATAATCCAATTTATAATCCATACGCCTCAGCCAGACATTACTGTTGTTACAGGTGATGAGATCCTCAAGTCCGTCTAGCTGATCAGCATATCCACTCAACTCCTTATTATTACTCAGGTCTAGATAGATAATATTCGAATCTACCCGTACCACCAAAGCCCAGAGAATGATAATTTTAGGATTATCTACCACTAAACTGATCAATTGCCCCGCAACGGGTAACTCGTCACCTTCAAACACCAACTTAAGTTGCTTGACATCGTTGTCAATCGTAACAAGTGTCGCCAACTTAACTGTGCGGTCGACAAAATCAACATTGGGCATTTCTGGCAACAAGGTAATGTAATCGATCACATAAACGGGTAATTTTTCAAGTTCAGGCGTTTCAGAGAAAATTTTAGCGCCAATACCCAGTCGAAAGGCCAGTCGTTTATTGAACGCTGTCACCGTATTAACCGGTACGTTGGCTCGCCCATAACCCAACTCGGCCCATTGCGCCAACGCAGCACGCTGGCTTTCAAAAAACTCGTCATCTACTTGCGAATCTGATCCTGTTTTATTGAAGACCCGTGGCGCTCGCTGGCTGCCAAAGTAGCCCAGCAAGTAATTAATAGTGGCCAGCCCTTTTTCATAATCCTGAAAATAACCTGAACCTATAGCGCCCACGGGCTGATCAAAGGAAAGTAATTTCGACAAGCCGGCCAGTTCTTTACAGCTATTATCAACCCACTGTTGAAAGAGTGAGAGGAAATCTTTTAAACGCTGGCGCTCTACCGTCTCTGTTTCATCCCGTTGATTGTCATCGTTAAGGCCATAGCAGTCGGGCAAAAGCCCCGGTATATCTAGAGCATCCTTCAGAGATCCAAGGAATTGACCCTGTGGGCCTGTGACCTGAGTATGAGGTGTTCTCGTTGGCCAATTGATGTAAGGCTTCACCTCGTCTGACGTTAAATTCTGACGTTGGCCCCGTTTGAAAAGTCGCAAGGTAGAGTCATCCCCCGTAATATATGTATCTGGGTACTCATGCCAAAAAATGAGATGTTGCCCTTTGCTCACTGTTTTTACCCAGTCGACCTTTACAGCATCCCAACTTAGACGCCGCACCTGTTTAATCCCATCAATTTTTAACAATTCAAGCGGTAACTTACGTAAATCGATGGATTGGCCTACCGTGTAATCTACATCAGGTAGAGGTTGGGTAATCCACCCGTTATCCAATTTCGGACCGTTGTACAGTGTCTCTATTGATCCTCCGGAAACTAGATGGGCCTCTTCAACGTCGCGCCGTGGCCAAGGTGCATAGAGCTTAGTGACTGTTTCCCATATCATGCCTATCACTCGCGCCGGTTCTTGACAATCATCGTCAAGTTCAACGTCTATATAGGGGCGCAAATATACATAATTCCAAGTCACATCTTTAATTAACCGTACTTGCTCTCCTAAGTTACGATGCCGGATCAAGTAGCTGTTGATCATTGCCATTAATTTAGGCCTGTACAACCATGAATAGGCTTCAACATAAAGCCTATAACCGCCAAGCAAGACCTGTGGCGCACTATCAATTGTTACGGTGTTATTTGAAAAGGTGAATGTGCCATTTTCCGAATCGTAAAAATACTTATAACGTTCAGCCTCCGACTCTCTCACCAATTGCGCATTACGAAACATGAAAAAACCATCTTCGTCACACAAATCCATAATCCCACGGCGGTAATCATCCTCAGTGACAGGAGACACCGTCAGCGCTTTTTCTGGCCCGAAGGCAGGGTCAAAAACCGGCTGCCCCTGCCCCGGCGTGAGCAAATCAATGAGCGGATGGGTATGCCGATAGCTCAAATCGGCGATGGCGTAGGTGGCCGCTTGCAACAAGGTGGTGCCAGGGTCATGTTCAGCGGTATCGGTCCACTCTAGATGGCCATGTTCCAACACGATCAAACTCGCCATCTGCCACAAGGTGTCGAAGTGAATGAACTCGCGTAGTTCAGGCACGGTATTGATCAGGTTTTGCTCTACATCAGCCGAAATGATCGCGCTATTGAGGTCATCTGAAAGGCTCATGGCGTTGTCCTCAATGTACGTTTTAGCCTGACTCTATCTCTAGGACCATTGGATGGCGTCCACGCCAGTGCCCTAACCAGTACCAGCACCTCAGAAGGCTTAGCGACTATCGAAACCTCCCTGTCATTAAGCTTAAGCAAATCAACGCTCTTGACCCAGGGCATTTGCAGGATCGCCGTCAGCACTTCGTAGTAATCAAGATTGACTCCCACGGCCACCGCACCCGCTCCGCCAGTCGTGCCCCAAGGCATAAAACGTTCGGCCAGGGTGTCCTCCACCTGCTGGTAGCCATAGCCTTCGCTGATGCCATCTATGAAGCTCAGTTTGTAATAGACGTTAACGTCTGTGTAGACCGGGTTATTCAGACTGAACAGCAGCCACGGGGACGCCAAGCTGCGCACGTAAGCAGCCATTTGGCTCAAACGTGCACTGTTAAGTTTTGGCCGTAGAGGGTCGCTGTTGTCTTGTTCACCCAGTTCCGGAATCACCACCAGTTGCAAGCGAGCCTGATCCTCTAACCGAGTTGGCGTTGCCTGTTGAACGGTGTCCGCTATCCGCACATCGTGCAGTTCTGTAAAGCGCTCCAACAGCAGTTCAGAAATATCGGCACGGGTCACGATGCGTCCCCGGTGGGCCAGGCGACGTGCCACACGGTTCATGAATGCCGAGGCATCTTCTGCGGGCAATCCACCCACTGAGGGCCAGGGCTGGATAAAACCCTGCACACCGTCAAGACCTTCCACGGCATGGGCGATGGTCTCGCTGGGTAATACCGCATCCAGGCCACTGACGCGGGTCGCCAATACTGCGTTGCTCAGCAGGCCGTACACCCAAGGGGTGTCGGCAGGCTCGCTGGCCAATGCTTTTGTAGGGGATGCCCAGGTACCTTTTATCCAGTGACGACCATTACTGCCTTCAGCATCCACTTTCAGCCAGGCATCCTCAGGCAGACGCGTGCGCCAAAGACCGGATTGCGACAGCCCCTGGGTGTCGTCCTTCACCCATGCGTCCAGACTTGACCAGCCATCATCGTCAATCATGTACGCCCAAGTGACCTCTTGCCGTTTTGGGCTGCGCAGGTTCCAGTAGAGGCTCAGCTCTTGACCGGGACGCACGCCGGTCCAGCCAATAAACAGTTCTGCACCTTCATTCAGCAAGGGCGCGCGGGTGTATCCAAAGGGGGTCAATACCTGTTGTATGTCTTGCTCGCCATTGAGTTCTGCGCTGTATTGATAGTTGACTTGCAAGCGTTTCAGCAGCGCGGTACAGGGCGGTTTTAAGGGTTCGCCCTCAGCGTTGGCGATGCCCAATTGTTGGCGGTATTCAGCATGCCGAAAGTCCTGACCCGCCAGTTCAAGGCACAGGCTTTGGCCCTCACGCGGGTCGTCGCTGTCTGTTTTGCCACGACTCTGGCAAGCAAACTCAAAGGTCAAAGGCCGGGCAACCGGCGCACTGTTACGTTTGCCACTGTCCGCAAACAGCGGCTGGGTGGCAGGGGTAACGGGCGTCTGTGTTCCGAGCAGGGAGGCTTTGAGCTGGAAGCCGGTGGTGGCCATTTTCGGTGCCAGCGTCGTCTCGCCCAAATTTTTATAGTGGGCGTACCACGCGGCGAAGGATTCTTCAGGCAAACCCAGCCATTGCGGGATCAAGGTGACGGTCACGCTGCCGGTGGGCTTTACCCAGTCGCTGCTCGATAAGTAAAAGGCATTGCCACACAAGGGTTCGTAGCCAAAGGGGTGGACTTGCTGATTGATGGCGCCGCGCCCGGCGTCGGTCGCCATGCGCACATCCCGGGCGGCAACGACCTCAAGGGTCAGGTGGGTGACTGCGGGCACTGACAGGCCATCCAGGTGTTGCAGTTTGAGCATGGGCACACTGTAACCCCAGCCATCCAGACCCGGGACCGCCTCAATGGCCGGCGCCAAGGCATCCACATTTAAGATGAGGCCGTTATCTGCCCAGTCGGCACTCAGTGCTTGCCATTGGCCAGCTCCGCTAAACCAGGCCAGCAAGCGATCCGGGCGGGCAGGTTGCGTCGCAAAGGTCAGCTTCAGGGTGCGTTGCCCACGGTTCAGGGCAAGGGCCGGACTGGCAATAATGCGCCCTGCCCGGTTTCGCACGTCCACTGCGCTCGCGGGTAAATTGGCACGTGCCGATGTGGCGTCAAACAACCGCAGCCCGCCCTCGGGCCAGTCAATACCATCCGCCTCGCTATACACATACGTAGCCTCCGGAACCCCCGGATCCTCCGCAGAGGCAAACATGGCTAACGGCAGCGACCAACCCAAGTCACTGAAGTGACCGCCGTTGGCGACCACGTTGCTGTCCAGTGCATACTGCTGCGGGTTCTGTTGCGCATCCTGCCCCCCATCGAGCAATGTGCCAGCCGGAATCAGGCGCTCTTTTATGCCCGATACCAACTCAACACCCACCACCACGCGATCAGCTACCGGGGCACGCTCACTCAGGCCCAGCATTTTGCGGTAATACAGGTCGCGATGACGCGCAGCCACGGTATTGAGCAGGGCTTGCGGCGTTTCCAGCTGGCGCAGAAATGCCAGCAGAAAGGCCTGCTGTGGAGGTAAGTCGCCTTGTGGAGCATTGAGTAATGCCTGAAGCCCAACCAGCAAAGGATCATCCTCCTTTGGAAACCAGAACTTATCCCACTCAAGGTCGCCTGTTTGCTTTTTGGCCTCTTCCAACCACCTTTGCAGGTGCCATTGCAGTGTCCGGTCATCCAGAATGAAAGGAACACTGGTAATTTCGTTAGCATCCATAGAAATCAGACCTTACTCGTGGCGCGGCAGATGTGGCCCTGCGTGTGAAACGGGGCACCGTGCTAATCAGTGTTTCGCCAGCCCTGCCCTGTGCTTGATCGCTCTGGGTGAGAGCGACGGGTAGAAGCGCTGCGTATTACCGCCGAAACGTATCCAGTCGATCATGACGGGCTCCCAATCGGCGCAAGGTGCTGAAACCACTGTTTAAATCCAGTTCGATGCCGACCGTTTCGAGCTGGTCAATGCCTTGCAGGCGGTAGCTGACCTGGATGTACAGGTGGTTGGGCAAGCCGGAAACCTGTTCGACGCGCAAGTCGTCAAGGTCAACTCTGGGCTCGTCACTCAACACGCTGTCTGCGATGCGAATTCGCAAGGCTGCCAACAGATCACTGCTGATGTTTTCAAACACCACCGCTTGCAGGCCACAGCCGTAGTCGGGGCGCATAATCCGTTCGCCCGGCTCGGTACGGAACAGGATCTCGAGGCTTTGAGCGATATCCTCTTCGTCCAGTACCATGACCGGCCCTGCTTGCGTAAATTCGGGTGGGAACTTCCAGCCTCGCCCGTAGATGCCAACCCAGCTATTCGCCATGTTTGAGCTCCCTTCAGTGTTCTTCAATCCAAGCCATCGCGGTGAGGGAGTGGCCCTGGAGAAGGTTAATTCTTGAGGTCTATTTTTGGCCCTTTAATCACTACGCCTGTGGACTCCATCGCCATGCTGTTTTGGTCGCTAATCAGATTGAATGAGCCCTTTTTCAGATCAAACAGCCAGCTGTGCTTTTTGCCCTTACTCACATACTGGAAACCCTTGAGCGCGTTGTCTTCGCTAGGCTCGAACGGCGCTTTGTTTTTGGGGTTGTGCAGCGCACCCAAAATCAACGGGTAACGCGGATCGTCATCGACAAAGGTGACAATCACTTCATCGCCAGCTTCGGGATACAGGCACAAGCCCATGTCTTTACTGGCATACGGACTGCCCATGCGGGCAAACAGGGATTCTTCGACGCCCAACATGGGAATTTTGATCAGCAGCCTGTTCAGGCCGCTGTCGTCTTTTTTGTAGCGTTGCACCACGCCAATAATCGGTCGGGTGTTGCGCGGCAGGCTGGCACTGTCCTGCGCTTGCACCAACGGCATGCCGGTGGCCACCACGCAGGTCCAGTTGCCGCGCATCCACGTGTGCTCCAGCATGCTGATCACGCCTTTGCCGGAAAAACCGCTTCCAAACCCACGGAGTTCCAGGGTGTCGCCCAATTCATAATTAAGGGTGATTTCACCTTCACCTGCATATTCGCGCACACGCAGCCACACCTGGATGCCAGCAGCCTGTTGCGCCAGTTTCCGGGCATCCGCAAGTGCCTGAGCCTCATTGTTCTGCGACCACACCGACTGTTTGAGTGCGAGCCCAGGTTTGACACTCAGCGGTTTTATTTGGGTGGCCAAAGCACCATCGCCAATAGTTTTGGCCTTGCCGGTGACGGTACTGGAGAGTTTTTGCTCTCGGACATCCCAGTACTGCAAAGTCACGTCGCCTGATTGCACGACATTGCTGAACCGCCACTGGGCATCTTCCACTTTCACTTCTTTTTTCGGGTCGTCGCTGATGGCATTTACCACATGAATCTTTCTACCCAGTAACGGTGGCCGGCACTCGACCTTTTTGCGGGTGGGGATAAGCCACACGGGGTAAGCCGCCAGACGGCTTTGCAGGAACTGCCAGTCGGAACAGTCCCACTGAATCATCTGCTTGTGCACAGTGCTCATTTGTGAAACTGAGGCGGGCACCTCGTGCTCATTCAACAAACCTGCAACGATCTGATCATCGTTCTTGTCCTGAAAAACCTGACTACGCAGGGTGTTGACCAGACGCTGCAAGGGGTGTTTGACCAGCAGCCGAAACTCTTTGTCCTTGAACCCCACACTTTGCTCCACGATTAAGCCTTTAAAGACTTCCAGTGAGCCCTCTTTGATCGTCAACTCCTCGCCCGGCCTGCACTTTTCGGCCAGCGCCGAACATTCTTTCCACCAAGTGGTTTTGCTGCCTTTAGGGCGTTGCAACACGATGCTCGCTTCGGGAATCCACTGCACACTGCGGCGTATTTCGACCCGAACGGCCACAAAATTCTCCAGCACCTTGCCGGCACACAGGATTTGCGGAGGCAGCGGGTTCATACGGCTGGCTCCGGCCACAATAAGCTGTCGCCCGGCTCGAAGTCATTGAGATGCACAAGGCCATTGGTCAAGGCCAAATCCAGATAATCGACTGCTTCGCGGCCCGGCGTATTACTGGCGAGCAAGGGCAGTGAACAGCCCTGCGGCACTCGAACCAGACTGCGTTGAACATTGGCGAACCAAGTACCCTCGCCTTCGTAGGCTCGTTGCGTACGCACGCCCATCCACTGCGCGTGGGTACTTGAGCGTCGTTGCAGGGCAATACGTCGACGTACCGCGGGGGTTGCTCCTGTCGGTGGCTTGGCCCCTTTGGACGCGGGGGAGGCAATAGGATGATCAGACACCAGATCCAGCTTGACCCTGGCCCTGAGCGGTTCACCATCGCTGTCGAAAATTTCCTGAGTCACCGTCAGGCTGACAAAGCGGCCGATAAAACTGCCCGTCCCGTCCCATGGCTGATCGCCCCAGGTTACTTTCAAGTAACGTGTTTCTCCCGAGGTGCCATCTTTGCTTCCACACAGTTGACAAAGCTTGGATAACTGATCGGTGACAGAGGCCAGATTGCCCGGCAGCAAGCCGTCAAAAACCAGGGGTAAAGACAAGCCGCCATTGCCCATGCGCTCAAATCGCATACCGTGGTTGGCATCGCTCACCGCTTCATTGGGCGAATAAACAGCTGCGTAGGTCTGATCCAGCTGGGTGGGGTTATACATCGCCGTGAAACTGCCCACCGAGTTGTTCTTTTTAATATCGTCGTGCTGCGCGTAAGCCGTAATGGTTAATTTGCTTAACGCCCGTTCAAAAATCGCCATGGTGCTTCCCCTTCACGATTTCGCATGGCTTCGCGCAGAGCTTCGCGCATCTCGCGTCGCCACTCTGCCCTGAGCTGCTCTATTTGCTGTTCGTCCAATACCGTTGACCCTGGCGTGCCACCGCCTTCTATGCGGGCTTCTATGATCAGCTCTCTGATTTCGATCATGCGTTTAATCCAATGCGCAGCATTTCGCTGTAAGAGAACTCCAGCGTGTTGAGCAACACTTCGCTGCTGGAGGCATTCAAATCACTGGTGCTCCAACCGATCGGTAACACATCGCTGAAGGTCCACGATGCCATCGGCACGCTGGTTTCATGGTCAAGCATGATTACGATGACGGTCATGTAAGACATGCTGAATTCTTCGAGGGAATCGTAGAGCCGATATTTGAGCGAGGAGTGCGATCGAACGCCTTCGTGGAACGTGATGGTGCCGTGGCTGACACGCTCCGGCAGGTACACCACGCCCGTGTTGTCGCCGCCTTGGTACAAAGGCTTGACGTCAAGCTTGTTACCAAGGCCCGAGATGCGGGTGAATGCATAATCGGAAGGTAAAGGGATGTAATTCTTGAAAAAAGTGGCAATAAAGCGATGGCTCAATGAAGGCCACACCAAACTCTCATGCACATTTCGTAACAGGCTCATGACACCACCTCACTTCGGTTGGGTGTGGACAGACGGGTCAAGATCTGTGTTTCACCGGTGTGAAGTTGCAAATGCAGTTCGATAAATTCGGCCGGCGCGTAAAACGCCAGGTTGATCTGGATAATCAGCAATCCGTCATCGAGATCAGCACGTGTCATGCTCACGCCCACTCCAATCTTGATGGTGAAGGCATCGGCTTCAACGGCCCCGGCCAGTCCCCCTACTTTCCATAACTTGCGCAGCCACACTCGGATGACGCCCTCGAGCCGCAGCCAGGTCATTTCATTATTCGGCTCGAACAAGGCAAAGCGCACCACTTCACGCAACGAGGCCTGCACATAAGATGCGGTGCGGCGCACTTGTACGTAACGCCAGGGGTTGCTTGCCGATTCATCCGAGGACAGCAACGTTTGATCACCCCAGACCCGCACCCCCCGACGCTGAAAAGAGCGAATGCGATTGAGGGAGGCGCTGGGCGAAGCAAGCGACGGCCTTGTTAGTTGAGTGGGGCGCAATACTTCCGGGAGTTCTTCGTTGGCGGGGGCCTTCCACACACCTCGCTCACGGTCAGTTCTTTGCATCATGGCGATGACGGCTGATGAGCAAGGGATTGACTTGGGGTTGGCTGGGTTTGCCTGGTAGGCCGAGTAAGTAATCAGCGGGGGCCAATAAAGGGCGCCGTGGGAGCGGTCTTCGGCGGGATCACACAAAACCTCTCTTAGAATATGAATGACCCTACTAGGGTCATCTGGCCCGTCCAACACCACGAATACATGATCATCACGGGCGGACGAGCTGAGCAGAAACTGTATGACATCGCGCCACGCTAAGATGTTGTGCTCTTCTATCAAGCCCAAGTCTGGAACTGCCAGCAGTGTGCATTGCGGAGCTTGCGCCCAGACCTGCGACCATGGAACTTTTTGCAAGACAGCTAATAAAGTGTCAGGACTGTTTCCATACCTTCCAAAGGTACCTAAAGACAGTACATAACAGCGTTCACCGCCTACTTTGAAGTAATGTTCAAGAGCGTCGTATAAGGCAAATTCATGATCACTTCCTGGCTGCTCAGAGCCACCAAAACTATCAACGAACTCAGGAAAACTACTCAACACATGAACTTCATTTGCGCCTTTCTCCGTGAACCCTGCAAACAGCGGCAAGGCGGTCGGCAGTGCAGTGGGCTGCGAACGCGCAGCGCCATGCACGACGCGCACACCGGGCTCGGCATAGGTGGAGTTGGCAAAGTCAGACATAGTCGCCAACCTCGGCAAGGGCTTTAGAGCCGGCCTGTTCAATGTTTTGGGTAAACCGCAAGACCACAAACTCAACAGGGCGTACAGCCGCCAGGCCGATCTCGACGATGAGATTGCCTTCTTCAAGGTCCTGAGCGGTCATGGTGACGCCTAAACCCACCTGTACGAAGTAAGCCTCTTCAGGCTTCTTGCCCTGCAAAGCACCTTCTTGCCAAAGCGCGTATAAATAGTTGTCGATTGCAGCGCGCACGGTCTCCCAGGTGGCAGAGTGATTGGGTTCAAACATGGCTTTACCCAAAGCGGCCTTCACATCACGCTCCACACTGTTGAACAAACGCCGAACCGGCACGTAAATCCAGTTCTTATCGGAGTTTTGCGCCGTGCCTTTGAGCGTGCGAGCCCCCCAGACCATGATCCCCTTGGAGGTAAATGAGCGAATGGCATTGACGCCTGCGGCATGCACGTCGGTCAGTTTTGAAAGGGTCATATTAGGGGGGGTGGCCGTTGCGGCAGTGCCGCTAATCTCGACCAGTGATTTAACCCCCGCAACTGCAATATTGGCGGGCGCCTTCCAAACACCGCGAGTTCGGTCAGTCAGCGCATAAAGACCGGCCATCGCCGGGCTGGCACGCAGGTAGATGGGTAGATACTCATAACTGAAATTCCCCATACCATTGATTATCATTGCATGAGTAGCCGAAGCAGTTTCAGAATCTGGATCGGCAGGCTGATTTTCAACTGGGGGTTTAATACCCTCTATCAACTGAGCAAGCGTATAAATACCATTTTTATAACCTGTTAATAAAATTTGTTCAGGAGCGATTTCAACTTCAGCAGGCTTGTAAAAAGTCCGAAAAGCTGGATAGTAGGCCGCGACATATGGGTGGTCTTCAAGTCCTGCAGGCGCAGCTCCATTCGGAGAGTCCGAAATCAAAAAATACCCTTGATTATTTGATAGCAGTTGACTCAGGGCACTATAGACAGCCGAATCAATTTCGGGAGTCAAATATTCACAATATACTAACAAAGAAATATCAGGATACTCTTCAATCGCAGTAGCTAAGAGTTCTGGTTTGTCATCTCTCAAATTAAGCACATAGCACTCACCTCCCCCATTCTCGAAATAATGACGAACTGAGAAACTACCCCGCGCAAATTCTATCCCCTCCAAATTATATATTGGAAAAACTTGGACTTGTTCCTCACCTTCATCCTCGCGCTCATCACCTGCACTTAGTTTTGACTTCGACTTCGACTTCGACTTCGACTTAACAGAAACCTCGTCAGGGGAACTTAATCGTATCAACAAATTATTAGAGTAAAATTTCTCTAAAAAATTCATCCAATTCTCAACACGCACACATTTGTCCGAATTGACGCCCTCCTTTGCGGAAAACCTTCCGACAAATACCGGAATGGCCGTTGAGCGCCCAGAAATCGACAGCGCAAGGGACGCATCTTCGGAGATATAAACCCCCGGAAAAGTGACTTGAACAGCCATAGCTTTGACTCCCTTGCTCATACCGTAATTGAGTGAGTAGCGGCGTTAAATTTAAGCCTGCCCATCTTGGGCTTGGCCAGTAAAGCACTAAGGCAACGCCATATTCTGAGTAAATTTCAGAATGATAAATTCTGCGGGCCGTACAGCTTTAAGACCGACGTCGACAATAAGCTTGCCTTCTTCAATATCCGTTTCGCTCATGGTCAAACCCAAGCCCACCAGAACATTGAAAGCCTCTTCAGGCTTGCCCCCCTGCAACGCGCCTTGCTGCCAAAGTGCATACAAGTAGTTATAAATAGCCGCCCTCACTTTCTCCCAGGTCGGTTGGTTATTGGTCTCAAACATCATGGCCCGCATGGCGTTCTCAATATCATGCTCCACCATGTTAAATAACCGCCTCACTGACACGTATCGCCACCGATCAATATCCAAAGAAAGCGTGCGCGCGCCCCACAACAAGGTGCCCTTGCCCGTAAACTCACGAAACAAGTTCAAGGGTTTTTCATAATCGTTGTAGAGGCCATGAACTTCTTTGGAAAGATGCTGCTTTAATGAAAGACCACCCGCCACGGCTATATTGGCAGGCGCCTTCCATACCCCACGCGTGCTGTCAGTACGGGCAATTAATCCGGCGGCTACTGCGCTGGGTGGTACATCAACATTGTCGTTATTTACAAACCATGGCCCATATACAGCAGCATGATCAGTAGAAGGGTAGTTTTTCATAACCTCTGCTGGTTCATTTGGTAACACCCCTAGGAACTCGGTCGCTCTAGAAGGAGAATCAAATAAAGCGAAAGTGTTACAACCGGCTGATCTGAGAATATCAATCTTATCAAAAAAAGCGGATTCAAGTCCCATTACGCCGAGCCCAGCCTCCACTATCAAAGTGACAACGCCAGGATTGCTTAGCAAGTTTATATCTAAATCCCTAACAGCGCTCACATAACATCTACCCCCCCCATTAATATAATAATATTTAAGTGAATTATACAAAGACTCACGAATTTCTAAAATATCTAACAACGACACAAAATCAAGCCAACTATCCACTTTAATTAATTCGTAAGATTTAATAGGATATTCATCGCTGAATACAAATACGGGCACTGCAGTCTCACTCGAAGAAATATTCAGCCCAGGGCTGGCATCTTCTTCGATGTATACACCGGGGTAGGCATAAGGCATACATGCTCCTCAACGCCAACTCGGTGTGGGCGTTATTTAAACAAGTCAAACCAAGTAAAGCATACCTAATTGAAAGTGACCCATCTACTCAAGGGCTCAAGGCGTACCAATATTCTGAGTAAATTTAAGAATAATGAATTCCACTGGGCGCACCGCATTAAGACCAATTTCAACAACAAGCTTGCCCGCTTCGATTTGCGTTTTCGTCATCGTTACACCCTGGCCGACATTAATATAAAAGGCCAACTCGGGTTTGCTACCCATCAACGCGCCTTGCTGCCATAGCGAGTAAAGGTAATTGTAAGCCGCAGCCCTTACTTTCTCCCATGTGGGCTGATTGTTAGGCTCGAACATCATGCCCTCCATCGCCCGGCTAATATCACGCTCGACGGTATCAAACAATCGCCGTACCGACACATAGCGCCATGGCTTGATGTTCGAGGAGAGGGTTCGCGCGCCCCACAACAGTGTGCTGCCGCCCGGAAACGTACGGAACAAGTTCAATGGCTTTTCATTGTTGTTGTAGTCGCCGTGAACCTTCTCGGAAAAACGCTTATTGGGTGTCAGGCCTCCCGCCAGAGCCACATTGGCCGGCGCTTTCCATACACCCCGTTCATTGTCTGTTTTAGCGAACAAGCCCGCAGCGGCAGCACTGGGCGGAACGTGCTGGGTTCTACCCGGCTTAATCAACCAAGGCCCGTAGACTGCGGCATTGTTGGAGTCGGTGTACTCATTCATATCATCAGTCGAATCCGTAAGCGTTGGGATGCTGTCAAGTATTGCAAATACAGTTTTACCCGCGCCGGTAATCTGACCGAGAGCGCTGCTGAATTCAGTATCAGTAACAGCCACCCCTGCCGATACCAACAACGTGATGTCATCTTGAGCAGGCACTAACTTCTCTAAGTTTTTTACTTGACACAGATAAGCCCTGCCGCCCCCACACTGAAAATACGCTTCCATAGAGAGGTAAAGCATGCCCTCAACATCGGGCTTTCCATTTGCCTCTTTTTTTACCAGCCCTAGAAAATCCAGCCAGGAATCAACTCTTTCCAACTTGTCAGACTCAACTTTTGTGCCATCGTGTGCAAACACCGGTACGGCGGTCGCACTGGATGAAATGGAAAGCCCCGGGGTTGCGTCTTCTTCTATATAGACGCCGGGATAGGTATATGCGGGCATGAAAAACTCCTTCACCACTGTTCAATGGGGAACGTCGCGGGGTTAGTGAAATTCTACTTTCAGACGATCTGCCATCAAGGTGACTTCTTCCATCGCCACTTCATTACCCGATGCACTCAAACTTGGGCCATTTAAGGCAGTGATAAAGGCATTGCTGACGTTCCAGGAGATCAATAGCTCAGTGCCGGTTTCGTCTGTCAGGCTGATCAGAATGTCTTTCTTGTCCACCGTGTTAAATGAGATGGAGTTAAACCAGTCCGACAGTTCTTTTCGACGCTTGGCCATACCTCGACGCAGGGTGATATTGATTGGCTGGCGCTGACCCGGCATCAAGCACCAGTGGCCTGTACCGTCTTTGTAAGTTATGGTCTCAACCGTTTGGTTCAACCCGGAGACTTCGCTGAAGGCCATCGCAACATCGCCAACGGTGACCACAAACCGGTAGGTGGGGATCGGACACATTTCCGAAATTTCGAGTGCTGAAGTGGCCATTAGGCCTCCTGGCTGGAACCGCTGAACAATTTTCGCACGGGTGATAAGGACACCTACCCGGGCACTGTTTTGACATCATTCTTTTCACTGAGAGAACGGGCACTCTTGACCACAACCCACCGTTAAATTAACCCTAGACCAATAAAACTTGAGTCAAGTTGCCGCCCGTCAAAATTGTTTAAAAATGTTCAAAACAGGATAACAAGAATCAGGTTTGATCCAGTTCGCTCACTTTTTTTCTCCCGCCAACATCGTTAAGGCATGCCAGCTTTGCAGCGCTGATACCCATTTGAGGGGGTTTCATTTGGGGAAGGGATTGGGTTGAGGTCGTGAGGCCATCTTCAACAAATAGGTTTGTTGAGCGCTGTACGTGCCGTTATTCTTGAAGCGCCACAGTAGGAAATTGGCTACACAATTCACTCTGACAGCCAAAATCTTGCACACTGCCGGCAGATCGGCGTCGATAAATAGTTCGCGGTATTCGTTAGCCTGCCCCGAGATTAACCGCTAGGCTTGGCCTTCCTACTTCACGACGCCCTGCCCATGATTGACTCAACATTTTCTGTCGATATTGAGGCTATACGCCGTATCGATGCCGTGCCGGTCATTCTAGGTATGGTCAAACACCTGACCGGAATGCGCTTTGCTGCGGTGGCCCGGGTGACTGAACATAATTGGGTAGCGTGCGCGGTCGACGACTCAATAGATTTCGGTCTATCCCCCGGCGGTGAACTGGTGCTCGAGTCGACCATTTGCCAAGAAATTCGCCAACACCACAGGCCGGTCATTTTTGCCAATGCCAGTCATCATCCTCTCTACTCTCAGCACCACACACCCAAAACTTACGGATTAGAAAGCTATATTTCTATTCCCATCATTAAGGCAAACGGCGAGTTCTTCGGCACTTTGTGTGCCATTGACGTAGTGCCTGCCACGCTTGATGAAGCTGCAATCATCAAGACATTGACCCTTTTTGCGCAATTGATTGCGATGAGCCTAGACACCCAGCATCACCTGGATACCACCCAGGCGGCACTGGAAGATGCCAATGAAAATGGCCGTCTTCGAGAGCAGTTCATTGCGGTATTGGGTCATGACTTGCGAACGCCGCTCAGTGCCATACAGATGAGCGCTGAACTGCTGGAAACCAAAACGACCGATAAACGATCATTGGGTCTTATATCGGCCATCCACAACAGTTCGGTGCGCATGGGCCGCCTTATTGAGAACGTTCTGGATTTTGCACGGGGGCGTTTGGGGGGCGGTATTCCTATCAGAAGTCAGTGGGTCGACGACCTGGCACGAACACTTGAATTGACGGTGGACGAAGTCAGGGCGGCGCACCCCAAAGCCGTCATAACCCTGTCAATGGCGTTACCCGCCGGTGTTCACTGCGACCCTTTGCGCATCAGCCAGCTACTGTCGAATTTGCTGGGTAATGCGGTCACCCATGGCTCTGATTCGAGCCCCGTCGATGTCTGCGCCAGTATGGAAAAAGACCACGTTGTTTTGTCAGTGACAAATCAAGGGAACCCCATACCCGGCACATTGATACCCCTGCTATTTCACCCCTTCACCCGATCAGAGGCAGGACAACGCGGCGAAGGGTTGGGGTTGGGCCTTTATATTGCCTCGCAGATCGTCACGGCCCATAACGGCACGTTGACAGTGACTTCAACTGAAGCGACCGGCACCCGGTTTGTCGCCCGATTTCAGGCTCGGATGTGCCGGATTTAACGCTAAGAACAGCCACACTTCAGGCGCATACAACTTCGCACGGAGCAGTGTCGGCCAGTGGCCTGCCCGCCCCAACCGGCCGCCAAGCGCGTTACTTTTCAGGGTGTTCGCTGGTGACCGAGTCAGCGGCTTCCACATCTGACATGTCTTCTTCGAGATGCGCATCGTCCTTGGACGTCACTGGGGTTGCAGTGTCTTTGGTTTTTTGGTCAACACCCGTCTCGTTGTCTGTGATCCCGGCACGAACTTTCTGAGACACATTGCCTGGTGCATTTTCGTCGATATCCATGCTGGCTCTCCCTTGAGTAGCACGGGATGCCCGCGCTTAAACATGTGAGTGATCAAAGCATGACAAGTGCCGTGTACTGGACGAACGGCAAATACTATAACCCCCCCCGTAGCAGCTGCCGAAGGCTGCGTTGGAGCGCGAAGCGGTCCTGATCTCCACCACTCTAATTCGGTACGCACCGTTGAACGGCGCGTGATAAAGGAAAGGCGTTTAACGTACTAAACAGTTCTGACCACCAACGCTTTTTGTCGACGATACAGCACCGTCGTCGCCGTGAACCCGCAGACCGCCGCGAACATCAGCCAATACGCAGGTGAAGCCTTGTCGCCCGTGGCCTGGACAAGCAGCGTCGAGATCGCCGGGGTAAAACCGCCAAACACCGCGGTAGCCAAACTGAACGCCAGTGAAAACCCGACCACCCGCACATTCTGTGGCATCACTTCGGTGAGCGCCGCCACCATGGCGCCGTTGTAAATACCAAAGAAGAATGAGAAGTACAGCAGCACAGCGAGCAGTCGTTCGAAACTCGCCGCCTCTGCCAGCCAGTGCATGGCGGGATACGCGGTAAAGATGCACAGCAGCGATATGGCCAGCAACAGGGGGCGACGACCAATGCGGTCAGAAAGCGCGCCGCCGATAGGCAGCCAGAAAAAGTTGCTGATACCCACTAGCAGTGTGACCACCAAGCTGTCGGTGGTACTCAGGTTCAGCACTGTCCTGCCAAAAGTCGGTGTGTAGACCGTGATCAAATAGAATGTGGTCGTAGTCATGGAGGCCAGCAAACCACCCGCCAGCACGGTGCGCCAATTATCACGCATCGAGCGGAACACCTCGCGGGTTGTTGGACGATGGCTACGCGCGGTGAAGGCTGCGGTTTCTTCCAATGAGCGGCGAATGATGAAGATGAACGGGATGATCACGCAGCCAATGAAGAACGGAATACGCCAGCCCCAAGCGGCAATTTCAGAGGCTTGCATCGAGGCATTGATCGCGTAGCCCAATGCCGCCGCAACGACGATCGCCACCTGCTGGCTGGCCGATTGCCAACTGGTGTAGAAACCGGTGTGGCCGGGCGTGGAAATCTCCGCCAGATACACGGAAACACCGCCCATTTCTGCGCCAGCGGAGAAGCCTTGCAGCAGCCTGCCCAACAACACCAGAATCGGTGCCGCCACGCCGATGGCCGCATAGCCAGGCACTAATGCGATCAATACGGTACCGGCTGCCATGATCGACAGCGTCACGATCAGCCCCTTGCGTCGGCCTACCTTGTCGATGTACGCCCCCAGCACAATGGCGCCTAAGGGACGCATCAGGAACCCGGAGCCGAATACGGCGAAGGTCAACATCAACGAAGCAAACTCGCTGGTGGCTGGAAAGAACGTCTGGGAGATGTAGGTTGCGTAAAACCCGAACAGGAAGAAGTCAAACTGCTCGAGAAAGTTACCGCTGGTGACCCGCAAAATGGCGCCCACTTTGGACCCACTGCCTCGGTTTGTTGTTGTTTTCATTATGGTTACCGTTGTGTTCACTATTATTGTTGGAGTTATGGCTTTAACCGTCAGTCGCTGCCGGCGTTGATGGGATTGGGTTGACGCTTCTCGATGGCGTGTTTCAGCAGCGCTGCGCTACGGAATATTCCATGTGCGAATTTGCTGTAGGGCATGGTCAAGAAAAACGCCATGACCAAGCCGAGATGAATAGCCAACATCAAACCCAAGGCACGGGTGTCGCGAAAAGCCAGAAGCGCCAGGCCGCTTGCACTGACCAGAAACAGCAGCGCGATGAAGCCGCGATCCATGGGCTTTTGCTTCTCATCGCCGTGCGCAGGGTTGCGACGCAGGTTCAGCCAAAGCAGCCCCGCCGGACCGATCAGCAGGCCGATGCCACCGGCCATACCCAGGATCACCGGCAAGCTGAAGATTGGATACGGCGCCGACCAATTCAACAGATAGTGAAAGAGTGTGGCGACTCCGGTGGCGGCGAAGCACAGCATGAATCCGTAGAAGGTGAGATGGTGGAAACGGCGCCGCCACAAGGTGAATTGATCGTCGGCGTTGTTGCAGCCTTCGCCATGGCCGCCGTCTAGGTATTTGAGCTTCGCGACATTGGCCGTGGCCTCCAGCGCAGCCGACGTTTTCAATGGCAGCGGCGCGGCAACCGGGGAAACGTTACGCCAGAAGCGCCTTACCCCCAAGGTCAGGGCAAGCACCGCAAAGCCGAACACTGAGCCAAACATCAGCGCCAAGGTGTTATGCGGGAAAATCTCATAGAAATCACCGCCGGGAATGGGCGTAAACAGGTTGCCCATGAGCATCAGGGTCAAGCATAAAAACAGGGCAAGCCCTCCACCCGACGCCAGTGCCAGGGTCAGGCCGTTGCGCTGATACAACTTGCCCATCACTTGCGGCCAAGCGTATTCGGCGTAGGTATCCAAGCGCACTTTGGCCATGGCTTTGGGGATATTAACGTCGAACTCGTGTGGGGCGGCGTACTGACAGGCGTGCAGGCATGCGCCGCAGTTATGGCACAAGTTCGCCAGGTAATGGACATCGGCCTGAGTGAATTCCAGGCGCCGCGTCATCGCAGGAAATACCGCACAAAAGCCTTCGCAATAACGGCAAGCGTTACAGATGGTCATCTGGCGCTGCACTTCGCTTTCGTCAAGATTCAACACCGGGATTAATGTGCCCGATGCCTTGGGATCAAACAGCTGCATGTAGAGACTCCGTCGTTACAGATGACACACCAAAGCCGACCGAAGCCGCTGCCTGCACACCGGCGATGCGACCAAAAGCGGTTCCGATAGCCATGCCGATGCCGGCGGTATAGCCCTTGCCCAGAACGTTGCCGGCCATCATTTCTCCTGCGACAAACAGGTTGGGGCTCGCTTTGCCGTTGAAATGCACGGCAGCGGTTTCGTCGGTAGCAAGGCCCAGGTAAGTGAACGTCACACCGGGTCTAAGCGGGTAAGCGTAGAAAGGAGGTTTAACCAAGGGCCGCGCCCAATGAGTTTTGGCGGGCGTCAGACCTTGGGTGTGACAGTCATCCAACGCCGTGTGATCGAACGTGCCAACATGGCAGGCGTTGTTGTAGTCCTCGACCGTCTTGACGAATGTGTCTTGAGGCAGCTTCAACTGCCGGGCAAGGTCTTGCAGCGTATTGGCGGTGGTGCCAGGAAATACCGGCGGCATGAAGCGGCCGATGGCTTGTTGATCAATGATCGAATACGCCTGCTGACCGGGTTGGCCGGCCACCAACCGCCCCCAGATTGCATAACGTTTCGGCCAAAAATCCTCACCTTCGTCGTAGAAACGTTCGCCATCACGGTTGACCACCACACCCAGCGATACACAGTCGATGCGGGTGCAGATGCCGCCGTCGTAGAGGGGAGCACGGGCATCAATCGCAACCATGTGTGCCTGAGTCGGATCGCCGATCACATCCGCGCCCAAGTCGAGCATGCGCCGCAGCAAAATGCCGGTGTTGAATCGGGTACCCCGAATCAGGAAATTGTCCGATGGCCATTCACCGCGTTCGTTCTGCCCCCAGGCCTCGCGCAGCCATTCTCGGTTGGATTCAAAGCCGCCGGCCGCCAACACACAGGCCCGGGCTTCGATACGTTCTGCGGGAAAATGCTGACCATCCACCTCATGTTCGGCCACATGGGCGGCGACGAAATTCCCGTCATCCAACTCGATGTCGGTCACTTGCGTGTTGTAGCGGACCTTCACACCCAGGCGCTCTGCGCTGCGGTAATAGGCATTGACCAGCGCTTTACCGCCGCCCATGAAAAAAGCATTGGTCCGCGCCACGTGCAGCGCGCCGGACAGCGGCGGCTGAAAATGCACGCCGTGCGAACGCATCCAGTCGCGGCATGATGACGATGCCCGAATGGCAATGCGCGCGAGCTTTTCATCCGTGAGGCCACCGGTAACCTTCAACAGGTCTTGCCAGTATTCTTCTTCCGGATAGGCATCGATCAGCACGTCCTGCGGTTCGTCATGCATGCACCGCAGGTTACGGGTGTGTTGGGAGTTGCCACCGCGCCAGATTTTCGGAGAGGCTTCCAGCAGCATCACACTGGCGCCCGCTTCTCGCGCCATCAGCGCGGCGCATAAGGCAGCGTTGCCACCCCCTATGATTAATACATCGATCATCATCACTCCTAGATGTGCAAGGAGACAGGTACGAAGGGCTCCTTGCGAGTGGGACGAACGATAGAGAGGACACAGGGTGACCGAAAGGCTGCTTTTAGCGCGGGGTGTTTAATTTTTCTAAAGGCTTGGTCATCAGGGGGCGTTCATGGATCACGGGTGAAAAGAGGTTTACCCGTCTATTCCTTCTATCCAAGTAGCACCCGGCCACAGTTTGTCGGCCACTAACTGTCGCGCCACATCGACGAGCACCAGACGCGTTGCCAGTGCCGCGGGTGAGAGTTCGTCGTCAGCCAGTGTCGCCAGAAGATTACGCCGGCCCACATGGAGGTCGGCGATCCTGACCATCGATAGCCCGCAGCGATCTTTAAAGGCGGCGGCTGCCCCCGGTTGTATGGTTGCGGCATGACCGGCCCGAACCGCATTCATCAAAACCGCGAGACCGTCGACCTCCATGATGACATTGGGGGTAAGGCCGACCCGCTCGAACGCGCTCGTCAGTGTCGAACGCAAGCCATGTTGAACGCTAGGCATCACCAGCGGCAGGCTACCGAGATCGGCCAGTTGCACGCTGTCACCCGAAGGCGCATGAGGCAGGCCGGATGCTGCAATGACAAACAGCTTTTCATCGAGCAGCGGAGTCACGCTCCAGCGTTTACCGCCTTCGAGCTGGAACAGGATGGCCAAGTCAATTTGTCGTGAGTTGAGCTGCGCCGCCAAGTGGCCGGAAAGCATTTCCACCAAATGCAGTTGGATGTCCGGATAACGCGCACGCATTGCGCTGATCAATGGCAACGCGATCACCGTCGCCGTGGTCGGTGCCAGGCCAACGCTGACATAACCGCTCATTCGCCCGCGATGGGCGGCCATGACTGCGTTTTCCGCCTGGCGCAGGGTCAATTGAGCATGATGTAGAAATGCAAATCCGGCGCTCGTGGGCGTCACCCCGGTAGAGGTTCGATTGAGGAGACGGGTGCACAGTTCGCTTTCCAGCTTGGCGATTTGCTGACTGAGGGCTGACACCCCAACCTCCAGCTCCAGTGCCGCACGCCCCAAACTGCCAAGCTCGATAATTTTGACGAAATAGCGCAGTTGTCTCAGTTCCAATGTGGCTGTTCCTTGCTAATTTGTTATTCAACTACCTGAACACTTGTCACGCACGGCGCGAAGCCCCTGAGGCTACAACGTGCGCCCTCCGGGTCTAAGCCCCGGGGTCTTGTTGTTCAAGCCACACAGGATACAGAAGCGCAAAGCTATGACTCACCCAGTCGACAAACGCATGTACCTGCGGTGCAAGATGCGTTCTGCTTGGATACAACACGGACACCGGACGCGGCCTTGGCCGAATGCTTTCAAGTACCTCCACCAAAGAGCCGTCAGCCAGGTACCGCTCCAGCGTGATCCCCGGTGCCTGAAGAATGCCAAAACCGGCTACGCCACATTGCACATAGGCATTGGACTCATTGACGACGATGCCTCGGTGGCTGGTATAACCCCTGTCGATGCCGCCCTGCGAGAACTGCCAAGGGAGCGGCCGGTGGCTATGACCGGATAGAAAACGTATGCAATGGTGAGTATCCAGCGCCTCCAGAGTCTCCGGCGCCCCGAATTCATTGATATAGTCAGGCGCCGCGCACGTCACCATGGTTGCCATACCAATACGTCTGGCCACCAGACTGGAGTCTGGTAACTCTCCGATCCTGAGCACGCAATCCACACCCTCTGCAATCAGATCCACCGTACGGTCGGTCACCCCCAAAGCCATTTCGATTTGCGGATGACTATGGGTGAACGCTCTCAAACTTGTAATGAAGGCCGGTTGGGAAAGCGCCGATGGGATATCAACGCGCAGTTTTCCGCGAAGAGATGCCCCCGCAGCATCGAACATGGAGGTTGTCTCAGCCAGGCGACCGAGAATATCCATGACCCGTTCGTAGAACTGCTCACCCTCAGTGGTCAGTCGCACTTGTCGGGTTGTACGCTGAAAAAGTCGCACCCCAAGTGTCGCTTCCAGCTCCTGTATGGCTCTGGTGACCTGAGGGCGCCCCAATTGAGTGGCATCAGCGGCTTTCGTGAAGCTCCCAAGCTCGGCAACGCGAACAAAAACCTGCATTGATTGAAGCAGTTCCATACACCCTCGATCATTTTGTTGCTGCTTTAAGGGATCAATCCTGGGGCATTGTTGCTTCTAAAGACAACAGTGCTGTTCTACTTGGCGCATTTATTGTTGTCCACCCAAAAGGAACAATGGCTGCACCCTCACCCGATATCACGGGTGCCCTTTAAGGAGAAACGAAATGAAAGCCTGGCTTTTGAATGATTTTGGTCTCGACAATTTAGTGTTAAGTGAAACCCCCACTCCAGAACCAAAAGCTGGAGAGTTGCTGGTCAAAGTGGGCGCTGTTTCACTCAACTTCCGCGACAAAGCCATCGTCGACGGTATTTACGAACCCCATAAGGTGCCCAAACCGCTGATACCCGTGAGCGATGCAGCAGGAACCGTAGTCGCTGTGGGGGAAGGCGTCAGCCGATTCAACGTGGGCGACCGGGTAAACTCGCACTTGTATTCGCGCTGGATTGATGGCGCTCCTGGCCCGGACGAACCCGATTACTGCTTTGGCTCACCCCTGCCAGGCGGGCTGGCCGAGTACATGATCATTCACGAGGATAGCGCTGTGCGCGCCCCCGATAACATGTCGGACGAAGAAGCTTCGACACTGCCTATCGCCGCGCTGACGGCCTGGTATTCACTTGTGGACTACGGCCAGATCAAAGCCGGAGAAAGCGTGCTCGTGCAGGGTACGGGCGGTGTGTCGATCTTTGCTGTGCAACTGGCTACCGCGTTGGGCGCCAAAGTCATTGTCACCTCGAGCAATGACGCGAATCTGGAGGCTGCCATGAAACTGGGCGCAGTTGCCGGGGTGAACTACCGGACCTACCCGGACTGGGAAGAACAAGTGCTGAAGCTTACCGACGGCAAAGGGGTCGATTTGCTGCTGGACGTGGCCGGTGGCAATGGCCTGAACCAGTCAATCGCAGCGACCAAGGCGGCTGGCAAGATCGCACAAATCGGTTTCCTGACAGGACAAACCACCGCGCTTGGCCTGATGCCGTTGATTTTCCGGCAGACGACCATCCGTGGCATCGCAGTCGCGCCACGCTCGTCGTTCGACCGCATGAACGCCTTTCTTAACGAGAACCAAATCAAACCCGTCATTGACAAGGTCTATCCATTTGCAGAAGCTCGCCAAGCTTATGAACACTTGGCGAGGGGCGCTTTCGGCAAGGTCGTTATCAAGATCGCCTGATTGCTTGTGGGGGTAATGTTGAGTTACCCCTGCTTGTTGACACGGGTTTGCTTCTGAGAACGGCCAAGGGCTTTCTTTTCATTCGAAACCTGCAACTTCAAGCACTCTTGCAGACCGAATTCTACAAATATTCATACTTTTAGTTCGTGTGCGACCTCTATGCCACGCGTTAACTTCGCTCAAGGCATCGCAAAGCCGATGGCAACTCGTTAAACAGTTTCTGGTACTCCAAAGTGAAATAACTCGAATGGCTAAACCCCCAACGTTCGGCAATATCGGCAATGCTTGCATGGGGATCTTCTTTCAATGCGCGGCGCGCACCGTTCAATCGAACCGAGCGCATATAGTGGATAGGTGTCACCGCAGCCACGGACTGAAAACTGTACTGAAGTGTGCGTCGTGATACTTTCAAACGTCGACAAAACTCAAGTACGTTTGATGAAGCTGCAGGTTCTTCTATCAACCACTGATGACACCGTTCAACAATGTAACCGCGGGTACTTGGCCGCGGCGATTCCTGAGGAACATTAATCACTCGCTCCAACCATTCGACGACCAGGACCGTCAGCGACTGCAATGTCGCGCTTGTCGGCGATCCCTCCATTAAAGACTTGAACATCACTATGCCAGGCACTAAACGGTGTGCTTGCAGGCACACTCGCTTGGGCCGATTCAGTTGCATCAATGCATGGAGTACTGCTTCGTCCAACAGCCCGCGTAATGTTGCATAGGGAATCGACATGCAGAGTACATCCATGCCCGCCGGAGTAAAAACACGATATTCGTCGTTCGGCAGCAGCACCGTGGCGTATTGTTCGGCCATCACCCCTTGATCATCCACTGCTGGCCAAGCAAGCGGGAATAAGAGGTTAACTGCATTCTGCGGGAGGCAGATGTGCTGGATAACCTGCTGATTGAGACGCTCACGAAACAGCTGAACTTCACCCGCCTGGACTACATCCAACCGCCCTTCGAGGCTGCCGCAACTGAGCTGGTCATAGCGCTGTCGCCAGCCTGGCAGTGCGTTGGCATGCTCGACAATATCGGTTGTTCGAAGGGACTGGCGCACACTGAACCTCTACGGGCTGAACCCTGCAACGGGCAAATGTTACAAATTATTAGCAAGCGTTATGCCAATAGCCCTCCCCCCTTCACTACGCGCTAAACGCCCCTGAGGATCCATTTCAAGCACCAACTTAATGCATCCTTGCGTTAAGTTAGTGCACTTCTTTAGCACAACTCACATTAAAAGCCTGCGGCATGATGAATTGCCAATTTGTGTTAAATGCCGCCAACAACTGCACCTTAAAGTGATTGTGCCTGCCCGCTTTCGATTACGTTGCTGGGAACTTTAAGGACTCCACTTATGAGTAAGACACTCAAACGCCGTCACTTTAAATTAGCTCCGATGGCCTTGGCATTAATCTTTGCCGGCCTTACTTCAACCGCCCATGCACATGGCGGCGCAGCGCAGATGGTGCCTCTAAAGTCGACCCTGGAAAACTTTGGGGCCACTGTCAAATGGGACGACTATGCCAACCTCTTCGTTATTTCCAAAGACGGGGCCTATGTTAAGGTAAAACCGAACAGCCACGTGGCGATGCTTAACGGCAAAAGATTTGAGCTTAGCGTACCGGTGGTTTTCAAAAACAATACAGCACTGATGTCGCACGACTTCATTAATGAAGTATTCCAGTCTGGCCTGGATAAAACCTTTAGCGTCGAAACCCGTCCACATCCACTTAATGCTTTGAGTGCCGACGAGATCAAGCTCGCTGTCGAGGCGATCAACCGTTCAGCGCACTACAAACCCAATTTCCGGTTCACGGAGATATCGCTCCGGGGGCCGAAAAAAAGCGAAGTGTGGGACTTCATCTATACCGGAAAACCCGTGAGTCAACCTCGCGAAGCCGCTGTGACCGTCCTCGATGGCAGGCACGTCGTCGAAGCCGTGGTAGACCTGGGCACCCAAAAAGTTCTGAGTTGGGAAGCGATCAAGGATGCGCACGGGATGGTCTTGCTGGACGACTTCGCGACCGTGCAGTCTGTCATAGAAGGCAGCACTGAATATGCTCAGGCGCTGGCCAAGCGTGGCATCAACGATCCCAAGAAGGTCGTCACTACTCCGCTCACGGTGGGCTATTTTGATGGTAAAGACGGCCTTACGCAGGACAAACGCTTGCTTAAGGTGGTCAGCTATCTGGATGTCGGCGATGGTAACTACTGGGCTCATCCGATCGAAAACTTGGTCGCCATCGTCGACCTGGAAAGCAAGAGCGTGATCAAGATCGAAGATGCAGGGATAGTGCCGGTGCCAATGAAGCCCACGCCTTATGACGGGCGCGGACGTAAAGCGGCAACCGTCAAGCCACTGGAGATCATCGAACCTGAGGGCAAGAACTACACGATCACCGGTAACAGCATCCACTGGCAGAACTGGGACCTGCATCTGGCACTCGATTCGCGGGTAGGCCCAGTGATTTCCACGGTCACCTACAACGATCAGGGCAAGAAACGCAAAGTCATGTACCAAGGTTATTTGGGCGGCATGATCGTGCCCTATGGTGATCCAGACGTGGGCTGGTACTTCAAAGCTTATCTCGATTCCGGGGACTACGGCATGGGGACTCTCACCTCCCAGATCCAGCCCGGCAAAGACGCGCCTCAAAACGCAGTGCTACTGGACGCGACCATCGCCGACTACAAGGGCTCGCCCACCAAAATCCCGCGCGCGATGGCGATCTTCGAACGTTATGCAGGCCCGGAATACAAGCATCAGGAAATGGGCCAACCCAACCTCAGCACCGAGCGCCGGGAACTGGTCATTCGCTGGATCAGCACCATCGGCAACTACGACTACATTTTTGACTGGGTCTTCCAAGAAAACGGGGTAATCGGTATCGACGCCGGTGCAACGGGCATCGAGGCGGTTAAAGGCGTGAAGTCCAGCACCCTTCATGACGCCACAGCCAAAGAAGACACTCGCTACGGTACCTTGATCGACCACAATATTGTCGGCACCACCCACCAACACATCTACAACTTCCGCCTGGACATGGACGTAGATGGCGAGAACAACTCGTTGGTCGAACTTAATCCGGTGGTTGCCAAAAACGACCGCGGTGGGCCGCGCACCAGCACCATGCAAATTGACCAAAACGTGGTCAGCACTGAACAGCAAGCTGCGCAAAAGTTCGATCCCGCGACCATTCGCCTGGTCAGCAACACGGGCAAGGAAAACAAGATGGGCTATCCGGTTTCCTACCAAGTGATCCCGTATGCCGGGGGGACGCACCCGGTGGCTAAGGGCGCCAACTTCGGCAGCGACGAATGGTTGCTTAACCGACTGAGCTTCATGGACAAGCAAATATGGGTGACCCGTTACGACCCTCAAGAGCGTTATCCCGAAGGGCAATACCCGAATCGCTCTGCAACGGATACCGGTCTGGGCCTGTTCACAGCCAACAACCAATCGATCGAGAATAGCGACAACGTGGTGTGGCTGACCACGGGTACCACTCACGTGGCACGCGCAGAGGAGTGGCCGATCATGCCAACCGAATGGGTTCACGTACTGCTCAAGCCTTGGAACTTCTTCGACGAGACCCCCACACTGAACCTCAACTCACCGAAATAAGCACAGCCTTTGCAGCCGTTTCCAACGACCCCCGCTTTGCCTGCGATTAGTCATATATGCAGATTAAAACCCATGACGCGCCTGCACACAGTTTGAAAACGCTCGTCAACGAGAAGGTAAAAGTGGCCACTGATACCGACTGGAAGTTAGTGACCAAGGCGGGCCTTGAGGCCATTACTCAAGAAATCTTGAAGCAGCTTTAAGCGGCTTCAGTGCATTCTCTGCGACCGTCTATATCAGTGACCAACGTCATAATTGGCCACGGGTGTATTCGGTCCTTTTCGTTGTGGCTGAGGCGAAAGAGGATTTCAGTGAGCATGTGCGCAACATTCCCAGTTTGAAGAAAGGCACCCGTCAAGGAAGCGGCTCGTTGAGTCAGGTAAGGTTTTTTTCGAAATAAACGCGCTTGAAACCCTCTTCCTCGCGGCGCGCCACTTTTCTATAACCGAGCTTGGAGTAGATCGAGAGGTTGCGAAATCGGCGACCATCGGAGCGGGCTTGCGCCCGATCATTGGCACATATCGCGCATAGGCCTGTTCAGCACAATCTTTGATAACGGGTTCATCACATGCTTGGGCTAGCCGAATCATATAGGTCTGCTAAGTCACAGGGGATTCAATACTGTCCGAGTGGCCTCCCTGTAGCAACATCTGCTCGACCTTCCATGGCTTTCACGATTTAACACGTACCAGCGTTGTGATGGTTGGGAGTAATGAGACTGGAAAAGCGCGCAGCGTATGCTGCGTGAAGGGTTATCGACACTTTGGCGAGTGCCAGAAACGAGAATCAAAACTGGCAGTGCCCGGTGATCGTCTACATTCGGCCAAAAGTAGACAATCGACATGAAGTTACTTGCCAATGATATATGGATATACGTATATTCGATTTTTCATATGTACAGAGCGACCCATGATCACTCCTCCCGAAGTCTTTAAGAGCCTCGCTGACGAAACCCGCGTCCGCGCCATGCTGCTCATCGCCGATCAAGGTGAACTCTGCGTCTGTGAACTGATGTGTGCGCTTGACGACAGCCAGCCGAAAATCAGCCGCCATCTCGCGCAACTGCGCAGCAATGGTTTGCTGCTTGATCGCCGTCAGGGCCAGTGGGTCTATTACCGTCTCAACCCGGATCTGCCAGCGTGGGTGCGCGAAATCCTGCAAGTGACGTCCCTGGCTAATGCTGATTGGCTAAAGGACAACGTCGTCCGCCTGCAGGACATGGACGGACGTCCGGTGCGCGAAGCTGCCTGCTGCTTAATCCGGATGAGAGAGTTTTGAAATGTTGCTGGCTTTCGCTGTTTTCGTCTTCACCCTCGTACTGGTCATCTGGCAACCCAAAGGATTGGGCGTCGGTTGGAGCGCCACGTTCGGTGCCGTGATCGCTCTGGCTGTCGGTGCCGTTTCGCTGCAGGACATTCCTACAGTGTGGGCCATCGTCTGGAACGCCACCGCCACGTTTATCGCGGTGATCATCATCAGCCTGCTGCTGGATGAAGCCGGCTTCTTTGAATGGGCGGCACTCCACGTTGCACGATGGGCAAAGGGCAGTGGCTATCGACTGTTTGCGTTCTGCGTGTTGCTCGGCGCGGCAGTGGCGGCAGTGTTCGCCAACGACGGTGCGGCGCTGATCCTTACGCCTATTGTCATGTCGATGTTGCTGGCGCTGCGCTTTTCACCGGCGGCGACGTTGGCATTCGTGATGGCTGCAGGGTTCATTGCAGACACGGCCAGCCTGCCGCTGGTGGTGTCCAATCTGGTCAACATTGTCTCCGCCGACTACTTCGGCTTGGGCTTTGCCGAATATGCATCGGTGATGGTGCCGGTGAGTCTGGTCAGTGTCGCGGCGACGTTGCTGGTGCTGTTTGTGTATTTCCGGCGCGATGTGCCACAGCGCTACCCAGTTGAGGCGCTTCAGCAACCCAAAGCAGCGATTCGTGACCACGCCACCTTCGTGGTCGGCGGCTGGACACTGCTGATATTGCTGGTCGGGCTGTTCACTCTGGAACCACTGGGGATTCCTGTCAGTGCCGTCGCGGCATTGTGTGCGGCGATCCTTTTTGCGGTCGCTGCCAAGGGCCACAAGATCGCTACCCGACGGATTTTGCGTGATGCGCCGTGGCAAATCGTGGTGTTCTCGCTGGGCATGTACCTGGTGGTGTATGGCCTGAAGAATGCCGGGTTGACTGACCTGCTGGCCGCCGTCCTCGACCGCCTGGCCGGGCAAGGTTTATGGAGCGCCACCCTCGGCACCGGCCTGCTGTCCGCGCTGTTGTCATCGGTGATGAACAACATGCCCAGCGTGCTGATCGGTGCACTGTCGATCCAGGCCAGCGACGCCCAAGGGCTCGTTCGCGAAGCGATGATCTACGCCAACATCATTGGCTGCGACCTTGGCCCGAAAATCACCCCCATCGGTAGCCTCGCCACGTTGCTCTGGCTGCATGTGCTGGAACGCAAAGGTCTGCGCATCACCTGGGGCTACTACTTCAAGGTCGGCATTGTGCTGACCCTTCCTGTTCTGTTGATCACTCTTTCGGCGCTAGCACTGCGCTTGAGCCTTTGATGTCCACCAAAAGCGGTAGGAGCAATCCATGCGAGTTCTGTTCATGTGCACGGCCAACAGTTGCCGCAGCATCCTCTCTGAAGCCATGTTCAATCATCTTGCGCCAGCGGGATTCGAAGCGGTCAGTGCCGGCAGTTTTCCTAAAGGTCAGGTGTTGCCGCGAAGCCTGTCGACGCTGCAACAGGCCGGCATCGCCATTGTTAGCCTGCACAGCAAAGGCAACGATGCCTTCGAAAGCAACCCGCCGGACATCGTCATCACCGTGTGCGACAAAGCCGCCGGCGAGACTTGCCCGGTGTATTTCGGCACCGCGCTGAAATCCCACTGGGGACTGGAAGATCCATCCGATGTGAATGGTGACGACGCGACGATTGACGCAGCTTTCCGAGCGACATTGGCGCGCATCGGACTACGCTGCCAGGCCTTCCTCGATCTGCCCTTTGCAACCCTCAGCCGCGATGAATTGAAAACCGCACTCGACCGAATCGGCACGTTTTAAGGAGAACCCATGTCCGCCCATCTACCCAACCTCGACCTGACCTTGTTCGATGGCGGCAAACCGGCGAAACCGGGCGAGCACAAACCGCGCATCCTGCTGCTTTACGGCTCGACCCGCGAACGCTCGTTCAGCCGTCTGCTGGTAGAGGAAGCCGCGCGCCTGCTCGAACACTTCGGCGCCGAAACGCGAATCTTCAACCCGTCCGACGATTTTGAAACGGAGGCAGGCGTGAAATCTGGAGAAGTCACGCAAAAGTCACGCACATGAAAAAGGCAAATGCGGTAAACATTGGCCTAAGTCATTGAAAAATATGGTCGGGACGGAGTGATTCGAACACTCTACCCCTAGCACCCCATTCAAGCTTGTATCTCTACAGGCCGCTAATTTCAAGGCTTCGCGCTTGGCGCTCGCTGCAACGATGCCCAACAGTGCTGAACCGTGAGTGACAAAGTCACTCGAAAAGTCACTCAACCTTTTTTGCCCCCCAACCGACTTCCTACCGACCGAACACTATCCCAAGCCTGCCGACATAAAACCCTATCCAGCCGCTTCAGCAAAGCCCCCGTTGATGGATTGGGTTTAGTTCTCCTCCGCAGCCCGGCCCGTCTAGCCCTAAGGGACGGTGAGGTTAAGGGCTTCTCTGTTCATGAGCTTTATCTCTAACCCCCTCACTACCTTCCACTGACTCACCTTCTGGCTAGGCACCTGCATCTTGGTACGTACAATAAACGTATCTATTGACAGCCCTCCAACCCAGCGCTACCATGTGTCTCGTACGGCTTATGTACGTATGCAAATGACACATAAATCAAAGCCGATTACGAAGTATTAATCAACCACAGATGCCATAAACCACGAAGGAGTCGTAATGGAAAGTACTCGAGAAGGAGCTCAGCTCGTAGAGAGCTGGACGTAAACCAGAAGAAGGAAGTGCATCACTTTATATATCGATACACACAGAGGAAAGCACTATGTCTTTTGTAGCAGAGACACTACAGGGTGCAAAAACTGCAAGACTTGATCTTAAAACTACAGAATTTGCAAAAGAATTTATTCGTAAAGCAGCAACCATTTCCGGTTTAGATATGACCTCTTTCATATTGGCATCGGCTTTCGAAAAAGCTGAGGCAGTTATGGATACATATCAACGGATTGAACTTTCGGAGAAAGCCTTCGCTCGAGCGCACGAATTAAGCCGAGCAAGCTCCGAAGCCCCGAAGGCCCATAAAAATCTAGTAAAACTATTAAGGAGTAGAAATGAACGATCCAGACCTAACATACGCCCAGGTGAATCTGAATGATGCGTTGGAGGATGTAAAACTTCCGAAGAAATTTAGCTGTGGGGATGCCATACTCGACAAGTATGTAAACTCGGGCAATCTCAAACGCGCGATTCAGTCTGAGAACCTTCACGCCACCGGCATGTTTGATGATACGAAAGAACTCATCGGCTTCATGACGGTGGGCTTCGGTATCTTAGATAAGACCCGGGTGAAGACGTTCCTTAAAGGAAACCAGCCTCCACAGCTTCCTGTGGCGAAGGTCATCATGATCGCTGTTGATGAGCGCCATCAAGGTCTCGGGCTTGGTACAGACCTGATGCTGGAAGCGTTCACCAAAGCAGTGACCGTTCACAAAACGATCCCGTTGAAGGGTGTTTACCTTGATGCAGCCCCTGGCAAGGAAACGTTCTACTCTGAGATGTTTGGGTTCACGGCTCTTGAAGGGCCAGGCCCCGCCGGTAGTACTCCGATGTATATCCCAATTGAGAACGTCATCGCCGCCCTTTTGGAGGCAGACAATCTCGAGTAATGAGACGAGGCCATGCCCAGCTCACCATAATGGCTAGCAGTAAACCTGCTAGCCATTTTTTTATGCGCACCCATCCTCCCCAACCTTATAAAGCACAAACCGATCAGATTATCGAGAGTCAAACTAGGGGACAGCGTGCCACTCCCCGCTCAAGCTGAACTTCACGAAATAGAACTAACCCGAATGTATTCCATTAGGCTGGGCATAAAATGATGGATTGGACTTACTTACCGTCCCACGCAATAAAATAAAGGCCGAGATAGCGGTTAAAAAACCGCCGTACCAATTTCGTACCAGCAGTATATGCCTTCATCAAACTTGGCTTTCTCTCTCACCTTCTGTAGCAAAGATTAAGCAACAGCTTTCGGCTCCAATCGCGAACACTGTCGTTGCATTCCAACCCCCTGATCCCGTCACTCCGTCCGATCCATGGATTCCAAGCTGCTACGCTCTCTTTTCACTGAGGAATCGCCATGCCGAACTCAGACCTACTCCATCACTGCTGTACAAAATCAATGAAAACCAATTCGCCTTGGAGGCTGCCATTTTAGAACTCTCGAGCTGGGTTGAGCGGCGTGGTTCAGCCGAGGTCGCCGACAACATCCGCTGCACTCTGTCGGCTATCGACCGTAAAGAGGAATTCATCAAGATGACACTTGCAGTGATGATGGCACCGGCTGTCGACTGGCAGTAGTGCCTTGCCCTTCTGTACTAGCTCGATTCAACGGAAAAGATTTGGCTCTAATGATAGGCAGCAATCAGCCAATTCTTGACGCTTGGATCGGCGGTCACCCAGTAGGAGTGAGCGTACGCTGAACGCATCTCGCGATTACTCACACAGTAACCTTGCAGCACCTCGCCAATAAACACCATCATTCTAAGAAAACGCTGCTCTGAAGCGTCGCCCCATGATACGATCCGCTATTTAAATGCCAAGAAGACCTTACATTATGCATATTAAAGAGCTAAGCTTATATAATGTATACAAGGACGGAGAGACCTCAAGATTAAAATTTGAGACCCCTTTAACCATTCTTACTGGTTATAACGGAAGCGGCAAAACAACTCTTCTTGGGATAATTCACAGCACCTTGTCTATGATAGCAGGGGAGGAGTACCAGTTTCCAAAAAGCAACTGGGGCTGCGAAATATCGCTCAAAAATGAAACAAAGCTATTTCATGCAAAAATAGCAAGACCAGTAAAACCAAATTTTAAGCCTCCAACCTTGAAAGGTCGAAAAGAGACTATTGATCCAGCGGCGCTCGAGAATTTCTACAAAAGAATATTTAGCGAAACTATAGATCCAAGTAAACAGATTGACACCATCGTTAAGAAAGAAGGGGAAGGTCGCCCGAGCCTTTCAATAAACATTGTCAACATCATTAGAAACACTCAAAACGAAGAAGTCAAACTTAGCTCTACGCTATACTGCGATGAAATTTTCAACTCTAAAGAACAAGAGTATGAATCACAAAAACTAGAAGAGCTTGATATATTTTCCAAAAACAAGAATCTCGATAAAACCCTATTACTTTTATTAAAAGACTTCTCCAGCGAAGTATCGGACAGCAGCACATCCACCAAAGTTTACGAACAATGGCAGGAACTACTCGAAATAATCAACCTAGACCAACTTAAGGCCAAGAAAGAACTTGCCGAGCACATACGCTCCATAAGAAATTTCAACATTAAAAAAACTGATACCAACACATTTCTTGAGGAGGCAAACATATTCTTCAAGAAAACTCACCGCACATTAATAATCAACGAAAAAAATCTACTTGCCTTAAAAACAAACAGAGGCGAAGTTCAATGGTACGACTTTTCTAAAGGCGAAAAAACTTTAATTTGCCTGTTGCTTGCCGCCCACTTAAATCGGTCTGCAGAAAAGATTTTTCTTCTTGACGAACCTGACCTATCTCTTCACATCACTTGGCAAAAACAACTATTACCCAGCCTTCAAAAACTCTCTCCTAACTCTCAATTTATTGTTGCCACCCACTCCCCTGCCCTTGTTGGGCGTTGTGAAAATGAAAAAATCATTAACATTGCATCGCTTTCAAGGGCTTGAAAATCATGGAAGAATTTGGTTTTTGTATCGACTCGGAATACATTGAGGCGCAATCATTATTTGACGAACATCCTGAAACAACGCCAAAGGAAGTCATAGTCTGGACCGAGTCAGAAGATGACATACGCCTATGGATGCAAGTGTTCGTAGACAATGAAGAATTTACTTTTACATTCTTTCCTGCAAACAAATTTAAAACTGCGGACGGCACCTCCAGCAACGGCTGCAGCAGACTAATCAAACTATACGACTCTAAAGATATAGTGCCAGGCAAACAGAATATTATTTGCCTAGATAGCGATTATAAATTTGTTGCCAAACAAAGTGCTGATTACAATGGGAGAGATTATTACACCCCGCACTTTTATTGGACCTACGTACACTCAAAAGAGCATATCTTTCTAGATTGCGACCTTGTAGATGATATTGTTTCGCACTCTACTTGCACACCGCCAACCAAACTTAAACAGCACACAAATGAAATCTATAGCGCTATAGCCCAGCAAATTTATTCACCTCTAAGCTCAATAATTTTTTTAATGTCGTTGAACTTTGACAGACTCACCGACGAAACCGAAGATTTCAAAGTAAGATTCCGCGATTCTCTATTTATTCTTCTGCTCCTAAGAAGAGGAATTCTCGACTTCACCTCATGCAAAATATGGAAATCCTTCTTGCTCGCCATGCAAGAACTTGACAACACCCTAACAAAGCATATTTCAGACGCAAATAAAACAACCAACCTATCAAGATTCCGTCAAAAACTCACAGACATTGGAATAACGTCTAACAACATATACCTATTCACAAGAGGGCACGACTGGGAGCCGGTAACAAAACACATTACCAAGTGCTACCTCGAGCTCATCCAAGAGCAAAAATTTCAAGAAATAAGATCGACATCAAAGCAGATTGAGAAGGACATTCAAGCAATTAGAAATAAGACCCCAAAACTCGAACAAGCTTTATTGAGTGTAATACCAAGAGTCGATAACTTTCCATTCTTCCAAGACACACTAAGAGAAGCTCGCTCTGTTTATGGCGATAAGTCTCAGCGTTAAAGCAGATGATTTAATGTAAAATTCTTCACGTTCAACCCCTCGGCTTTTAAGCGCGAGGGGGAGATACACCCACGTCTCGCACTCAGCCAACATGCCCAATCCTAAATTCATGTCTTTGGTGACAGTGTTAGCTCGACCAACATGTGCTGGTTTAACTTTGGTTGAACCACTCTCACCACCTCGCGCCCCTTCAGAAGGGCTAGGTCTAATAGCAACTCGTTCCCTTTTTCATAGAAAAAGCCAGAGTTCGCCCTCGGTTGAATACGGTCGATGGTGGTTTCTGGAAACAGACAGGGTCTCCATCCATCTGAGCTCCTGATGATTAATCGCCCCCTGTCTCAAATCATACGCCTGCCGTTTTCAGCTTCCCAAGCTGATAAAGAGGGTTCGATTCCCTTCACCCGCTCCACTATTTTCAAGGCATGTAGCTGTGTTCAGCCTTTACCGCATCCCATTGGGAGTCGTATTGGGCGACGTTTGATTAAATCAGTCGCAAGCAACCGAAAAGCCTGACCCCTACCGGCGTATAGGTGCCAATCCTAAAATCTGTGGGGGTTCGAAAAAAAGTAATATTAGTAATATCCTCTCCGAAAACCAGCGACAGCCCGCGTAGATCAGGGCCTCCAGAGCTTTTGAGGAGAGGCGATATTTAAGCGATAGGCAGGCGATATTATTACCTTTCTATGGAGCTATATTTTCATTCCTTAAAACTCAATGAATCCGGGGTTTGACGGAAATATTACTTTTCGTATCGCTTCATATTACCTTCCCTTGTAATACCGAAAGACCACTGAAACCGGGGCCTTCAGGCCCATTACCACCGCCGTATAGCTAATATCGCTCTTTTTGAAACGACCACCCTCCCCTTAAAAATCAATATCAATAAAACGACGTTTTTTCGTTTAGCCTGGATCAGTTGCATAAAGGGAAAGCTTATCGTTGATCGTATTCAGCTCTGTGAAAACCATCAAACACGGTACAGCCCCCGTCAGTCCTGGCCTGCAGTGAATTAAGTCTCTCCCCATACCCAGCCAGCCCCCGCCCAAATAAGATCGTGCGCGTTTCTGAAAATCCACCGAAACCAACGTTTTCAAAGTTTTCACCCAATGAAACCGGGGTTCCATCGCTACCCCGTCCGAGACCGTACTGAGAAGCACCGTGCAACCGTGCTGCCTTTCCCTTCAAAACTTTGCATTCTGTGCAATGGCCGATCCCCTGCAGAGCCCAACGGCCCGCCTTGGTTGCCGGTTCGTTTGCACTACATCCGGATTTGCACAAAAAAAGGACGCAAGGCCCGTCGGCGGGAGGGGGATAAGTGCTTTTTCTTAAGTTTTTTATTCTTGGCAGAGATTTTCCATTGACGTGATTGCGTATCCGTCAGATGTTCTGTTTTTTTGAATATCGAGGTTGTATCTGATGCTTTATGTCTATTCGAGCAAAACTGCACTCAAAATCCATACTGAACGGGATTTGATAGGGGAGCTTCGTGACAAGGCTGGAGACGAAGATATCGAAGGGGCGTTGCGTACTTGCGGGTACTTGAAAGAGATAACGATAGGTGACGAGGACTATGCCGAAATAGAGCTTTTTTTGGCACGTCCGGGAGAAGAGTTTGGAGCTGTCGCCCTAGTTAATTTTGGCGGAAGGATTGAGACCTATGCCATGGCGACGTTTCATGATGCACTCGACTTCCTGAAGGAGTACACCCCAACCATCAAGACAATCGTCGAATTGGCTGATCGGAAGATATTAGAAGAGCTCAAATATAAATAACTGCTTATGAACGAAAGAAAAATCCCACATTAGGAGTGGTTTTCTGCAAGCTCAGTTAGCAGCTGAGTTGCTTTCCTCGCATGGCACTGCAACGATCATCAGTCCATACACGGGAACGGTCAATACAAAGTACAGTACTTTAAAGAGTGACCGCTCCTAGCTTTGTCGAGAACAAGGCCGCTTTCACGGCATCTGCGGTGAAAGCGGCCGCATTACTTGGTACCGGCGTTGGCCCATGCGTATGCCCAGCCAGTTGCGTGTTCATCTGCTGTACCAGGTCGAGCAAATCACACACCACCTGGAACAGGTTCACGCTTTCAGATCCGATATGGTTCTTAGGCGCAACCAACCGCTGACTAACCCCCGCCACGCTCTTACGCAGCCCTTCGATACGTTCCTGCATATCCCCACCCACCGTGGCGTTATGCTTCTGCCCCACGACCAGGTTCAAGTCCCGGCCGGTGGCCTGATGCAGATCATCCACCGCCGCCAAGCTCGCAGACCCGCCAGACAGCAGTTTCAACGCGCCCAGCGCCTCTATTTTCTTGATCCCGCCCACTGACTCGGTTGAATGGTCGTCCACTGTCCTGGTGTGGTTCTGGAAGGTCTCAGTGTTATCCAACGCTACCACTTCGCGCTCGATCGCCTTGTCCTGGATCTTGCCGTCAGTTTGGCGCAGCCAATTGCCATCGGCATCGACCCGTTGCTGGCACGCTTCGCTGTGTTGCCAAACCTGATCCCCTTTCGGGACTTTGGGCATGCTCAGGCCGTGCGGGAGGATGGTCTGGATATAGGGCTTGTGCGGCAGGCCGTAAGCGAAGCACACGACCACTTGAGTGCCTTCTTCGGGAAAGGCATAGATGCCCATTTCTTCGCCGCCCGTGGGCAGCGGTAGCGGCACTCCGTCCAACATGGGTAGATCCGGATCCGGCTCGCCATCGGGCAACAGCACTTGAATATCCACGGCATAGCGCGGGCGGAAGTCGTCGCAGATCCCGGCGCCGCTGGGGGCATCGGCCACGGCCACGACCCGGGCAAAGCGCGGCAGGTGGTAACCGCCTGAGAGCTCGGGGAATTGTCGTTCTACGCTACGGCGGATTGCGTCGTCCATCGGATGGCCATCTGGTTGTCGACGAGGGCCACACTGGTGATGCGCTCGCCTTGGTTGATTGTTGCACCTGGTCGCAACCCGGGAAGGGCCGCGATCAGTGCGCTTTGATTGCCCTGGTAGCCGTCGAATAGCTCGGCAGGCAGTTGTAGCGGCGCTCGCACGCCAAAGAAGCTGTCGGCCCAACTGCCCACAAACACTTCCCCATCGCCTTGCTGCTGCCAGATAAAGTCGGGGATGTTGAACACGCGGGCCATACTGTCCATCGCTTGATAACCCGCCGCCAGGCTGTAGAAAAACGGGGCTTTTACACTGGCGTACGCTTGTGCCGGCACACGAAAACGCAGGCCGGTGTGTTGGCTGATTTCGGTCAGCACGGCGCGCAGATCCACGTGACGCAGGTTCAGCGGCAGCGCTTTGGCAAGGATCGCGGCCATCTCGCGGCAGAACAGCACCTGCTGCACGCTGTTGGCGGCGGTGCAGCGCTCGACGTAGCCAATGAAGTGGCGTTGCAACGTGCTCTCGTTGTAGCCGATGTCGAGTGTGACAAGCCCCCTCACGGGGGCAGCGGCTTGAATGGTGAACGTGGCCCGGCCCGGGCTTTTCAAGTCCAGCCGCACCTCGTCTTTGACCAAGGTCACCGGCTCGCCGTTGATGCTGAGGATCTTGTGCAGTTTCATGCGCCACTCACCCCGCCCAACCAGCCATCGACCTTTTTCAACGTGGCTTCAAAGCCTGTCAGTTGCTGCTCGCCTTCGGCCGAATCGGCGCCGGTACCGCCGCCACCACTTCCCACAGCCGCGCCCGGGCCCGATTGCGCCTTGACCCCATTGGCCGGGCGCCGCCCTTCGACTTTCTGCGGGTTGGAGACTTTTTCGCTCAAGGTGAACTGAATCCGCCAGGCACTGAGGGTGTCGTCTTCCCGGGCGCTGACGCCTTCGGAAAACTCCACCTGACGGATGCCGAACGCGCTCGCGGTGTCATTCACCACCCGATAAGTTTTGAGCTGGCCACCGCCCTCGGTGGCTTCGGCCATTCGCATCAGGTCGCGAAGTTGCACCTGGTCAACGTAGGGAATCATCATCGAAGCGGTCAGGGTCTTGGGCTTAAAACCCTTGTGCGCGGTTTCGGTGTTGCTGGTCTGGCCCGAAAGATCAGCGGCTTCAATGCGCATATTCGCGGTGATTTTCAGGTTCTTGCCGCGCACCTGTTCGCCATCGAGTAGTAGCGTCATAGGCCCACCAGTTCGCGCACAAAACTCAAGCCCTGTTCCGACCCCACCAGCAACACACCGGCACACAGCACCCACTCATGCCCCGGGGCTTCTTCCTTCAACAGATCCCTGCGCAAGTCGCTGGCTGTTCCCGGGCCGATCATCCGCGCGCGCAGGCTGCTGTCGGCATGGCCACCGGCGAGCAAGGCCTTAAGGTCGTTCAGTTGTTGGTCGCGTCCTTGCTGCTGCGCCACCTTGCGTTTGGCCAATGCCGCCAGATCGCTCATCGGTGAGCTGTCAGCCGCGTAGCTTTCCAGCACCGCCAGTTGGCCGGACATGGATTGTTTGGCGGCCTTGAGCAAGGTACAGCGCTCCAGCGGCAACGCCTGCCAGCGCGGCAATGTCCCGGCGCTGGGCAGTTCCCACTTTTCGGTTTCCAGTTTCGACAGGTGCCGCGCCCGGCGTTCGGCGCGCACCAGGTCAGGCATCGGCAGCAACGCATTGAACCGGGACAAGCTTTCGGCCAACTGGTCGAGACGAGTGGCCAGAAAACATCAAGCACAATGCGTACTGCGGCCCATCCGGGCGGCTGGCATCGCTGACATCCACCAGTTTGTTGGCCAGTTGCTGCACCAGGTTCGGCGCTGACAGAAAGCGCTGGTAGCCCGTGCCTTGGCCCACGCCGCTTTGAAACGGCGTCACCACCAGACAGGCCGGGGCTTCACCCATCTGCTGGGTCAGTGCCGATCGGCCCGCATCAATCGCGCCTTGGGCCGCCGCACCCACTGGCCCCGGGTTAGTACTGGTCATGCCGTCAAGCCCGCTCAAGCGCAGCGCCGTGCTGACCAACTCGCCGCTGGCCAGATCCTTAGCCGTGCTCAACTGGCCCATCCATTGGGTGGCTTGCTCGGGCCAGCGCAGGGTTACGGGTGCCCAGCTCATGAGATGGCCGCCCCCCAGTGAATGGCGTCGGCAGCCTTCAAGTCGTTGTTGGTCAGCGCTTGATCGAGTTGCTGTTTCAACTCATTGGCGTACACCAACAGCTTCATTTTGAATTGGTTGAAGTCCTCCCCCACTTGCCGCAATTGCTGGGCCGTGTGCAGGCGAAAGACCTTTTCACCCTGGGCATCACGGCAGGGATAGTGCATATCAATACCCAGCAAAATGGCCGCGTTCAGGTTTAACTGGTCATCCAGCTGACTGCTGTAGTCAGCGCGTGTGCCAATGGCGCTTGAAGTGAAGCCCGATGTGATGGCTTCTTCACAACGCTGATCAATGTCTTGGCGCGTACGCAATGTTTGCTGTTGCACGTTGAGCTTATAAGGCCGGAATTCCAGCAGGTTCTTGAGGTAGTACGGCTGCTGATCCTTGCGGTAATTCAACGAGCCGTCATAGATATTCTTCGCCACATCGACGGCTTCGTCCGGAATCGAATCCCCATGCAAAGCCGTTGTATAGCGGGTCAGAATCAGGCCATCGGCGGCCAGTAGAAAACAGAAACGGGCCATGTTTATTTCCCCAACGCCAAAATGAAGGCTTGGCCTTCGTAAGAGAAGGTAGCGCCCGCGTTCCACACAAACCGCGAGTTATCGACAACTTGGTGAACTATCCCGACGTTGTTACTGAAACCACCCACCGTGGTGGACATAAGACCGAACACCATCCCGAAGCACTCGGTTGGGAACGGCGTCGGGAAGTAGCGGTAGTCAGCGCTTGAAAGGCATTCGTTAGTGGTCGCCCATTGCAGCACCCAACCGCCCAGCCAGGTCGGTGCGGCAAAGTACCCGTTACGCCCGATCGACCAGGAGCAACCCCGGCGCAGTTTCTTGGGGGTGACGATGGTGCTGTCATCACCACCTGCATCGATTTGCGCGTCAGTGGCAATCCGGGCCACACCCAGATCGGCTGTGCTCGCGACCTGCGAGCTGTCCACGATCAAACCCTGCCCTTCAAAGCTAATCGGATTGGCGCCTGCCTTGGCCCGTCTCATCAACAACTGACCGTTACTCGCGGCGATTAAGATCGCAGGCAAGGCCGTGTTGTGACGCATCCAGGACGAACCGTCCCAGTAACAATTTTGCGACAGACAGGATTCGGTGATGGAACTCAAAAAACCAAACTGTCCCGCATGAATGTCCAGGCTGTTATTGGGCAGCGGGTTCAGGATTGGCACGGCGTCGGTGATGCCGTACTCCCTTAAAGTAGTGCCTTTGTTCGCCTTATTGCCCAATGTGGTGTTGATCGTGCCAATGTCTTTATTAATCTGGACTACAGCGTTATTGGTTTTGTCGATTGCTTTGTTGATCGGCGTTAGCAGCTCATCCACTTGCGTGTAGCTGTAAGTATTTCCGCTGTCCATGAGCGTGCCACCGTAACTCCAGACAATCGGGTTGGCCCCGGCGCTGACCTTGCGAATAGTGGCCCGACCGTCCGTGACGGCAACGCACACCGCCGGTTTGCTGGTGTCGTGGCGCATCCACTGGCTGTCAGCCCAGTAGCAGTTTTGGCACAAGCTGGACTCAAGAATCGAACTGACAAAAGCAAAATTGCCCGCGTGTAGATCCAGGCTGTTACTGGGCAGCGGATTCAGATTGGGCAGCGCATCGGTGATGCCATAGCCGCGCAACGTGGTGGCCTTGTCGGCTTTCGTGCCAAGCGCAAGGTTGAGCGCCGTCAGCAGCCGATCAATTTCAACGATGCTGTAGGTGTCGCTACTGTCACGAATGGACGCCGATGACGTCCAGGCAATCGGGTTGTCGCCCGGGCCTACCCGTTGCACGCGCAAACGCCCCCCGCCACCAATCAACACGACAGCAGGCTGGGTGATGTCGTGGCGCAACCAATCACCGCCATTCCAGTAGCAGTTCTGGCACACGTGGGTTTCATTTTCGGCAGAGACAAATGCGAATTTGCCCCCGTGCAAATCCAGACTGGTGCCCGGCAACGGATTGACGTTCTGAATGGCATCGGTGATGCCATAGTCTTTTAACGTCGTGCCCTTGTTGGCCTTTTTCTGCAACTCAGACTCAACCCAACTGCGCCCGGCGAAATGCTTCACCAGTGCATCGGTGATCGGCTGAGACTGGCGCGTATCGGTCAGGGTGTCGGAGTTGGGTATATCCGCCAACGGGACAACGTAATGGCGCACCCCGGCGCTGTCGGAGTAGTCCAGTAAAGGATCGCCAAAGGTGACGGCCCAACTGACCACGGCATCGCTCAGTTTTCGTTCAAGGTACACATTCAGCCAGGCTTTAGTGGGTAATGTGGCCGGGACTACCGGCGTAGCGGCCGCTGTAAATACCCGCAGGCCTTCAACGTAAGCAATGCCGGGCTTGAGTTGATAGCCCGCCCCAACCTTTTCCAGTTGCAGACCCGTACCGAAGAAGCACGCACGCCCGAACATGTCCCGATTACTCAGGCGCTCGCGCTCGTCGATGCTGTGCAGGCGCACGGTGAAGTCGTGCTGCCAAGTCTTGGCGTCGATGGTGATGCCAGTCAGCGCCTGGGCGCCGTCGAACACCACCAGAAAGTTGCGGGTCACGTTGTTGCCCAATTGTAACGGCGGGATGTTGCGGCGCTTTTGTTGCAATGGCACATAGGCCACGGCCAGCAACACGTTCTCGGCAGTTTCAAGGCCGATCCAGTTCCAGTCGAAGTCCCCGATTTCGCTGCCCATCATCAAGCTGTAAACCACCTGATTGGGGTTCACAAAGCCTTTTTGGGTCACGTCGTAGGTGGCCACAATCTGACCCGCCGGCGGCTTGGGCAAGGCACGGTTAACCGCACTATTGGGATCCAGCCCGGGCACGTTGGCCAACACAAAGCGGCTGACGATCAGGGATTGTTGTGCGCCGACTTTCTGCGCAATCAGGCTTTCGCCTGCAAGGGTAATGCTGGCACCCACGGGAGGCTCCTACAGGCTGGCAACCAGCGTTTGCTGGTCGTCGTTAAAGTCCACCGCGACGATGCGCAGCGATACAGGGGTAATGGTCACGAAGTCATAACGGCGGCAGGTGCGCCCGTACTGCTGGATCAGCACCCGCATCAGTTCCGGGTTTTGCGACAGTTGCGAGTCAGAGAGGCGCAGTAGCACCACATCCCAGTCCCGATCGGGCAAGCGCTCGTCGATCTCGACGTAACCCACGCCTAAGCGTTGCAGGATGCGTTTGAGGCCCGCCGTACTGCCCGCGTCCACGGCATTGATAAAGGCGAACTTGACCCGAAGCCGGTACAGGCTTTCGGGCTCGTCCTTGAAGCGGCTTATGTCGCGCTGCCAAGCCAGCAGATCGAGCACGGTCAGGTGGCAGGTTTCGGCGTCCATTTGCAGCAGGGGCCACTGCAACCAGCCTTCCACCTTGTCCCACCAGGACTGACCTGCGGCCTTGAGTTTGGTCAGCTGCGGGCCGTCCAGCCAGAAGGGTAAATTGAGCTTGATCATGCGAGCGTCACCACCAGGCTGTTGATACGGGGGATGCTCAGTTCGGAAATGATGTCGGCATTATCAAAGTGCAGCGACTCGATACCCGGGAACTGTTGGTGCAGCTCTTCGCCCAGACGGCTGAAAGAAAACCGCGACTGCGGGTACGTCAGGGTCGGCTGAAAGTCCGTGGCTGTGCTTTCACGGAACGCCGCTCGCACAAATAACGCCACGTCATCGCGCAGGCTGTCACGCTTTTCATTGCCGATCAGGGCGCGTGGCCACAGCGTCAGGCGGATGGCGTGCTGGGTTTCCGGCATGACCATCACCACCAGATCATCGCCGTGGCCATGGTTGCCCTGGTCACGGATATGGGCGTTGATTTGCTCCAGATAGGTTTCGGCCGGCACGTCGGCTTCGAACAACACATAGGCGTTGGCACTGCCCGGGCCACGGGGTGCGCCGTGCAGGAAATACACGCCGTCCGGACGTACGCCCGGGAAGGCCGAGATCATCGCCCGGTACACCGCGTCGGTGTGCCACTGGTTGACCGCCGAGAACTGATTGCGCACCCGCAAACGCAGTTGATCGTCGGGTTCTGGATCTGCCCCGGGAGCAATCAGCCAGCCGTCGGGGTTCACCACCTGAGCAATGCCCGCCAAGGGCACCGGCAAGATCGCGTAGTAACCCGGCGCCAAGTTATAGCCGCTGCCCTCTTCCTGCGCTTCGACCGGGATTTCGAGCTGCAACAGCCCATCGGCAAAGGTCGCGGGTGTGGTCGTGACCATCTGATAGATATGCCCATTGATGGCGGCGGACTGCACCACGATGCCCGCAGGCAGCTCCAGCGTCCCACCGGCCGCAATGCGCGTAAACAGCATCATGCCGGTGGCCTTGGTCGCGCCCTTGCGTTCGACGTTTACCGCCCAGGCCAGCATATCCAGCCAGGTATCCCCGGCCGTTTTGACAAAGAAGTTGGGCAACACGGTGTCGCTGATAAAACTGATCAACCACAGCACCGGCTTGGTCACCAGTGCGGTGATCAACCGCCAGAACGGCGAATAGGCGCTGGTGTTGCTCAACTTGCTGCCTTGCGCCGCGACTTCACTTTCCCACGCCTTGCGCAACCCGGCCTCGGTGGTCGGGATCCCGGCGTCTGTCAGCGCCTGTTTAAAATCTACCTCGCTCACACATACACCTCGATCGCGCCGAATTTAAGGGTCTTAGCCGTCACCAGGTACTTGCCCGAGTCATAGGGTTCAATCAACGCCGTGCCCGGTACCAGGCGCACATCGGCCTCCACCAGCAGCTCCAGTTGTTGAATGCAGTCGCGCTGACGCAGACGGCTGCGTTCGGCCACCAACGTCACCAACAAGCCGCTTTCGCGGATCATGTGCGCAATGTCCTGGGCGATACTGGCGCGGTCATCGATGAGCAACGGCTGACGCGACGGATCCAGCGACAGGTCGTTGTCCACAATCAGCAGGTCGATGTAGTCACTCATCCGCCCACCGCCATGCTCATCATGTTTTCAAGCTCCAGGGCGTTCATGGGTTTGGTGTTGGTGATGGTCAGGTTCTCTACATGGGTGCCCTTGTTCTGGGTCTGGTTGTTGTTCTGGATGCTGCTCAACAGCCCGCCCTTGGGCACGGCGTTGGGCCGCGACGGCGACAGGCTGCCCAGCGAACTGTTAAGGCGTTCCTGACTTTGCTCAGACTTAACCTGCGGCGGTGCTGCCATCACCAGTGCCGGGGCTTGGCGTGGCGGTTGTAGCGCATCGATCTGCGGGACTTTGGGGGTTTGAATCTGAGGCGCTGCCAGTAAAGACGGAACCAACGGTTGACTGGCCGCCATGACCAGCGGCGACGGTTGCGGCACCCGGTTCAACGGGGTCTGCATCTGCGTCAGCATGCTGGGGGCAGCTTGCGGCTGTTGCGCCATCACCAAGGGCGGCGCGGGCTGTGCCTGAATCTTCGACATGGCCAAATCGGGCACTTTCGGCGGAGCTGGCAAGTCGCCAAAGGCGGCATCGATCTGCACGCCCGGGATCTTGTTCAGCATCGCAATCAGGCCATTGATGGCACGTTTGAAAATGGTGGTAATCCCGTCCCATGCCGCCTTGGCCATGCCTGTCCAGCCGCCCATGGAGCTGAACCAGTCGCTCAAGCCTTTGAGCTGGTCACTGACCCACTGGAACGCCGCGCTGTTCATCAGCGCGCTTGTCCATTCATCCCAGTAGTAAACGGCCGCCGCCACGGCAGCAATCAGCGCAACCACGCCGACCACCACCCACACAATCGGGTTGGCCAGCAGTGCCGCGTTGACCAGCCAAATCGCGCCTTGCCACAGCAACATAGCGCCACGAACAAGGCCCATCCACGCGACCATGGCCGCCATGCTCAACACAAAAGTAGTGACCAAGACCACGTGCATCAGGAACATGGCGATACTGCGAAAACCCGTCCAGGTGAGGATTTTCCAGACGGTAATCATGCCCAGCCAGACCATTTTCCCCAGCCCCACCACCAGCGTCAGCGCCGACATGGCCACCGTAATGCCGAGGATGGTCAACGCCGCGATACTCACCACGCGGGTGATGTTGGGGAACAACTGCGACCAACGCGTCAGGGTCTGGGCAATGCCGGTCAGCTTGGCCATCAGCGGTTCAAGAATCGGCATCAACGCCTGACCGAAGGCAATGCGCAGCGCCTGCACAGCGGCGCCGAATTGCTGCCACGGATCGACCATGGCCCGGGCCATCTTGTCGGCGCTCTCCAGCCCGCGCACGTTGGCCAACTGCTCCATGCCGTTGCGCAGCCGCCCGGTGTCCTTGGCCAGTGCGCCAATCACCCGCGCCCCCTCGCCACCAAATGCATCGGTCAACGCAGTGCCAGCGGCAGCGGTGGTCAGGTCGCCAAACTTGCCTTGCAGCTTGTCCAGGATGTCGAGCATTGGCAGCAACTTGCCGTTCTGGTCGGTGAACTTCATCCCCAGCTTCTCGGAGCCAGCGCCGATGTTTTCAAACAGCGCCTTGTACATGCCCCCGGCGTCGCCACCTTCCATGGTGCTGCTCAGCGTACCGATCACCGCGAACTGCTCGGCCAGGTCGACACCCGCCGTGGTCGCGATCGCACCGACTTCATTGAACGCATCCTTGAGCTGGGCGCCGTCGGTGCGGAACAACTGCACCGCCAAGGCGGTTTGCCCGCCCATCTTCTCGACCCACTGGCTTTTACCCATGGCGTCGGCCTGATCTTTGAACAGGTTGTACATCGTGCCGACGTAAGCGCCCATGGTGTCGGCGTCGGTCTTGGTGGCCTTGGCCAACAGGTTGCTGGTGTTGGTGAACGTGGCCAGTTGGCTGCCGCTCAAGCCCTTGATCGCACCTTCAATGCTGTACGCCGAGGCCACAAAGTCGCGGGCGTTTTCACCGTAGGCCACCGAGAATTCCAGCGACTTGCGGTTCAGCGCATCCAGCGCGTCTTCGGCCACGCCCAGCGAACGGACTTCGCCCAGGGCGCGGTTCATTTCCAGCGCCGGTTCCAGTGACTGACTGATCGCAACGCCCGCACCCACCATGCCCGCAAGCCCAAGGCCCATAGTCTTGATGTTGTTCTGCCCCTGCTCGGCCAAGTCCGAAAAGCTGGTCTTGACCCGGCCCAAGGGCGCGGTGATCTTGTCGGTCAGGCTCAAGATAAAAGCTAGCCGGGCGCTGCGATCTGCCATGTGAATTTATCCGTTCAATGCGTAGGCAATGCCATTGGCCACGGCGATTTCCATCCTTCGCCAGTGCTCATCCTCCAGCCACTTGGCCGTCCCCATCACCTCGGCAGTGGGTTCGGCACCGGGCAGCCAGCGGTTGGCCAGGGCCACCAACTGGCCCAAGCCGTTTTCGCTTAGTCGTTCGGCGTGCTCGAGGGCTTTTTTACGGCGATCTCAACGTCAGGGCTGTATTCCTCCAGCAATGTGCCGGCCAGTTGCATGACCAGCACCGGGTTGGCCAGCAGCGGTTTCAGGGTGGCGCGCTGTTCCTGTTTAACCGTGCTGACCAGCAGGTTGTTGGCCGGGGCCACCTTGTTGGTTTGGGTCAAGGCGTTGAAGTACTTGGTTACGTCCTGCGGGGTCAGGTCGAAAGTGAATTCGGCTTCGCCTACTTCCAGGGTGATTTCGCGACGTTCAGACATGGGATGTTTTCCGTTCAGGTTTAAAAGTGGGTGATTGGGGTTAGCGCAGGCAGATCCGGCGCACGTGGTCTTGCAGCCCCAGGATCATTTCTTTACTCAGGGCGAGCTGATCGCGGAGGGCGAAATAATCCGGTCGAGCGTCTGTTGCGAGTTCGGCGGTGCCTGCATCAGCCACGCGGCCGGGGCTGGTTTCGCTGGGCTCGGTGGCACGGCACACGGCGTTGACACGCAGCCGCTGACGGCCAGCATCAACATCACGCAGCAACTCGCTGTTTTCAAAAAGTGCATGGTTCAGTGCCTCTGTTCGGGTGCGGTCAATGTCGTCACGGTCAGCCAGCATTTCGCCGCTGATCCGGGCCGCTTCGCGCAGGCCGGTGACTTCGGTTTGAGCGGTGGCCAACGCCTGTCGGGCGTCGTTGCGCTCATCCATGAGGCGGTCAAACAGCAAACACATCGCCGCGCCCGCCAACAGCCAGAGCAAGGTCGAACTGATCCCGTTCACAGGCTCGCCTCGCACAGCTTCACTTCCGCCAACCGGCGCGCATGCAAGCCCGGGACAAACACCTTGCGGCCCTGGGTGTCAGTCACATAAGCCCACACGGGTGTTTTGCCGTCCGCCGCCCAAGCCAAGGCTTTACAGCCTTCGGCCATGCGTCCGGCATTGATCAGGCCCACCGCACGACTGGCACAGGTGCTGGGCATACCGACGTTATGGCCATGGCTACTCAGGGCATCGAAAGTGTCCTGGGCAACCCGCTGGTTGGCCAGGCAGTCGGCAAGAGCGAGCTGTCCCTTTTCAATCACCAGTTGCTCAACTTCGGCGCAACGGGCCGCTGACCAGTAATCACCCACCACCACCGGATAAGGGCTGGTATGGCGGGTAATCCCCTTGCAAACCGTGGGCAGGCCACGGGCCAGGGTGTCGGCATACACCAGGTTCTGGCCCTCGCCTTCCCACTTGCCCAGAAAGGCGATCAACGCAGCGCTGGTCAACGCAATCGCGCCGGTAGCGATCTTGTGGCGCAGGGTCATAACTTATCCTTCCAGTCACGCAGCATCTGGCGGTACTTGGGGGCCAGCAGCACGATTTGCAGCACCATATAAAGGGCGGTCAGCATGTAGGCCACCGCCGACCAGTCGACAGCGCCGGTCGCGCCGGTTGCCGCCACACCGATGGCCGGTGACGCCTTCACAATCGCCATGGCGGTGTCCTGAGCGGCCTGATTTGTGCTCATCGGCGGCCCTCTTTCTCAAACAGTGACTGGCATGGCACGCAACGCAGCATCCCGCCCAGCGCTTGTCGAGCGGCGGGAATCGCGTTGTCACAGTCCAGACACTCAGTGCGGCTTGGCCCGGTCGGGCGCGCAGTGGCCAGCTGGGCGGCAATCGCCTGATCGCGCTGACGTTGCTCCAGCGCCTGGGCGCGATCGAACGGGCAGACCATCAGCTCAGCCCCTCAGTCTCGGCAGCGGCCAGATACGGCACGCCGTTGATGCGGATAAAGTCCGGGCTGGTGACGTCAAACGGCACCTTGTGTTTGGATTTCTCGCCGCCTTTGGGGTCGATGCTCAACAGGCTGGACACCTTCAACTTGCAGCCGAAGGCCTCAATGCGAAGCTCCTCATCGCCGGTCTTGGCGAAGAACACTGTGTCGAAGGGTTCCAACTGGCGAAAGCTGCCAGCGGTGCGGGCCGCATCCATCAGCAGGCCGAAGTTGTAGCTGTCCAGCTCAAACTCACCACTGGCCGACACATCGCCATCCACGTGGCCATTGGGCACGCCACGGGTCTGCGCCACGGCGCTGTTATCGGTGACATCGAGGGTGCAGCTCTCCACGTGAACCAGCAGGTCGCCCAGGTTCACGTCAAAATTCTTGCCGCCAATACGTGACATAAAGGGTTACTCCGTGGCGTCGTTGGAAAGATCCAGGGCGATATTGGCCGTGATGTCTTTCGGGCAGTTGTGGGGTTTGAGCTTGATGTAGGCCTCTACGGCGGTTTTGCTCTTCCAAACCAGCACGATGTCGCCGTCCTTCGGGGTCTGGATTTCACCCGGGAACACCTGACCGGCAAACGTCACGGACTTGGCCATGGCACGCAGCGGCGCCATCAGCGCGTTGATGTTCACCGCCATGCTGTTGGGTGTGCTGTTCAGGCGGCGATCGCCCACGCGGCGGATCAATAACGGGCGCACCTGACGTGCCGCCTTGTCAGCCAGACGCAAATGCTCGATCACCTGAAAGTCACTGGCCGGGGTGTCCAGCAGATTGCCGTCGCCCCAGTACACGCCGGGATAATCTGGGTAGGTCTGCGAGACCGAGAACCGCGCCTTGTCCAGCTCGGCCCGAATGGCAGACGGCAGCGGTACGCCTTCGGCATCCACCGGCACCGGCCCAAGGCCCAGCACCGCACCGCTGGCCACCCGCATCGGCGTGTCGGCAATGCTCATCGCCGCATTGGCCAAACGACCGGCCAACACGCCCAAATCGTTACCGTGCAACTGCGGCACCACCAACACACGGGGTGCGGCCACGTCCGCCGTAATGGCCTTCTGTTCGGTCAAATACTGCGACCACGGCTGCACTGCACTAATGCCTGCACTGCACGCCATCACAAACGAGCGACGGCCATACACGTTGTTCAACGCCACCGCGGCATCGTTCATTTGCGACAGCTCAACGCCATCAATCACCGGCGTGGTGATCAACACCGCCTCGACTGAAAAGCCTTGTTGCTGAGCCTTCTCCAGCGCCACCGTCCACTCACCGTCTGCACTGACGGGCGCTGCCAGACAGGCCCAGCGGTCGCCACCGTTCAAGCGTGCAGCGGTGATCTGGGTTTTCAGGTCGCTGGCCGGAATGCCCAGCTCGTTGTCCAGGTCACTGTCGGTATTAAGGGCCAACAACTTGCCCACGTTCTTGGTCGCCGGGCCAATAAAGAGGAAATAACGCTCGATCGCGGTCACTTCCCCCTGACCCAAATTAAGGTTGTTAACGCTGACTTTGCCGAGTGCCATGTGGTGCCTCGTTAGCGGGGTGAATTAAGGATTTGTTCAAACACTTGGTTAACCAGGTCGCGGGTTTCATTGCCGCTGCTGACGCCGAGGAACTGACGTTTGGGCAGGGTGATGTCCCAGCTTTGCGCGCCCGAGGACTCGGCTCTTTCATCATTCAAAATGCGGATCAACAGACCGGCCTTGGCGTAATTCACGTGTTCCTGAATCCATGCCACCGAAGGTCGGGTTAAGGTCTTTTTGCCCTTCTGACGGGTACGAAAACCCAGACGGCGCAAGCGCTTGGCTTGCTTGTCCGTGCAGGCGATACCGGGCGGGACTTTGTTCCAGCGGCGCATCTGCGCGGCAGTACGGCGCTCGCTGACCCCGTTGTGCTGCTGCGAAGCGACCCAACGGGTCAGGGCATTTTTCCAGCCCAGTTCGGCCTCATTCGGACTGACGCGGGTGACTTGCAGCAGCTTGGCCAACCCGGCTTCCATCTTCTTCTTGCCCTTGGCTGAACCTTTGCGCTCAGCGAACGGCGAACCGTCCAGGTTCTTCTGCTCACGCACCCGCTTGCGGCTCATCGAGCGCACGCGCTTGGTCACGTTATTCAACAGACGGCGGCGCAACTGCGGCGGCAGATCCAGCAATGCCAGCTGCGCGTCCACGTTGAGCAAACCGCGAATATCGAGGTCGAGTGGATTAGCGGCCATGACTGCCCACCTCGCCTTCTTCCGCGATCCACAGATCAAATGGCACAAATGCCCAGGTCTGATCGAACGCCTCGATTTCACCGGCAGGGTCTTCGGCCAAATACTGCGGCTCGACAAACTCCACCGTGACTTCCACATCCGCCAGATCGCTGTCCAGCATGTCGATGGCAAACGTCATCGACGGCAGCCCGTCGCGGTCGCGGTCGTGGTTCTCCAGCCAACTACCCAGCAAGGCCATCAACCGCCCCGGATCATCCGCAAAGCGCTCCAGCACAATCGTTGCGCTGTAGTGCATGTCCGCGAAGTGCAGCCCCTTCACATCCGGCTTCCAGATCAAATCCAACGTGACCTGATTGGCCCAGCTATCCAACTGCTCGGGCATCACCAGATTGCGTTCGATCAAATACGTGGTCAGTGCTTTCAGCTTGTTCATAACAACGCCGCCGTCATACGCCCACGGCCTTGCAGCGAGCGCACAGCCTGCTGACTGAAAGACAAAAAGGTTTCGGCGCGCTCCGGGGCTTCCTTGCCCGTGTTTTCGGCGCTGTCACGGCGGGTCACTGTGGCAAACTGGGTCAACAGGCTGGCTTTAGCGCGTGCATACACGGCGCGCTTGTACGTCGCTACGTGAAAAGCACGCTCGGGCAGCACCATAGGGTCAGCAGATTCCACACAGACAACGCCTACGGATTGCCACCTGGACTTGCAGCGCGCCAAATCGGTATTGACCTCGACCATGGCAGTGGTCAGATCCGCGACCAGCATGTCGCCCAGGTACTCACCCGGCAGGCGATAGCCTTTCTGGAACTCGCTCACCGACAAGTCCGGCCAAAAGCCGTCATTGTCGATTTGCTGTTCCACCAACGTGGTGGGTTTGCCTGAAAAGCTCATTGCTGGCCGCTCAAATAGGGCGGGAGAACTGTTTCAGGGAGGCAGGCCATAAATGGCTAACTCTCATCCACAGTTTCCCGCTGGGGGGGTAGTCGGTTATTCAGTGGCCGGTGCGGCCTGTTGCTTCGCCAACGCCTTACGGCACTTGGATATGCGGGTTTCATTACCGGCTTTGGGGTACAGCTCGGTCGAGCGCTCAAGGTGCTTGATTGCGGTGCTCAACTCCCCTGCTTCCATGGCGCGCATGCCGATCAACTTGTGGTACTTGCTCGGGATCTGCTCCGTCAGTTCCCACTTGCCATCGACAAGGGGCAGCATGTTCGACAGATACGGCTCAGGGCTGCGCTGGGCGGTGTACTCGGCAAAAGCCCACTCGATCACTGCGTCAGCGACAAAGGTCTGAATGTCGCGGCGCTTGAAACGCTCCGGCATCACCTGACCCTGCTCGATCGCAAAGTCCGCCAGTTCCAGACCGTCTTCAAACTGCTCGGTGTCGAACAGCCAGACCATCACCTGCACCAAGACACGGTTGTGGAAATTCAGGCCCGACTCGCAATAGCGCTGCACATAGTCCTGATACTTGGGCAGCAGCTCGTCGCGCTTGAGCGACTGACGCCCAGCCAGCCCCTTGATCGCACTCAGGCGCTCAAGGTCTTGATCCAGCGCGGCTTCTTGCAGCATCAGATGCTTGCGGGCATTGGCAGGACTGCTCAGCGCATCGGCAGGCGAATAAGCCACCGGAGCACCGGCCGCCGCGACGGCAGCGGCGGTGCCCAGTGCCAACGTGCGGCGCTTGTGGGTCAGGGCCAGGCTCACGCTACAAGCTCCACGTTTTCAGTCAGTGCGATCTTTTCCAGTTGCTCGATCACATAACCTTCGTTGCGGCTGTTGTAGTCCTCAACGCGGGAGCGCTTAGGGTTGTCGACCGTCTGCTTCCGCCAACTGGAGTCCTGAAAGTAGATCGACAGGTTGTCCCAGCTGGTGACCAGCACGGCGTTGACCGGAAAGTTCGGCACACTGAACGACGGCAGACCGCCGTAGGTTGAGATGACCTGAGCGTTTTCGATACGCTCCTTTTCGGTCGGGGTGTCGCCCTGTTTGGTGTACAGCTTGGCCTTGTCAGCCGCCAACAAGTCGCTACCGATGATCGCGATCAGATCACCGTCTTCACGCAGGATTTCGTCAACCATTTGCTTGGTGTCATGCACCAGGGCATCAAGGTTGGCGTAGTCCCCACCCGCACCCAAAGTGATCTTGCCAGCGGTCGCGCCTTCTTTAAGCACTTGCTGCGGGGCATCTTCGCGAAGCTGCTGCAACCAGCCTTTGTTCACGTCCTGCAACTTGGGGTTGGCTTCCAGATCGGTCTGGGCTGCGGCACTGGTGCCGTGAAAGCCGATCACAATGCGGTCTTGCGCGATACGCTTTTGCACAGCGGCTGAGTAGCGGTCTTTGAAGTCTGGGAACTTCGCCCAAGCATCGATCTTGGCGTACGGCAGGCCCACGTCCGACTGGGTATCCGCCAGTTCGTAGGTCGTGTGCTCCAGCGCCGAAGCGTCCTTGGCCTGCCGATCGGTGGTTTTAGTATTGGTACGGCCGGTGACCGGGCCATTCACACCGATAAACACCTTCTCACCCTTGATCTCGCTGACCGGGATGATGTTGATGCGTTCCAGAAAATCCGCTTTCGCCGTGATCGCGTCGTTCAGTTCCTGCGCGACCGAAGGATCGACGCTGAACATTCTGCTGGCACGTTCGACACCGTAGGTTTCAGCGATTGCGTCCTGCAACTCGGCGTATTGTTTGGCGCCCTTGGCGCTCAGTTGGGCCATGTCAGAACACCCGCTTTTTAGGAGTGTTTACAGGGCCAGCATTACGCGGCAACTGTCGACCGATTGAGGTGTTCTGCAAGGTGCTGAACTGCTTTTCCAGCTTCGACAATGCAGCCATAACAGCCTTGTTCGATCCGCCGCCATTACGGCGGAACTCACGCTCTTCTTCGGCAGTGGTGACGATTTCGTCTACAGCTGCGCTCACATCATCGATCAGGGCTTGATCAGGTTCTGGGGCGTCTTCGGCAGCAGGCTCAATCACGGCCTGAATGCCAGCAGCGACAACCAGTAGTTGCGCTAGCAGGGCTTTCAAAGCCGTCGCGGTAGCTTCATCCATTGGGGGTTTGCTCTCGGTGGAGGGTGGGGAGGTTTCGGTGGGCTTGTCGTCTGAAGAGAAACGCTTGAACAGGTTCGTGAGCGCGCCAATCAGCTTGCCCAATTCGCCCTGGGGTTTGTCTTCGCTCAAATTGCCCAGTTCGACAGAGGCGGCGTAGTACGCGGCTTTGTCGGTGCGGTTGGAGAAATACAGTTCCTGAGTGCCCAGGCTTGCAGGCTCATCGGTGACGGCAAGGCCGGTGAGATAGGCTTTGCCGGAATTGGCGAAGTTCGGACGAATTTCGATGCTGGTGAACAGCTTTTCGCCCTGATCGTTCAGCCACAGTAACTTTTGGTTCGGCTTGAGTTGGGCTTCAAGGGCAACTTGGCCCGGCTTCAAATCATCCCCTTCTTCAACCAGGCGCACCGCAAAGACAGTGCCGTGCGAACCGCTCCAGCGTTCGTGCTCAGCCCAGATCACAGCCGTGTAGGTTGAAGGTGTGTACGTCTCAGCAATATCACGCAGTTCCTGGGGAAGGATTTCACGGCCATCAGTGGTCGGGCCGCTGGTGGCGACACGTTTCCAGTACGAAACAAGGGAACGGGGCATGGGTGATAACTGCGCTCAATCGGTTGAATGAGCCGCCAAGATAGGGAGCGATCGGGGCTGAAACAAACGGTTCAAATACGCCCTTCTCCTATTTCGAGCTTCTAGGATATTCACGGAACTTAACATCACGTTTTCGGCGTTTTCGCCGCATAGACTGCGGCCCATGCTCTATTCAACCGAAGTCAAAGAAGCCGCAAAACGTCTGTTTCTACGCCGCTGCAAGGCCAAAGAAATTCAGGCGCAACTCAACCTGCCCAACATCCGGATCGTCTATTACTGGATCCGCCAGGGCGGGTGGGAAGACATGCTGTCTGACGAAGAACCGCTGACCGCGATCGGGCGGCGTATCACCCTGCTCCTAGACAAAGCCAGCAGCCTGAGCAAAGACGACCTGAACGAACTGGATCGACTGACCAGCATTCGCGAACGATTGATCAAGCAAGCCCTAAAACCCGTGCAGGCCTCCCCTGCCGAATCTGCGGGCGAGCCGCAAGAGCGTCCACACGGCTCGCGTGAACGATCCAGCCGGGGCAATAGCGGTGGCAAGAAACGTGAAAAAAGGGCCAAGAACGACATCAGCGGCCTGACCGAAGTGGACTTCCTGGATCAGTTCATCTCCAAGATGTACGGCTACCAAAAAGAGCTGTTCGCGGCCAAACAGAACCCCCTCACGCGCCGGGTGCGCAACATCCTGAAAAGCCGTCAGGTTGGTCTGACGTATTACTTCGCCGGTGAAGCCTTCATGGATGCTGTGCTGAGCGGCGACAACCAGGTATTCCTATCTGCCAGCCGATCGCAGTCGGAGATTTTCCGCAGCTACATCATCCAGTTCGCCCAGCAATGGTTCGGCATCGAGCTTACCGGCAACCCAATTACGCTGAGCAATGGCGCCGAGCTGCGTTTCCTGAGCACCAACAGCAGCACCGCCCAGGGCTACCACGGTCACGTCTACGTCGACGAATACTTCTGGATTCGCGACTTTGAAAAACTCAGCACCGTGGCCAGCGCCATGGGCACCCACAAGAAGTGGCGTAAAACCTACTTTTCAACGCCCAGCGCGGTGTCGCATCAGGCGTACCCGTTTTGGTCTGGTGAAGAGTTTCGCAACAGTAAGCGCGGTAAAAAAGCGGGCGGCACTTGGCCGACCGATTCGGCTTACACGCTAGGCGCGCTATGCCCGGACGGCCAATGGCGCAAGACCATCACCATTCAGGATGCGATCGACGGGGGCTGTGATCTGTTCGACCTGGAACAGTTGCAGTTGGAGTACGACGAAGACAAGTTTCAGCAGCTGTTCTATTGCAAGTTCATCGACAGCACGCAAAGCGCGTTTGGCCTCAAAGACCTTGAGCGCTGCTACTCCGACCTGTCGCTATGGGAAGACTACAAACCCGAAGACGAACGCCCTTATGGCAACAGCCCGGTTTGGCTCGGTTACGACCCCAGCCGCACCCGCGACGATGCCACCTGCGTGGTCATTGCCCCACCGCTGGAAACCGGGGCGAAGTTCCGCATCCTTGAAAAACACAGTTGGCGGGGTCAGTCGTTTAAGTACCAGGCTGAACAGGTCAAGAAGCTCACAGAACGCTTCAACGTACAACACATCGGCATCGACACAACCGGCATCGGCTACGGCGTGTTTGACCTGGTGCGCGACTTCTACCCGCGTGCGACCTCGATCCACTACAGCCTCGAAACCAAAAACACCCTGGTGCTCAAGGCACAGGACACGATCCAAGGCAGCCGTATCGAATGGGATGCAGGCTGGACCGACATTGCCCAAGCATTCCTGACCATCAAGCGCGGTACCACCGGCAGCGGCCAAATCACCTACAGCGCTTCACGCACCGAAGCCACCGGCCACGCCGACATTGCCTGGGCAATCATGCACGCCTTGGCCAACGAACCCTTGAATACGAACAAGCGGCGCCGCAGCCGCTACATCACGAGCGGAACCCATGCCCAAAGCACCACGCAAACAGCACCAGGTCACACAGCAGGCACGCCAACAGCAGCCCATGCGCGCGTTTACGTTCGGGGAACCCGAACAAGTCCTGAGCGGCAATATTGGCGAATACGTGGGGGTATTCCCCAGCGACGACGGCGATATCTACAAGCCGCCGGTGTCACGCAACGGACTGGCCAAACTGCTGCGCGCCAACGCGCACCACGGCGCTATTCCCAAGTTCAAACGCAACCTGCTGTTGCGTGAATTCATTCCATCGGCGGGCTGTAGCGCCCGCACCATGGGCTGCGCGGGTCTGGACTACATGGTGTTTGGTGACGCCTTTCTGTACTGCGACACCAACACATTCGGCCAAGTCCTGGAGCTGAAACACCTGCCATCCATCAACATGCGGGTCAAAGTAGATGGCGGTTATCGAATGCTATTGCCGGACAACAAGCACATGGACTTTGAATCGGATGAAATCGTCCACGTCATGGACTACGACGTGGAACAGACCATCTACGGCTTGCCCGACTATCTCGGCGGCATGCAGGCATTGTTGCTCAACGAAGCCGCGACCCTGTTCCGTCGCCGCTACTACAGCAACGGCGCGCACGCGGGTTACATCTTCTACACCAACGACCCCGACCTGACCGAAGAAGACGAAACCAACCTGCGCGAACAAATCAGCGCGAGTAAAGGCGTGGGTAACTTTCGGTCGATGTTCGTCAACATCCCCAACGGCAAGGAAAACGCCATCCAGATCATCCCCGTGGGCGACTTTCAGGCCAAAGACGAACTGGAGAAAGTGAAGAACATCACCCGTAACGACGTGATCGCGGCATGGCGAATGAACCCCGCACTGGCCGGCATCATCCCGGAAAACAGCGGTGGCTTTGGTGATATTGAAAAGATTGATCGGGTTTACACCAGCAATGAGATACGGCCCATTTGCCAGTTGTTTAACCAATTGAATGATGTGTTGAGGGAGGATCGACGGATTGGGTGGCGGGAAGAACACAAGGTGAGTGAAACGGCTCAACACGAATGATCAATTAAAAGATCAAACCCTCAACTTATGGCAAAATACTGATCATTAGGACGCCCTGGGGAGGGATCATGCGGGTTTATTGTAAAGAGTGCGGGAGCAAGGGAAGGATTGCATCAAGGGATGAACTGTCAAAAGAGTTTGCAAAACTCTACTGCCAATGTGGATCTGCTACCTGCGGTCATACGTGGGTTGCCAATTTGACGTTTTCTCATACCCTCAGCCCATCAGCACAGGCAGTCGATCGCTTATTGTTCGACCGCCTGCGGGATATGTCCCAACTCAAGCAACGCGAACTGTTTGATCTTTTGAGTACGCGCCCCTCTTCGGCTTAAATGTTCTCAGCGGCCGACCAAACCGGTGCGTATGTATTACTCAGCGCGAGTGCCTCGGTCACTCTCAGCACGCGCTTCTGCTCATACTCAGGCATAGATCTGAATAGATGAATAAGACCCTGCTCCCGGCTTGTAAGTGGGAGCCATTCTGTTTCAGAGCCGTTTTGCAATTCGCCCAATTTTATACGATCCAACATGTCCACTACTCCATAACGTATCTACTGAATCGACGTTATCGGGACATGCAGGCGTGACTGGATCAATCCTCAGCGCTGAACAAAAAGAGTCTTGTCCATTAATTTGAGCTGAAATCTTTCACCTCAGACATTGCACTGACAATTCTATAAACAGACTGTTTGTCGTCAGGATTCAGCGAGCGATAGCGGGTAATCAGTGTCTGCTCAACGTCATCCATACCACCGACTTCTTGGGTGAATCGCCGTCCTGTCAGGACGTATTGCACATCAACACCCAAGCCCTCCAGCGCCATTAGATAACGAACGTCAGGCGCACCCGTTCCTAGCTCATAGGCTTTTTGAGTTCCTCTACTCACGCCCACTTGCAGCCCAAAATCGGTCTGATTCAGTCCCAAGCGGTCGCGTTCTTCCCTTAGGCGATCACCTAACCCTTCCGATTTGATCATTTTTTTGCTCACAGATATTGACTTGACCAATTTTTTGACCAAGAATTGCCACACATAAACACGAAGTAACACGGACGAACACTATGCCCGCCACCCTCACAACCGAGCAAGCCCGCGCAGCTCTTGACCGCAAAGGAGTAAGCATCGCGGAGTTCAGTCGAAAAAACAGTCTGAACAAAAATCTGGTCAGTGACCTATTAAATGGGAGAAAGAAAGGGCTTCGTGGAGAAGCACACCGTGCCGCAGTTCTCTTGGGCATTAAAGACGGCGTAATTGAACAGTAACGGCAACGACTTAAAGGGAAAAACAGAAGATGAAAATCGTCGTTCTAAAGACTCGCAGGGATGTGGTCAGTGAGCTGATCAGGACTCTACCTGGTGGCTGCAAATTCGCTTCAGATCTGCTCGGCATGAAACAAAAGAAGTTTGAAAACCATGCCTACGAAAGCAACAAAAGCAGCCCTCTCACTGCTGAACAGGTGTACCGACTGGAGCAAGTCACTGGAACAACGCATTACCCCGAATACATTGCAGCAATGTACGGCGGCATGTATGTGCCCGTTGCTGATCCTGACTCACTGGACAAAGTTGAGCTGTACACAATGTGCGTTGAGACGGCAGCCAAACGCGGGACTGTAGACCAGATCATTGCCCAAGCGCTTGAAGACGGCGTTATCGATCACGCTGAAGCTGAGGCCATCCTCAAGGCTGAAACCCTCCACATGGCAGCAAGGCGAGCCGAAGTACAGGCAGTGATACAGCTGCATGCGAAGCAACCGGCGCTCACCGCTCGATAAATCCCAAGCTCCACCCAACCAATCAATCGCCTGTCCCACCACTGTGGGTTTGGGTGAGCTGCGCTCGATTTAGAGGTTTCATCATGGGAAACGCCGTAACTGTCACCACAAAACTGTCCTCGGCCCATGCCGAAGCACTGCTGGCTGCCATGCGTGCGCAGTACCTGCTGAGCCTGAACGAACACTGGTACGCAGACGAATATCGTTACGTCCCCCAGATCGCAAGACACAAGTCGATTCTTGAAAAATCCCCTGTCATGGCAGCCCAGAAAAGCCTGATGGCCGCCCTATCCCTCAGCCTTAAAGCAGTGAAGTAACCATGAGAGAAGATCTGCGTCACGACATCCTGCAGCGCATAGAGGCCGAGTTCGGACTCAAACATCGCGCACCTACAAATTATATGCGGGGCGGCACTTGCCCTAAGTGCAATAAAAAAGAGCTGTACACCCGTTTTGACAGCCCTTGGCAACTGGTCTGTGGTCGCCAAGAAAAATGTGGCCACACGGTGCACGTCAAAGAGATTTACGACGATCTTTTTGAAGATTGGAGCAAGCGCGTACCAGCGACAGAAAACGCACCAACAGCAACTGCACGTGCCTATCTTGAGTTCGCCCGCGGCTTTGATATTTCGCTGATCGCAGGCTGGTTCACGCAGGAAACTTATTACTCCGCTCAGCACGATGCAGGCAGTGCAACAGTTCGCTTTGCCCTTGAAAAAGGTGGTTATTGGGAGCGCCTTATAGACAGGCCAGCGCGCTTCGGAAAAATGAAAGCTCGCTTCAAGCCGGGCGAGTCATATAAAGGCGTTTGGTGGTGCCCACCGTGCGTGGACGTTTTAGAAGCTAAAGAGATATGGATTGTCGAAGGCATATTCGACGCGCTCGCCTTGGTTCATCACAACATTGCTGCTGTATCCGCAATGTCTTCGAATGCCTTCCCTGCCGACTCACTGGAAGCTCTCGTAGCTGCACGACCGGGCAACTTGCCCAAGTTGGTGTGGGCACTTGATAACGAACCAGGCGCGCACGCTTACACCAAACGTTGGGTTCGGATGGCCCGCGAGCTTGGATTTAACTGTGAAGCTGCGCAAATCCCTCAGAGGGAAAACAAAAAGTCTGACTGGAATGATCTACACCAACGGTGGCAGTTTCTCGACGAGGGCGAGAAACGTGATGCTCAGGTAGACAAAGATCTGACGATTGCTCGCCATCACGGCGCTCTTTTAATTGCTGAAAGCGCAACTGAGAAAGCCTTGGTGATGTTCGACTGGAAGCGTCGGAGCGAATTTCACTTGGAGTTCGGTAACCGTCTGTACTGGTTCAAGCTCGATCTTGAGAAGTACAACAAGGCTATTCAAGAGCTTGAGGACAGCGAGCATCACGACGACCAGCAACTGAACAACAAACAGATGCGGGCCAAGGCAATGCAGCAATGCGGCGCGTTACAGCGTATCGCTACCTGCAACCCCAAAGCCCTGTACTACCAAGAGAACAAGCTCACGGATGAGTCCTGGTACTACTTCCGAATCACGTTCGCTCACGATGCGGCGCCGATCAAAAACACCTTTACCAGTTCACAAATCGCATCCTCAGCGGAGTTTAAAAAGCGCCTGCTTGGCATTGCCCCCGGAGGCATGTTCACCGGTACCACTCAACAGTTGGATGCGTTCATTGAAGAACAAACCGACGCCCTCAAGACCGTTCAGACTATCGACTTCACCGGCTACACCCGTGAGCACGGCGCGTATATCTACGGCGACGTAGCGGTACGCGACGGCAAGGTATTCAAACTGAACGAAGAAGATTTCTTCGATATGGAAAGGTTGAGCATCAAGACCCTGAGCCAGTCGGTCATTCTCAATCTGAACACGGACTTGGAGAAGTTCGACACTGAATGGCTGGACATCATCTGGCAGTGCTTCGGTGCCAAAGGTCTGGTCGCACTCGCATTCTGGTTCGGGTCACTGTTTGCGGAACAGATCCGTCAGCACCAGAAAAGCTACCCCTTTATGGAAATCATCGGTGAGCCAGGCGCAGGTAAGTCCACGCTGATCGAGTTCCTGTGGAAAATGTGCGGCCGTATCGACTATGAAGGCTTTGACCCCACCAAAGGTACCCCGGTAGCTCGGGCGCGGAACTTCGCCCAGGTCGGCAACCTGCCGGTGGTACTCATCGAGTCAGAGCGGGAAAAGACGGACGGTAGCCAGACCAAGCAATACGACTGGGACGAACTCAAGACCGCCTACAACGGCCGGAGCGTCCGCTCAACTGGCGTAAAGAACAACGGAAACGATACCCGCGAGCCTCCATTCCGTGGAGCTGTAGTCATCGGCCAGAACCATGCCGTAAATGCATCCGAACCCATACTGCAGCGACTTGTACATATCGCCATGACGAAGGATGGGCAGACACCGCAGACCAAATTATTGGTGGAAAAGCTGGAACGTATGCCGGTCGACCGCGTGAGTGGTTTCCTGATCAAAGCAACGATGAAAGAAAGCATCGTGATACAGACCATTCGCGAACAAGTGCCGGTCTACGAGCAAAAGCTGCTGGCTTTGCCAGAAATCCGCACCGTCCGGATCGCAAAAAACCACGCTCAGCTACATGCATTGATAGATGCGTTGGTTCACGTTATCCCGTTGAAAAAGCACCAGGTAGAAGCGGCCCATGCGGAGATCCAGACCATGGCCAAGGATCGCCAGCTGGCAATCAACGCTGACCATCCGATCGTCGTCGAATTTTGGGAGCTCTACGAGTATTTGAACAGCGAAGCGGGCGGACTGAATCACTCCCGCAATGACGGCCTAATCGCTGTGAATCTCAACGACTTTGCAAAGGAAGCCGCAGAGAAACGCCAAAAGGTGCCGGATCTGACAGAACTCAAACGCCACCTTAAAACCAGTAAGTGCCCCAAGTTCATAGAGACAAACAGAAACGTCTGCTCGGCATGGGATGTCGACACCGCTAACAGAGCGAAGACAGTGCGGTGCTGGATGTTCCAGACAGCCTAACCCCCTCCCCAACTTCTGACGTAACGAACAGTAAGGAAAGAGTTATGGCAAATCGAAGCGCTGCGCAAATTGCCCCCTTCCTCCCGCGCTTTATTCGCATCGGAGAGGCATACGGCTATCTCGGCATGTGCCGAAACGAATTCAATAAAACCGTTCGACCACACGTTCGGGAATTCCCGATCGGAACACAGGGTGTCGGGTTCGACCGACTGGAGCTTGATGCGTGGGCCGACGCCTACATTCAGGCTATGTCGATTGAAAAAGCAGCCAATCAGGACAACAATCGGCCCCGCAGCGAGCGCCAGCGCGGATCCACAGGAGATACGCAATGGCCCAAAAAGCAATCACCGGCCTCCAGAAAATGCCGAGCGGCATCTGGAAAATCGACAAAAAGTACAGAGGAGAACGAATTCAAGAGAGTACTGGCACTTGTGACCGCGCAGAAGCAGAGCAGTACCTGATCCACTTGCTGGAAAAGCTTCGACAGGAAAAGGTCTACGGCGTCAGAAAGGTAAGGACTTGGCGAGAAGCGGCAACCCGCTTCTTGCTGGAGGTGAAGGATCAGGCGTCAATCCATATATCTGCAACCTATATGGCTCAACTTGATCCTTTCATTGGGGACATGCCGATTACGCACATCGATGATGACTCCTTGGCACCGTACATTCATTCCAAGCTGCACCCTGCCGAGGGCAAGCCTGTGACGAATCGCACGGTCAATATTGCCCTTCAGCGGGCAATCAGGGTTCTCAATCTATGCGCGCGCAAGTGGCGTGATGATGAGCGCAGACCATGGCTCGATGTTGTGCCGATGATCTCGCTGCTGGATGAGAAGACGAACTGTCGCAAGCCCTACCCGCTTTCTTGGGAAGAGCAGTCGATCTTGTTCGCTGAGCTGCCACCACACCTGCAGACCATGGCCATGTTCAAGGTCAATACGGGGTGTCGGGAGCAGGAGGTTTGCAAGCTTCAATGGGATTGGGAAATCGCGGTACCGGAACTGGATACCACGGTGTTTTTGATTCCGGCTGGGTTCGGCGGACGAAGCGCAAAGTCTGGCGTGAAGAACCGGGACGAGCGCCTGGTGGTTCTCAACACCGTGGCCAAGTCGGTCATTGAAAAGCAGCGAGGTCAGCACAAGTTGTACGTCTTCCCTTTCGGCAAGCCAGACGGCGATGGGGACGAAACAATGGTTCACCGCATGAATGACTCAGCCTGGAAGAAGGCCAGGGTCAGGGCGGCGAAGAAATGGCAGGAGAAGTATTTGCGGCCGGCACATGATGGCTTTGCCAGAATCCGCATACACGACCTGAAGCACACCTTTGGGAGAAGGCTGCGTGCAGCAGGCGTGACTGAGGAGGATCGCAAAGCATTGCTCGGCCACAAGAATGGCAGCATCACCAGTCACTACTCAGCGGCAGAGCTGGACCAACTGATTGAGGCTGCAAACAAGGTATCAGTAACCGACTCACGCGCACCAGCGCTGACGATCCTGAAGAGGAGGCAGGGGTAACAGGAAAACCCAAGGTCACTCGAAAAGTCACTAGGGTAGAAATGAAAAAGCCACCCAAAAGGTGGCTAAGTCATTGAATTATATGGTCGGGACGGAGTGATTCGAACACTCGACCCCTAGCACCCCATGCTAGTGCGCTACCGGACTGCGCTACGCCCCGACTAGGCGTTACATCTATCTCACAACTTGCGAGAACGTCGAGGAATATACCTTAAGGTTTTGAAATACGGAAGTATTTAAAACCAAGATTATTTACGAAGTACCTGTAAAACATCTTCGAGCTCAGAGATCGTTTGACGGATCAATTGCTTGTATTGGGTGGTATCGTCCTTGGCCTCATCACCAGAAAGCCGCAAACGCGCCCCACCGATAGTGAAGCCTTGGTCGTAGAGCAATGCGCGGATTTGCCGGATTATCAACACGTCCTGTCGCTGATAATACCGGCGGTTTCCGCGACGCTTGACAGGGTTGAGTTGAGGAAACTCTTGCTCCCAGTAGCGCAGTACATGCGGCTTGACCCCACACAACTCGCTTACTTCGCCGATGGCGAAGTAGCGTTTGCCTGGAATTGGCGGGAGCTCGTCGTTATGACTTGGTTCCAGCATATGCCTCTACTCGGGCCTTCAATTTCTGCCCTGGACGAAAGGTGACCACACGGCGAGCCGTGATCGGGATTTCCTCTCCCGTTTTCGGATTGCGGCCAGGCCGCTGTCGCTTGTCACGCAAATCAAAATTGCCAAAACCTGACAGTTTGACCTGTTCATTGTCTTCAAGAGCGTGTCTGATTTCTTCGAAAAACAACTCTACCAACTCTTTGGCTTCGCGTTTATTCAGACCCAGCTCTTCATAAAGACGTTCTGCCATTTCAGCTTTCGTCAGAGCCCCCATACGTCACTTCCTTAGCGTGGCGTTCAACCTTTTTTCGAGCGAGGTGAGGATGTTTTGTGTCGTGGTATTCACCTCATCGTCATTAAGAGTGCGCGATGGATGCTGCCAGGTCAAGCCAACTGCAAGGCTTTTTCTAAGCGGATCAATACCTTTACCCTGGTAAACGTCAAATAACCTTAGGTCAGTGAGCCACTCCCCTGCATTTTCACGTATTACATCCAGTACGGCACTGGCTGCTACTTCCCGATCCACCAGCAACGCCAGATCACGACGAACTTCAGGGAAGCGCGATAGCTCTTGGAATTTAGGCATTTTGCCCAAAGCCACTTCAGCCAAAACCAGCTCGAATACAAACACAGGTCGATCCAAGCCCAACGTTTTCGAAAGCTCTGGATGGATTGCCCCCACAAAACCTACTTCGCGGCCATCACGCTCGATGCGTGCAGTCTGGCCAGGATGCAGTGCGGGGTGTTTGCCAGGCACAAAGGTAAATGCATCCAGCGCGCCAGCAAAACCCAAGACCGATTCGACGTCAGCTTTGACATCGAAAAAGTCCACGACCTCACGGCCTTGCGCCCAACCTTCAGGCAACCGAGTACCGCAGACAACACCGGCGAGCATTGGCTCTTGTTTCAAGCCTTCTAACTGACCGACAAAACGCAAGCCGCTCTCAAAGAGACGAACACGATCCTGTTGTCGGTTAAGGTTATGCTGAAGCGCCTTGACCAAACCAGGCCACAAGGTCGCACGCATAGCAGCCATATCATTGGAGATAGGATTAGCCAGCAATAGCGGCTCTACCCCCGGGCTGAAAAGTTCGAACTGTTTAGGGTCGATGAAGCTGTAAGTAATAGCTTCCTGATAACCACGCGCAACCAGCAAGCGACGCAGCTCTGGCAAATCGCTGCGCGCCTCTGCTTTTGCTTGTGGTGCAAGACGGGCTTGCGGGTAACGAACAGGCAAGCGGTTGTAGCCGTAAAGACGCGCCAGCTCTTCGATCAGGTCTACTTCAAGACTGATATCAAAGCGATGACTTGGCACTTCAACACGCCACTGCCCTGCTCCCTCAGCGGTAATGGTCAGGCCCAGCGCACTGAGCAGACGCTCAATTTCGCTGTCGTCCATTTCCATACCGAGCATTTGACTGATACGGGCTGCACGCAATGTAATGGGAGCAATCGAAGGCAAAAATTGCTCGTTGACAATTTCGACGATTGGACCGGCTTCACCGCCTGTAATGTCAAGCAGCAGACCTGTAGCACGCTCCATCGCTTCACGGGCCAGCTTCCAATCCACCCCACGCTCGTAACGGTGCGAGGCGTCAGTATGCAGGCCATAGGATCGGGCTTTACCCGCTACAGCGATCTGGTCAAAAAAAGCACTTTCGAGGAATATATCGCGGGTACTGGTTGATACACCGCTGTGCTCCCCACCCATGACACCCGCAATAGCCAGGGCTCGGGTGTGATCAGCAATCACCAGCGTATCACTGCGCAGTGTGACTTCCTGCCCGTCGAGCAGCACAAGCTTCTCGCCTTCCTCGGCCATGCGCACACGAATGCCACCATTGATCTCGGCGAGATCAAAAGCGTGTAGCGGCTGCCCTAGCTCAAGCATGACGTAGTTAGTGATGTCGACGGCAGCATCAATGCTCCGCACATCGGCACGACGCAAGCGCTCGACCATCCACAGCGGAGTTGGCCGGGACAAATCAACATTGCGAATGACACGGCCCAGGTAACGCGGACACGCAGCAGGCGCCAGTACTTCAACAGGACGCACTTCGTCATGCATGGCCGGGACTGGGGTCACTACCGGACGAGTCACCTCAGTTGCGTACAACGCACCCACTTCACGAGCCAAACCGGCCAGAGAAAGGCAGTCGCCACGGTTAGGGGTTAAGTCGACTTCGATACTGGCATCTTCAAGGTCGAGGTATGCGCGGATATCTTCGCCAACCGGCGCATCGGACGGCAGTTCCATCAGGCCGTCATTGCCTTCGCCAACTTGCAGCTCAGCTTGCGAGCACAGCATGCCGTTTGATTCGACACCTCGAAGCTTGGCTTTTTTAATTTTGAAGTCGCCCGGCAGTTGCGCGCCGATCATCGCAAACGGGATTTTCAAGCCTGGTCGCACATTGGGTGCGCCACACACAACTTGAAAAGTCTCTACACCGTTACTGACCTGACAAACACGAAGCTTATCGGCATCCGGGTGTTGCTCGGTGCTCAAGACTTCACCCACGACAACGCCACTGAATTCACCGGCGGCCGGCGTTACGCTGTCGACCTCAAGGCCGGCCATCGACAGACGAGCAACCAGCTCGTCACGATCTACCTGCGGGTTAACCCAACCACGCAGCCATTGTTCACTGAATTTCATCCTGCTCTCCTAAAAATTCGTTACGACTAGCGAAATTGCGCAAGAAACCGCAAGTCGTTGTCGAAGAACAGACGCAAGTCGTTCACGCCGTAACGCAGCATGGCCAGACGCTCCACGCCCATGCCGAAGGCAAAGCCAGAAAACTCTTCCGGATCGATTCCGGACATGCGCAGCACATTCGGGTGGACCATGCCGCAACCCATGACTTCGAGCCAGCCGGTCTGTTTGCAAACGCGGCAGCCTTTACCGCTGCACATCACGCATTCCATATCGACCTCAGCAGAAGGCTCGGTGAACGGGAAGTACGATGGGCGGAAACGGACGGCTAGCTCTTTTTCGAAGAAAACTCGCAAAAACTCTTCGATGGTGCCTTTCAAATCAGCAAAGTTGATATCACGGTCGACCAACAAGCCTTCGACTTGATGGAACATCGGGGAGTGAGTGATATCAGAGTCGCTACGGTAAACACGACCCGGGCATACGATGCGGATAGGGGGTTGTTTCGATTCCATGGTGCGGACCTGTACCGGGGAGGTATGGGTGCGCAACAGCATGTTTGCATTGAAATAGAAGGTGTCATGCATCGACCGGGCCGGGTGGTGACCTGGGATGTTGAGCGCCTCAAAGTTGTGGTAATCGTCTTCAACTTCCGGGCCTTCGGCAATGCCATAGCCAATATGAGTGAAGAACTGCTCAATACGCTCCAGAGTGCGAGTGACCGGATGCAGACCACCCGAGGTCTGACCACGGCCTGGCAGGGTCACATCAATGGACTCGGCAGACAGTTTGGCGGCCAGATCAGCCTCATCAAACAGTGCCTTGCGGGCATTGAGAACCTCTGTAACACGCTCCTTGGCAACATTTATAAGGGCGCCGACTTGCGGACGCTCTTCTGCGGGCAAATTCCCCAGGGTCTTCATCACCTGAGTCAATTCACCCTTTTTGCCAAGGTATTGAACCCGGATTTGCTCCAGGGCATTGATATCTTCAGCGCTTTGCACAGCCTCTAGTGCTTGAGAGACCAGCGCATCCAGGTTTTCCATGTACAGACTCCAGATACAAAATAGGGGAAGAGCTTGAAGGCTCTTCCCCTATTTAAGACGTTTAGCACTCGAACCCACACAGGTGAGCTCGAGTAACTGTCGGGGGTACTTAAGCCAAAGTGGCTTTAGCTTTCTCGACAATTGCAGCAAACGCCGCTTTTTCGTTCACTGCCAGATCAGACAGAACCTTACGGTCGATCTCGATGGAAGCTTTTTTCAGGCCGGCGATGAAACGGCTGTAAGACAGACCGTTGATACGTGCACCAGCGTTGATACGAGCGATCCACAGAGCGCGGAACTGACGTTTTTTCTGACGACGGTCACGGTAGGCGTATTGGCCTGCCTTGATTACCGCTTGCTTGGCAACACGGAATACGCGTGAGCGTGCGCCGTAGTAGCCTTTAGCCAGTTTCAGAATTTTTTTGTGACGTTTACGGGCGACAACGCCACGCTTTACACGAGCCATGAGTTACTTCCTCTAGTCTTAACCAAAAATTAACGAAGGCGCAGCATGCGCTCGACTTTTGCAACGTCAGACGGATGCAGCAAGCTGCTACCGCGCAATTGACGCTTACGCTTGGTCGACATTTTGGTCAGGATGTGGCTCTTGAAAGCGTGCTTGTGCTTGATACCGTTAGCAGTTTTCAGAAACCGCTTAGCAGCACCACTTTTAGTCTTCATCTTTGGCATGTTCGGATACTCCGCATTCAGTTGATAAACATAATCAGAAGGCCTGCCGTGCCCAATTGATTACTTCTTCTTTTTCGGGGCGATGACCATGATCAGCTGGCGTCCTTCCATCTTAGGATGCTGTTCTACAGTCCCGTATTCCACAAGGTCAGCTTCAACCCGCTTCAACAGTTCCATACCCAGCTCCTGGTGGGCCATCTCACGGCCGCGGAATCGTAACGATACCTTGGCCCTGTCCCCATCACTCAGGAAACGTACCAGGTTGCGCAGTTTTACCTGGTAATCCCCTTCCTCCGTCCCTGGACGAAACTTGATTTCTTTAACCTGGATTTGTTTCTGGTTTTTCTTCGCTGCGGCAATCTGCTTCTTCTTTTCGAAGATCGACTTGCCGTAATCCATCAGCTTACAAACAGGGGGTACTGCATCAGCGGAGATTTCCACCAAATCCAGTTTGGCCTCTTCAGCCTTAAGAAGCGCTTCTTCAATCGGGACAATGCCAAGTTGCTCGCCCTCAGCTCCGATTAACCGAACCTCGCGTGCCGAGATATTCTCGTTGATCGGGGCTTTCGGTGCAGCTCGTTTATCTTGTCTCATTTCACGCTTAATAATAATTACTCCGTATCATGGCGACCACGCCGGGAAACCGCTTGTGCGAGGAATTCAGCGAATTGCGCGACGGGCATTGAGCCCAGGTCAGCACCTTCACGTGTACGCACAGCGACAGTCTGCATCTCGACTTCCCGATCTCCAATAACCAAGAGATAGGGAACCTTGAGCAAAGTATGCTCGCGGATTTTAAAGCCGATCTTTTCATTTCTCAAGTCAGACTTGGCACGAAATCCGCTCTGATTGAGAGTTTTTTCAACTTCAGCGGCAAAATCTGCCTGTTTATCAGTGATATTCATGATCACTGCCTGAGTCGGCGCCAGCCATGCCGGGAATGCACCCTCGTAATGTTCGATCAAAATACCGACAAAACGTTCAAACGATCCAAGGATCGCGCGGTGCAGCATGACGGGGTGTTTGCGACTGTTGTCTTCGGACACGTATTCCGCGCCCAGACGGATCGGCAGGTTGAAATCGAGCTGTAAGGTACCACACTGCCAGACACGACCCAGACAATCTTTCAGGGAAAATTCAATTTTAGGCCCGTAAAAGGCCCCTTCACCTGGTTGCAGATCGTATTTCAGACCCGCACTGTCAAGGGCTGAAGCCAATGCGCTTTCGGCACGATCCCACAATTCATCCGATCCCACACGCTTTTCAGGACGAGTGGACAGCTTGAGCTCAATATCCTTGAAGCCGAAATCTGCGTAAACATCGAGTGTCAGCTTGATGAAAGCAGCGGACTCAGCCTGCATTTGTTCTTCTGTACAGAAGATGTGGGCGTCGTCCTGAGTGAATGCACGAACGCGCATAATCCCGTGCAACGCGCCGGATGGCTCGTTACGGTGACAAGCACCAAATTCGGCCAGACGCAGTGGCAATTCGCGGTAGCTCTTCAAACCCTGATTGAAGACTTGCACGTGGCAAGGACAGTTCATGGGCTTGATCGCGTAATCACGGCTTTCTGACTCAGTCGTGAACATGTTTTCAGCGTAGTTAGCCCAATGACCAGACTTCTCCCACAAGCTGCGATCAACAACCTGAGGAGTCTTGATCTCCAGGTAGCCATTTTCGCGCTGAATTTTACGCATGTACTGCTCGAGCACCTGATAAAGCGTCCAGCCATTCGGGTGCCAAAACACCATACCCGGCGCTTCTTCTTGGGTATGGAACAGGCCCAGGCGCTTACCGATTTTACGGTGATCGCGCTTTTCAGCTTCTTCGATACGCATGATGTAGGCAGCGAGTTGCTTTTTATCAGCCCAAGCCGTGCCATAGATACGCTGCAGTTGCTCGTTCTTGGCATCACCGCGCCAGTAAGCGCCGGACAGCTTGGTCAGTTTGAACGACTTCAAAAAGCGCGTATTCGGTACGTGAGGGCCGCGACACATATCGACGTATTCTTCATGGAAGTACAAACCCATGGACTGTTCATCTGGCATGTCTTCAATCAGACGCAGCTTGTAATCCTCGCCACGCTGAGAAAAAAGCTCGATGACTTCAGCACGGGGAGTCACTTTCTTGATGACGTCGTAGTCTTTCTCAATCAACTGCTGCATGCGCTTTTCGATAGCCGCCATGTCATCCGGGGTGAACGGACGTTCATAGGCGATATCGTAGTAAAAGCCTTCGTCAATAACAGGACCGATAACCATTTTGGCCGTCGGGTACAACTGTTTGACTGCATGACCGACCAAGTGGGCGCAAGAGTGGCGAATGATCTCCAGCCCCTCTTCATCCTTAGGCGTGATGATCTGCAAGGTAGCGTCGTGCTCAATCAAGTCACAGGCATCAACCAGCTTGCCGTTGACCTTGCCGGCCACGGTGGCTTTGGCCAGACCTGCACCGATTGAAGCGGCGACATCCGCAACAGATACCGGATGATCGAATGAGCGTTGACTACCGTCGGGAAGAGTAATAGTTGGCATGGCGCCTCCTCTCCTAGTGGTGACCCCTACCAAAGGTCACGTGGGTTGGGATGAGCCAGTACGCGATTCGGAGGTATGCCTGCCTCACAGTGGCAGGAGCCTTACGGCAAACCGAAAACCGAACCAGAGTGACTGGAGTTCAAATCAAAAAGGTTTATGGCTCTGCATTGATGCGCTGTGCACATGCAATCGCATGAATGGCCAGGGGCGGCATGCTAGCACAGATGAATTCTCGCCGCCCTTCTCCCTCAAGCACGCACAGCGTAATTAAGTCGCCTTTGCAAAATTGTGAACTTGAGCTTCATTATTCCCTCAGATATTGCGTGAACCACTCTCTGCCTCAACGACTTAAAGGAAGATTCACATGCGCATGATTCGCTTATTCGCCTCCGCCATGCCCTTGGCATTGCTGCTGCCCTTGACCGCCCATGCGGCCAAGTGGCCTGATAATGTGAAAAAGGATTACATGAAAGACTGCGTGGCGGCAGCCAGCCAAAACGTGAGCCAGAAAGATGCCGAGCAGCACTGCGCTTGTGGCGCGGACCAAATTGCTAAAAATTTTACGACTCCAGAAATCCTAGAGCTCATGGATAAGAAAAAGCAGCCGAGCGTTGAACTTCGCACTCGGGCTTTGGATGCTATCCAATCCTGCAAAGCCAAGCCTAAAGCAGCAAAATAGAGTGGCCTTTTAGGCTAAGCGCCCCTGAATTTGCGTCAAATAGCCATAAAAACATGCTCAGGTTAAAAAAAATTAATCATTTGCTGCTTTTTTTTGCTTGGTCCAAAGGCTTGAAACCCCCATAAATTGGGGGGTTTGAGGTTATTGATTGTCAGAACAGCAGCTAACAATGCAGCAAACTACTGTTCAGGGGGGGTTCCAAACCGCACATTTCGACTATGATAGCTGAGTGTGCCCAGTTGGCCTGAGCAGCACAGTACTACTGAAAATATAAGTTTCTTGGAGATACACCATGTCTAATCGCCAAACCGGCACCGTAAAATGGTTCAACGATGAAAAAGGCTTCGGCTTCATCACTCCTCAAGGTGGCGGTGACGACCTGTTCGTACACTTCAAAGCTATCGAAAGCGACGGTTTCAAAAGCCTGAAAGAAGGCCAAACCGTTTCCTTCGTGGCTGAGAAAGGCCAAAAGGGTATGCAAGCTGCACAGGTTCGTCCGGAGTAAATCTCCTTCGAACAAAAAAACCCCGTCCATGTGACGGGGTTTTTTGTGCCTGACACAATGCTACATCCGGTTAACCGCAGTTAATTCGCGTGATGATTGCATTGTTGTCCGCGTTGAGATTCAGCCTATCCGAACGATACTCAAGCGTCATAATGTCTGAGGGCAACAAAATTCGGGCCTCTTGGGCACCGGCTTTTTTACGGGCCTGCTCCAAAAGTTCGGACGATGCCTTTTGACCGATGGCAAAATCTGCTGCCTTTGCATCGCAGCGAGTATGCCCCGCCTCGACCACTGGCTCTTTAACAGACTGAGCCGTACCGCACCCGGACAAGCCTAAAACCGCCACCAACGCCCCCAATGACACTAGCTTCCAAGACATGAAGCCTCCTTAAAATAAATGTTCTGAACCTTTGCGACAGCTCATGGGCAAATAGGTTGCACAGGCCGCCGGCAAAAAATGATTACCCGCGAAGGCTAGAGTTTGCTTGAGCTATAAAAACGTGCACGCCTCCATACATAACAAAATGTGTAACCAGCCTCAGTAAATATCAATGTAATCAAACGCCGGATTTGGCCAGTTATTCTTCAATGCATTGTAAATTTGCCTGACCCAAACACCATCACTTGCCGCAACTTTGCCAACGTAGCCTGAGCCGGCAGCCCAGGTTTCTAACCTGAACAACAGTCCGTCAATGTCAACGCCTCCCACGACGCCTGCAGAGAGGTAGGCCAAACCGGTTTTGGTGACGCGCAATTGCGTATGCATATCGTCACTGGCAGATGCCAACAGTTCACGCACGGCCTCCTCTGTAAGCGCCTCAGGTTTTTTCAAATCAATGTGCATGGCCGCCCTACCCTTAAAAAATATAAGTGTGATGCACCATAGCCGAGTGCGGAAGCTGCAATGCCAAACATGTGATTAAGTGTCGCCTCGTAATGGCGTCTTGCCAGGACTTTGCTAAAATCGTCGCTTGAACGGCCTCTTGAGATACCCATGACTACAGTCACCATCGATGCAAACATAAAAGCCAAATGGCTCCAAGGGCAGTGTTCTTATAGCCCAGGAAGCCCTGAAGAGCTGGCTATCATCGGGATTGACCTTTTAGTCAAAGAGCTTGGCACAGATGCGGCCCGGGCCTTTACCAATCAACTATTTGAAAAATACAAAGACACGACCTTGTCGACCTCAACGTGAACTTGATCCCGGTCGACAAGCTCGTACACCTGCGCCTTGTTTGCAAATCGTTCAACCCTGATAGGCTGCCGTCGATTCCCGCAGCACAATATTCGGCGTTACGATGCGCTGCTCCACTTCCCGCTCAGGTTCAGAAATACGCCGCAGTAATAACTGCGCAGCCATCTCACCCAATTGCAGAATCGATTGACCGACAGTGGATAACGCCGGATAGACATAACGGCTCATCTGCACGTCATCAAACCCGATAACTGAAAGATGGTCCGGCACTCGGATCTTGCATTCTGCCGCCGCACGCAAGACACCAATCCCCATCAAGTCGTTACACGCAAAAATGGCTGTAGGTCGATGACCTTCAAACAACTTGACCGCCGCCTGATAACCGCCAACACAGCTAAAATCACTCTCAAGCATCCAGTAATCTGGCACTTTAATACCTGCTTCAATCAATGCACGTTGGTACCCAGCCATGCGCAACTGGGCAACGCGGGTGATGGCAGGCCCCGTAATACAGGCAATTGCCCGATGCCCCAGATCAAGCAAATGACGAGTGGCCAGATACGCGCCCAGCTCATGATCGATACGCACGAGATCTGCATGAATGCCTTCCAGATTGCGGTCAACTATCACCATAGGGGTTCGCACACCCAGCAACCCACTCGCCAGCCCTACATCACCGCCGGCCGAGGCAACAACCAGACCGTCTACGCGCTTCTCCAATAGCACCCGCAGGTAGTTGCGCTGTTTGGCCGGGTTATCGTCGCAGTTGCACAAAATGACGCAATAATTATTGCGTTCGCAGTAATCCTCTATACCCCGCGCCAGCTCGGCGAAATAAGGATTCAGGCTATTGGCCACCAACAGTCCAATCGTGGCTGTAGTCTTTGCCTTCAGAGAACGTGCGACTGCGCTGGGTACATAATCAAGATGCGCAATGGCTTCCTCCACTTTCAAACGCACCGGTTCACTGACAGGGCGAGTCTTATTCAGTACATGAGAAACTGTCGTGTAGGAAATACCTGCCATTGCCGCTACATCTTTAATGGTTGCCATCGATTAATTCCATCGCCGTACCCGTTTACCGGGGTAAATATCCAGTCACCTCGTCAATATGACAGCCCCCCGACTGCACGGGAAGAACGCCCATACTGCCCAGTTCAACGCATGCTCTAAAACCGGCAGTGCACCGTCGCCCCACGAGTGCAAGCCCTGCACAGCAGAGCACCGGTCGACTCTCCGAACAAAGAGAACGACATTTGTTCGGAAATCCGGCTTTTCTCAAGCTAGATAATTCCCGTCTTGAAATTTTTGCTTTCAAATCATAGCGTTATGGAAACAATTAAATACTTACTGTATTGGCACAGTTAGTGCTCTCTTGTACACATCGTGTTGCCGAACAATGCAATGCGGCGCACAAGATGCCTTGCATCAACGTGGTCACCAATAAGAGAGAAAACAATGAAAGCATCGGTTTTGAAAACACTTGTTCCAGGCACTTTGGCTCTTCTCCTTTCCCTGCCCTTCGCCCACGCTCAAGAAGCCGCCAGCAAACCCAATGTGGTTATTCTGGCAACCGGCGGAACCATTGCAGGTGCAGGCGCGAGCGCTGCCAACAGCGCAACCTATACCGCCGCCAAAGTCGGTGTCGACCAACTGATTGCAGGCGTGCCCGAGTTGAGCCAACTGGCCAATGTACGCGGCGAGCAAGTGATGCAAATTGCATCCGAAAGCATTACCAACGAAAACCTGTTGCAGCTCGCTCGTCGTGTCGCCGAACTGGCTGACAGCAAAGATGTCGATGGCATCGTTATTACCCACGGTACTGACACGCTGGAAGAAACGGCTTACTTCCTGGACCTGGTTGAGAAAACCGATAAACCCATCATCGTTGTTGGCTCCATGCGTCCAGGCACTGCCATGTCAGCAGATGGCATGTTGAACCTATACAACGCTGTCGCTGTTGCCGGCAGCAAAGACGCTCGCGGTAAAGGCGTCTTGGTCACCATGAATGACGAAATCCAGTCCGGCCGCGATGTCAGCAAAACCATGAACATTAAGACTGAAGCGTTCAAAAGCCCGTGGGGGGCTTTGGGCATGGTCGTTGAAGGCAAGTCCTATTGGTTCCGTCTGCCCTCAAAGCGTCACACCATGAACTCTGAGTTCGACATCAAAAACATCAAAACCCTGCCGAACGTGGGTATTGCCTATTCGTATGGCAACGTTGACGACAGCGCCTATAAAGCACTGGCAAAAGATGGCGCCAAAGCCATCATCCACGTGGGTACGGGCAATGGTTCTGTGTCTTCGCGTGTAGTACCAACCCTTCAAGCCCTGCGTAAAGAGGGCGTGCAGATCATTCGGTCTTCGCACGTTAACAACGGCGGGTTCGTGCTGCGTAACGCAGAACAACCCGATGACCAAAATGACTGGGTGGTTGCTCATGACCTCAACCCCCAAAAAGCCCGAATTCTGGCAATGGTCGCCCTGACCCAAACCCAGGACAGCAAAGAGCTGCAACGTATATTCTGGGAATATTGATACCCCCACGCCGAGCGCTGCCCAGCGCTCGGTTTTCGACTGCTTGTTCTCCCGAATGAGCAGTTTTCACATTAGTTTCTAAGACTTGCGCACTAAAACAAAAAAACGCAGTCCCATCCGCAGCCTGAGTGGTTCAAACAGTTGCCAAATGAAGCGCAGTTAAATACTGTATGCACATACAGCAACCAAGGATCGCATCATGGCTAAAAAACCGGCGAAAGCGCCAGCCCTCCCAAGCCCCTATGAATTGTTCGGAGCGCGCATACAAAAAATTATCAGTTCACCGAAAGCCCAGAAAGACAAAATGGCCGTGCTCGAACGGCAAGAGGGTGACAACCCTGAGTTCTGGGAACGCCTGCTAGAGGAAATTTCTGAAAACGATAACGTCACGATCGCTCACCGCGATGATGGCGGGGTCAATGTTTTCTGGACCGTACCAGAGGAAGATTGAATCAATGAGGTTTTGTTTGCTGGCGTTAGTCAGCCTCTTTACCGTGTTAAGTGCTCAGGCCGCAGCCCCAAAAACATTCAGCGAAGCCAAAAAAGCGGCCTGGAAACTCTACGCACCGCAGTCCACCGAGTTTTATTGTGGCTGCAAATACACAGGCAACCGGGTCAACCTTAAAGCCTGTGGCTATGTCCCTCGTAAAAATGCCAACCGGGCAGCACGCATCGAGTGGGAACATATCGTTCCTGCCTGGCAAATTGGCCATCAACGTCAATGCTGGCAAAACGGTGGCCGAAAAAACTGCACCCGCAATGACCCTATTTACAAAGTAGCGGAAGCGGACCTTCATAACCTGGTCCCCAGCATCGGCGAGGTTAATGGTGATCGCAACAATTTCAGTTTTGGCTGGCTGCCTGCACAGTCGGGCCAATATGGCTCGTGCCTGACGCAAGTCGACTTCAAAGCCAAAAAGGTCATGCCCCGACCGTCTATTCGCGGCATGATTGCGCGCACCTACTTTTACATGAGCAAACGATATAATTTGCGCTTGTCCAAGCAAGACCGTCAGCTTTACGAAGCCTGGAACAAGACTTACCCGGTCCAGGCTTGGGAACGCCAACGCAACCAAACCGTCGCTTGCGTCATGGGTCGCGGTAATGAGTTCGTCGGCCCGGTCAACCTGAAAGCCTGTAGCTGAACACCCCTTCATTCGCCGCTTGGCGCCAGTCTTGAGCCTCTCAGTCATAAAGGCTCAAGACGCCCCTTCCAACTGAGCCCTGCCCCGCCCTGACAACGAAGTTTCGACGCTCATTTATTGCCGAACACCTAATGCTCGGCTATTACTCAGAGCATGATAAAACCCGCCCGCTCCAACGAAAAACAAAGCGCAATTGATGAACTTGTCCATCGTATTAAAAGTGGGCTGTTCGCCGACGGCCATCTGCTGCCCGGCGAAGCGCAGCTGTCGCAGGAATTGCAGGTCAGTACTGGCACATTGCGAGAAGCGCTGGCCGAGCTGGAAAGAAGAAAGTACATCGCGATGCAAACCGAGGGCGGAGCGATCGTCACTTATGACGGCTTCACCCTTGACCAAAGCAACGGCTGGACTCAAGCACTGGCTGATACGGGTGCACGAATTAACACCGAAGTGTTGCGACTTGAAGTCGTAGAACGCCCCGAACTGGCGCTGCAATTCGGCATTCGTCACTTCGTTGTCCTAGAGCGTCGGAGACGTCAGGAGGATGGCATCGCCATCTCTCTGGAGCGCTCACTCATGCCCGCCACCGGAGGCCTTGAGGGCCTGCCTCGAGTCGGCCTGATAGACAATTCATTAACAATTACGTTGGCGGCCTATGGCTTCGTTGCTGATCGCGGCGATCAGTGGATTAGCGCGCACCCGCTCAATGAGCAAGATGCAGCGTTACTTGAGCGCACACCAGGGACAGTTTTTATTAAGGCTTTGCGCACGACCTTCGATCGCCACAACCGTTTTATGGAGCAGGTCGAAAGCTGGCTGGACCCTCAACACTTTCGGATGTATCAATCTTTCGGAGCCAGGAAGGAAATCAACAGATTTTGATTTTTATAATAAAAACATCGACTTAGAAAAATAAAAAGCTTCCTTCTCACTTCGGTTCCACACGGGTTAGAACCTGCAACCCGACCAAAGACTGTAAGAAAAAATGTACAAAACTGTCAGGAAAAACTGGAAAATGCCGGAAGTGCTGTTTTAACCTTATCTCTTTGGCTACCCACCGAGCAGCATTGGCGCCCGACTCCAGCCACAGGATGTCGGGTTGACTGCGTGATTCCGGGTAGCGTTTTCTCTGACTTGTGACGTTAATCTTGAAACTCATCATTATTGCTATTTACGTTTGCTCCATTGCCTATGTCCACCTTCGAGGCAAAGTCCGCCACAAACTGGGACGTCAATTGAGCGACCATTCGACCTTTCTGGCCCCCATCAACTGCTTTCTCTACCTGTTTTCGAAGGTTCCGAGCCAGCCCTACTACAAACCCGCCGACTTTGCCCAATTGCAGCTTTTGCAGGATCACTGGCAAGAAATCCGTGAGGAAGCGCGCAACTTGATGCAAGCGGGTGAAATTAAACGCTCTGAGCAGCCGAATGATGTCGGCTTTAACTCATTTTTCAAAAGCGGCTGGAAGCGCTTCTACCTCAAATGGTACGGCGATAATCACCCTTCCGCGGTAGAGATGTGCCCGCGCACTACCGAACTGCTCAACAGCATCGGCACCATCAAAGCGGCCATGTTCGCCGAGCTGCCACCCGGCTCAAAACTGGTGCGCCATCGTGATCCTTATGCGGGCTCATTGCGCTATCACTTGGGCCTGGACACGCCCAATGATTCGGGCTGTTATATCAATGTCGACGGCGAAAACTACTCTTGGCGTGACGGCGAAGCGGTCATCTTTGACGAAACCTTTATCCACTACGCAGAAAACACTACCGATAAAAACCGCATCATCCTGTTCTGCGATGTGGAAAGACCTATGAAATTTCGTTGGGCCGCCTCTTTCAACCAATGGTTCAGCCGCACAGTCATGGCCTCGGCCAGCTCGCCTAATGATGCCAATGATAAAACGGGCAACCTGAACCGCGCCTTTACCAAACTGTATAAAATCCGCTTGCGCGGAAAAGAATTGAAAAAGCGCAATCGCACGCGCTACTACCTGGAAAAATGGGCCATTTTTGGCGGCCTGCTCGGATTGTTTCTACTGATCTAAGCCCATGCGGCGCTATGGCATAGCGACTGAGCCGCTTCAGTCGCTACTTGATCACTAAGGGGGGCAAAGTCCCCAGCAATGAAACAGCCGCAACCGCCATCAACCCCAATGACCACTCAAGCGTCACGCTGCGACGCAAAACAGTGAAACGACCCGCGCGACTCATCACCAGATTGAACAATGCCAGCAGCAGCATCACGCCCACCACGATGACTTTTATCAGCAAGATCAGGGCGAATCCCTCGAATAAAGGCGTTGGCCAGATTGCGCCGGTCAACACCCGGGTATTGATCAGGCCCGTCAGTATGATCCCTGCAACCAATACAAAACCCACGCTACTGAAGCGCCGCAAAACTTGATCCAAGTCTTGCCTGGCGGGGGGCACCAATACCCGCAATAAACCCAGCAAACCGCCCAACCACGCCCCGACGCAGACCAGGTGAATAAACTGATTGAGCATCAACAATTGTCCACGCCAACCTTCGAGCATCGCGCCATGCCCCACGGGCGCAAGGGTGGCCAAAAGCAACAGACCTAACAGATAACCCGTCCTGGAAGACGAACGAACCTGAAGGACGATGAGTAGCAATACATTAATCAATAAATGAGCAGCCCAGACCTGACCAAAAAACGTGCTGCCCAATACTAACCACACTGTCCCTACATTAAGGGCTTCAGGCCAACTGCCCGCCATGGAATGGGTTGCCAAGAGTAACCAGGCCAGAGCGCTGAACAATGCCAGCCATGCCAAGCCGCGCTTGATCCAGCCCTTGGTTCGGTCATAGGTACACGTCATCCGGCCGCGAGGCAGTAAGGGCCCAAAGACACAAAAACCGAACAGCAAGAGCACAGCGCTAAAATGCACAAATCGACAAACAACCATAGCGCTGAACATTAATTCATTGGCTCACTGTGAACGTGTATTGGCCTTGGCTTTTGTGAGTATCGACAGAGACCACGCTCCATTTGACGGTATAAAGACCGGGCGTTAAAGGCGCAGCTGGCGTCACAACCAGCACTTTTTTGTCGTCTTTTTCGGTAGCCACGCTACGCACCTTCAGCGAAGTGTTTTCGCGAACGAGCTCCACTTTGCTGAATGCTTGCTCAACCCCCTCACTGAATTGCAGTCGCAGTTCTTTTGCATGCGCAACGGCGGTATCGGCGGCAGGTGTCGAATGCTCCAGATGGGCATGAGCGAATGCTGATCCTGCACTGGCCATCAGCGCCAGCAACGCAGCGGTTCTGAAAACTCTTTTCAAAAAAACAACAGTCATGGTGCAGAGCCCTTAAGTAAAAGTGTGCGGGGATGATACTCGCCTACTTTACATGAGGCTCTTGAGCTGCAACCTGAATCATTCCTCCAGCACCAAGCCACCTGGCGGTAACGGCAAAGCCGTTTTATATCTGACTTGTTTGAGGGCAAAGCTGGAGCGAATGTTGGCAACGCCCGGCACCTTGGTCAAAAAATCCATCATGAAGCGCTCTAACGCCTGAATGCTGGGCACCAGTACCCGGATCAGGTAATCCGGGTCTCCCGCCATCAAGTAGCACTCCATGACTTCAGGACGGTCTGAAATCGCCGCCTCAAACTTATGCAGGGCTTCTTCTACCTGTTTCTCAAGACTGACATGAATAAACACATTCACATGCAGGCCCAACATATCCGCGTCCAACAACGTCACCTGCTCACGAATCAAACCATGCTCTTCCATCGCCTTGACGCGGTTAAAACACGGTGTGGGTGACAGATTGACCGAGCGGGCCAAGTCCGCATTGGTGATGCGAGCATTCTGCTGAAGACTGTTGAGAATCCCGATATCCGTCCGATCCAGCTTTCGCATGAGACAAAACCACCTGTTTTTTATGTTTATGCAGAATTCTTATCCTTAAACCGTTCAAAGCACAACGAACTACAGAAAAATATTCTTCACTGTCAGGAATATGATGGTTGTAGGACAGTTTTGAGAAACATCAGACAGATCCTGGATAGAACATTAGCTCCCGCGCCCTAATAAACACGACAAGATCGAGCGTAGAGAAAGCCATGAATGAATATGCACCGCTGCGTCTGCACGTTCCTGAACCCTCTGGCCGCCCAGGCTGCAAGACTGACTTCAGCTACCTGCGCCTGACCGATGCAGGTCAAGTCCGCAAACCCCCAATCGACGTAGAACCGGCTGATACTGCTGATCTTGCCAAAGGCCTGATTCGCGTGCTTGACGATCAAGGGCAAGCGCTTGGTCCATGGGCCGAAGGCGTATCATCCGAAGTGATGCGCGCAGGCATGCGTGCCATGCTTAAGACACGCATCTTCGACACTCGCATGGTCGTTGCCCAGCGCCAGAAAAAAATGTCTTTCTACATGCAAAGCCTGGGTGAAGAAGCCATTGGCACCGCTCAAGCGCTGGCCTTGAACATCGACGACATGTGTTTTCCCACCTACCGCCAACAAAGCATCTTGATGGCGCGTGACGTGCCGCTGGTGGATCTGATCTGCCAATTGCTGTCCAACGAGCGCGATCCGCTCAAGGGGCGTCAATTGCCGATCATGTACTCGGTACGCGATTACGGCTTTTTTAGTATTTCCGGAAATCTGGCGACTCAATTCGTTCAAGCTGTTGGCTGGGGCATGGCGTCAGCCATTAAGGGTGACACTAAAATCGCTTCAGCCTGGATAGGCGACGGCGCAACCGCCGAGTCCGATTTCCATACTGCCCTCACTTTTGCCCATGTCTATCGCGCGCCGGTCATTCTGAACGTGGTCAATAATCAATGGGCCATATCGACGTTCCAGGCCATTGCGGGTGGGGAATCAACTACTTTTGCCGGCCGAGGTGTTGGCTGTGGCATCGCCTCGCTGCGGGTCGACGGCAATGACTTTGTCGCAGTCTATGCCGCCTCCGTGTGGGCCGCAGAGCGTGCCCGCCGCAACCTCGGCCCCACCCTCATTGAGTGGGTCACGTATCGCGCAGGGCCCCACTCAACGTCTGACGACCCATCCAAGTACCGTCCTGCCGATGACTGGAGTCACTTCCCGCTGGGCGATCCTATTCTGCGGTTAAAACAGCATCTCATTGCTACAGGTCATTGGTCCGAAGAGGAGCATGCCGCGGTCAGCGCCGAGCTTGAGGCTGAAATCATAGGTGCTCAAAAAGAAGCCGAGCGCTTTGGCACGTTGGCAGGCGGTCAAATGCCAAGCGCGGCGACCATTTTTGAGGACGTGTACAAAGAGATGCCCGAGCACTTGCGCCGGCAACGTCAGGAATTGGGGTTATAACCAGATGAACGACAACAATAAAATTCAAATGGAGAACGCCGTGAGCACCAGCACCATGACGATGATCCAGGCCCTGCGCTCGGCTATGGATGTGATGCTTGAGCGCGATGACAACGTGGTGGTGTTTGGTCAGGACGTGGGCTATTTCGGGGGCGTGTTCCGCTGTACCGAAGGCCTGCAAGCCAAATACGGCAGTTCACGGGTGTTTGACGCCCCCATCTCCGAAAGCGGCATCGTCGGGGCTGCGGTTGGCATGGGTGCATACGGCCTGCGACCTGTCGCCGAAATCCAGTTTGCCGATTACTTCTACCCGGCTTCCGACCAGATCGTTTCTGAAGCCGCACGCCTGCGCTATCGCTCGGCAGGTGAGTTTATTGCACCCATGACCCTGCGCATGCCATGCGGTGGCGGCATCTACGGTGGCCAAACCCATAGTCAAAGCCCCGAAGCAATGTTCACTCAGGTCTGCGGTCTGCGCACCGTGATGCCCTCCAACCCATATGACGCCAAAGGGCTGTTGATTGCAGCCATTGAAAATGATGACCCAGTGATCTTCCTTGAACCCAAACGCCTGTACAACGGCCCGTTTGATGGTCATCACGAACGTCCGGTCACGCCTTGGGCGAAACACCCTGCCAGTGCCGTGCCCGATGGTTACTACACCGTGCCGCTGGATTGCGCCGCGATTGTGCGCCCGGGCACTGAAGTCACCATCCTCACCTACGGTACCACTGTGTATGTGGCTCAGGTCGCTGCTGAAGAAACCGGCATTGACGCTGAAGTGATTGATTTGCGCAGCCTGTGGCCACTTGATCTGGATGCGATTGTGACCTCCGTCAAAAAAACCCGTCGCTGCGTTGTCGTGCACGAAGCTACCCGCACCTGCGGTTTTGGCGCCGAGCTTATCGCGCTGGTCCAAGAGCACTGCTTCCACTACCTGGAAGCGCCGATTGAGCGTGTTACCGGCTGGGATACGCCCTATCCACACGCTCAGGAATGGGCCTACTTCCCGGGCCCGGCGCGGGTTGGTGCGGCTTTGCAACGGGTTATGGAGGTTTAAATGGGTACGCACGTCATCAAAATGCCGGACATCGGTGAAGGCATTGCACAGGTCGAATTGGTGGAATGGTTTGTCAAAGTCGGCGATATGGTCAGCGAAGATCAGGTGGTTGCCGATGTGATGACCGATAAGGCGACCGTGGACATCCCCTCCCCCGTGGCCGGGAAAGTACTGGCCCTGGGTGGACAGCCCGGCGAAGTCATGGCGGTCGGCAGCGAGTTGATTCGGATTGAAGTTGAAGGCGCTGGCAACCTGCGCGAAAGTTCTCCGCCGCTCGCAGAACCTATTCCTGAGCCCCCAAAAACGGCGCCTCAAGCTCGCATCGAAGGGGCGGCTGTCTCAGCCCCGGCAATCAAGTCTGCCCCTGCCCAACGCCCAGCACCTGTAGCCAGGGAAGCGAACGAACGACCCCTGGCTTCTCCGGCAGTCAGAAAGCGCGCATGGGATGCGGGTATCGAGCTGCGTTTTGTCGTAGGCAGCGGCCCGTCAGGTCGAGTGCTGCATGACGACCTTGAGCTGTATCTGGCTCAGGACAACCGCTCACCGTCAGCACCCGCCAGCGGCTATGCCAAACGCACCGACGAGGAGCAAATCCCGGTTATCGGTCTGCGGCGTAAAATCGCCCAACGCATGCAGGATGCCAAACGGCGCGCCGCGCATTTTAGCTATGTCGAAGAAGTTGACGTGACCGCACTTGAAGAGCTGCGCGCACAACTCAATCACAAATGGGGCGAGAGCCGGGGCAAGTTGACTCTCTTGCCGTTTTTAGTCCGGGCCATGGTCGTGGCCTTGCGCGACTTTCCGCAGATCAACGTGCGCTACGACGACGAAGCGCAAGTCATCACCCGCTTTGGTGCGGCCCATATTGGCGTTGCGGCGCAAAGCGTTAACGGCTTGATGGTGCCAGTGGTGCGCCATGCAGAAACGCTGAGCTTATGGGCGGCATCCGATGAAATCGCGCGTCTGGCTAACGCCGTACGTTCCGGCAAAGCCACGCGAGAGGAACTGACGGGGTCCACCATCACCCTGACCAGCCTGGGTGCACTGGGCGGCATTGTCAGCACGCCAGTGGTCAACCTGCCTGAAGTCGCCATTGTGGGTGTCAATCGCATCGTGGAGCGCCCAATGGTGGTCAAAGGCCAGATCGTGATTCGAAAAATGATGAACCTCTCCAGTTCGTTCGACCATCGTGTGGTAGACGGCATGGACGCGGCGCAATTTATCCAGGCCATGCGTGGCTTGCTCGAACAACCTGCCACCTTGTTTTTGGAGTGACCATGCAGCCCACTCAACACACCACGCTGCTGATTATCGGCGGCGGTCCCGGCGGTTATGTGGCCGCCATTCGTGCAGGGCAGCTGGGCATCCCGACGGTCTTGATTGAAGGCCAGTCGCTGGGCGGCACGTGCCTCAATGTCGGCTGCATCCCCTCCAAGGCGCTGATTCATGTCGCCGAACAGTTTCACACCACGCAGCGCTACAGCACCGGCACCTCGCCACTGGGCATCAAGACACAGTCGCCGACGCTCGATATTGGCCAAAGCGTGCAATGGAAGAACAGCATTGTCGACCGCCTGACCACAGGCGTTGGCGCCCTGCTAAAAAAGCATGGGGTCAGGGTTATTCAGGGCTGGGCCACCGTGCTGGATGGCAAAGCCGTAGAAGTCGAAGGTCAGCGCATCGAGTGCGAGCACTTGCTGCTGGCCACCGGCTCTCAGACTGTCGAACTGCCAATCCTGCCTCTGGGCGGTGCGATCATTTCATCTACAGAAGCCTTGCAGCCCACTGCGATTCCTAGGCGTCTGACGGTTGTAGGCGCGGGCTATATCGGTTTGGAGCTGGGAATCGCCTATCGCAAACTGGGCGCAGAAGTCACTGTAGTTGAGGCTCGTGACCGTATCTTGCCGACCTACGATAAAGAACTGACGCTACCCGTGGCCGAATCCCTTAAGGCATTGGGGATCACACTGTATCTGGAGCACAGCGTCGAGGGGTTTCAGGCCAGCACCCAGACTTTGTCAATGCGTAATCGCTTGGGCGAGAGCCAAACGCTGGAAACGGATCAGGTATTGGTAGCCGTTGGCCGACGCCCACGAACACAAGGCTTCAACCTCGAAACGTTAGCGCTCGACATGAACGGCCCGGCGATTCGCATCGATGGCCGTTGCCAGACCAGCATGCGCAACGTGTGGGCCATTGGCGACCTGACTGGGGAGCCAATGCTGGCACACCGAGCCATGGCCCAAGGCGAAATGGTTGCCGAAATAATTGCGGGCAAACATCGCGAGTTCAATCCCGGCGCCATTGCGGCCGTGTGTTTTACCGACCCGGAAATCGTCGTGGTTGGCAAAAGCCCGGTCGATGCCGAGGCGGCAGGTCTGGATTTCATTAGCGCCAGCTTTCCGTTCGCAGCCAATGGACGGGCCATGACCCTGGAATCCAAAACCGGATTCGTCAGGGTGGTGGCACGGCGAGACAACCACCTGATTGTCGGTTGGCAGGCTGTAGGCGCCGGGGTTTCCGAACTTTCGGCCGCGTTCGCTCAGTCACTGGAAATGGGCGCGTGCCTGGAAGACATAGCCGGCACCATTCACGCTCATCCAACCTTGGGCGAGGCCGTACAAGAAGCCGCGTTGCGGGCTCTGGGGCATGCTCTACATCTGTAAATGTTTACTCTGTCCTGTGAGGGTCAGCAATGTCCGATTCTCACAGGGTTTGCTACCTCACGCAGCAAGCAACACTGGGCGTGAAGACCCAAGACCAGTAGAATCGCGCTCTTTTTTCCAGGGCGCTCGTCATGACCTCTCCCAACACTCCAAAAGAAGCCGAGTCCCAGACCAATGAATTGGTCTTTGGCCTTGATGACCGCCCTAAGCCGTGGATCGCGTTTCTGGCCGCGTTGCAGCATCTGCTGGCGATCATTGTGCCTATCGTCACACCCGGCCTGCTGATTTGTCAGGCGCTGGGTGTCTCGTCGCGCGACACCAACATGATTGTGTCGATGTCACTGGTGATCTCCGGCATCGCCACCTTTGTGCAATGCAAGCGCTTTGGCCCCTTTGGGGCAGGCTTGTTGATCGTGCAAGGTACGAGCTTTAACTTTGTCGGCCCCCTGATTGCAGGCGGCGCATTAATGGTGAAACAGGGCACGCCCGTTGAAGCCGTGATGGCGGCTATATTCGGCGTAGTGATTGCCGGTTCGTTTATCGAAATGGGCATTTCGCGTGTCTTACCCTTTGTAAAACGTATGATCACCCCCCTCGTTACCGGAATCGTGGTGCTGATGATCGGCCTGACGTTGATTAAAGTCGGCTTGATCAGCATGGGCGGCGGCTTCACCGCGATGGGTAACGGCACCTTTGCCAATGGCGAAAACCTGATGCTGTCAGGCGTGGTGTTGGCCATTATCGTCATTCTCAACCGAATCCCACTGGTGTGGATGCGCAGTTGCGCCATCGTTATCGCGCTGGCTGTGGGTTACGCACTGGCGGGCTATCTAGGCCGTCTGGACTTCACCGGCATGCACCAGGCCGAATGGTTTCAAGTGCCCGTGCCACTGCATTTTGGCCTCGGTTTCTCTTGGGCCTTGTTTATTCCGATGCTGGTGATTTACCTGGTGACGTCACTGGAAGCCATTGGGGATGTAACAGCGACCAGCAAAGTTTCGCGCCAGCCTGTGGAAGGCCCGCTTTGGATGCAGCGCATCAAGGGCGGCGTACTGGTTAACGGTGCCAACTCGCTGCTGGCAGGCCTTTTCAATACTTTCCCAAGCTCGGTCTTTGCTCAGAACAACGGCGTGATCCAACTCACCGGCATTGCCAGTCGTTACGTAGGCATCTGGATCGCTGCCATGCTGGTGTTGCTGGGGTTGTTCCCAAGCGTAGCGGGTGCGATCCAAGCGGTACCTGAACCCGTACTAGGCGGTGCAGCGATGGTGATGTTCGGCGCAGTTGCCGCTTCGGGGATCAATATTCTGGCCAGCACCACGCTTGATCGTCGTGCACTGCTGATTATTGCCGTGTCATTGGCGTTGGGTCTGGGTGTGTCTCAAGTGCCCGAATTCCTTGCCCACATGCCGGCAGCGTTGCGCAACGTATTAGAGTCTGGCGTCGCAACAGGGGGTATATGTGCCTTGCTACTGAATTGGTTCTTGCCGGAAGTCAAAAAAAACTGATCTCGCCCAAGTAGGGCTGTGGGCCATTTGGCTAGCAGCCTGGACTTGACGTACTTTCTGACAGACGCTATAGCCAAATTCAACACGAGCCTTTCCCTATTTCACTCTATGGATTACGCTTTTTGTAACCCTGATGCCAACTTTGGCTACGAATATGAGCACTTACGGTGAAAGGCTGAAGCACGAACGTTTGCGTCTCAAGCTGACGCAAGCGCAGATGGCCCATGCAGGTGGCGTTAAACGTCAGGCACAAGGCTTTTACGAGCGCGATGTGACCTTGCCTCGCGCCCCTTATCTGGCAGCCATTACAATGCTGGGCGTTGATGTGCTGTTCATCATTACCGGGCGCAATAGCTTGCAAATAGGTGCTCCTGTGCAAAAGCCCCATAATCACAGCCTGCCTTCGCGCAGATAATGCCTTACCCATTGTCTATGGAGATCAGCGTGACCGAACCCGGAACCCATCATCAAAAAGCCCTCGACCGCTTTCTCGATGAACATTCGCAGGTGGCTCAATCACTGGAAACATTGAACCCGTTAGCCGCACGTGCCATGGGCCAGTCGATGAAAGAGTATCGGCAGGAGCGCTTGAACGAAGCCTTTGAAGCCGAAGCTGAACGCTTGGGATTGTTTGCTTGGGAACTGACGCTGCAATTGACCAGTGCCACCCGGCAAGAATTTGAGGCACAGCGCTTGGAGGTTCACCGCGAAGTGGCACAAATGGCGGGCATGGCGTGGGATGAATATTGCGAGATGCATGGTCTCGTGAGTCAAAAGTCCACCCTGTAAACAGACGCTCTACGAAGAGGGCTGGCGACTTGGCCGCCAGATGCTGGTGCAAACCTTCTCCAGCAATGCTTTGTTATGGCTGAACACAATCATCCCCAGTTCCCTTCGCTTGGCCTCTTCCAGCAACACTTGCCAGACCTGCGCCTGAATATGGGCATCCAGTTGGGCCGTCACCTCATCGGCAATCAAGTAACGCGTGCGGGGGTCTAACGCTCTGAGCAAGGCAATACGGGCCAACTCCCCACCCGACAATTCGTCGGGTCGACGCGCCAGCCAGGCCGGGTTCACTGCCAGACGCACTAACCAACTTGCATCTGGTGACCAAGCATCGCGAAGGCTTTCACCCGTGGTGCGATAAGGATTGAAGGTTTGCTCGGGATGTTGCGGCACCAGCTGAATAGGGCAATAGCCGGTCTTAGACAAGGGCTGTCCAGCGACTGTCACGCTGCCCGAAGCTGCGGTTTGCCATTGCGCCAGCACTCTGCCCAAGGTTGTTTTGCCATAGCCGCTGGGCGCTGATATTCCATGAAGATCACCCGGATTGACTGCAAACGACACTGAATCCCACAGTCGCCGGCCTCCTTGCACAATAGTCAGATGGCGAACTTCAAGCATAGGTAAAGCTCCCATTAGCAAGGAATTGCTGCTCAGGCAAAGCGGCCCACAGTGATTGCACCCATGGGCTTCCAGCATTTTCACGGAGCGCTTGGGGAGTTAGCGTTTCGTGCAGTTCGCCACCGTGCAGCACCGCGATTTTGTCGGCAAACCGCGCCGCCAGCGCCAAGTCATGAGTCACCCATAAGATCCCACGTCCCTGCTGACAAAAACCCTTGAGGTGCGTCAGCAATTGGCAAGCATGCTCGTCATCCAGCCACGAGGTGATTTCATCAGCCAGAATATATTGAGCATGGGTCAGGGCTGCACAACTGGCCAGTACGCGTTTGGCCATACCGCCCGACAGCTTGCGCGGGAACTCTTCCACTAATTCGGGCTGAAGGTTGTAATGCTGGAGTTGCTCGGCCACCTCGCCCAAACCCAGTTTGACTCCGCTTAATTGTGCCGCCCGCAGCAACTGCGGCCCCACCCTGATCAGCGGGTTCAAGGCACTGACACCCTGCGGCACATAGCACAGTGTTTTCCCGCGCTGGTCGACCTTAAGCGACTCTCCAAGCACCTGGCCATCCAGCAGAATCTCGCCACGACAGCGCATATTGTCAGGCAACAAGCCCAACGTGCTTTGCAGCAACAGACTTTTACCTTCGCCACTGGAACCCACCAGCGCAACCAGTTCGCCAGGCCGTACTTCAAATGAAATACGGCTCAACAAAGGGTGCCAGGTTTTATGGCCGAGCCAATGATAGTGAGCAATATCAATTGCGAAATCGGCGAATTTCAGCATCAGGTAATCCTTATCCAGAGTTGCTGCAATGCGCGTGCAAACTGGTCAAACACCAGAACCAGACTGACCAGAATCAAACCCGGAAAAAACGCCAGCCACCACGCACCGCTACTCAAATGCCTCAAGGCATCTGCCAGCAATAGCCCTAACGACGGATCATGCGGCGCCAGACCGAACCCCAGGAAACTCAGCGCTGCAGAATGCAGAACCGCGTGCGGAAACATCAGCAAAGTACCGATGATCCACTGTGGCATGAGTAACGGCAGTAAATGATGGCGCCAGCGATAAAAGCTGCTGTTTCCCAATCGATGCGAGAGCATCACATAGTCAGTCTCACGAATGCGCAGGATCTCGGCGCGCAAGATCAACGCCAAACGCGGCCAATGGGTCAACGCCACGGCCAATATTACCCCCTGTTTCCCGCCCCCCAACGTGAAGCAAATCAATACCAGCAATAAGAGATGAGGCAATGCCAGCATGCTGTCGATTACCCCGCGTACCAAGTAATCCAGGGTTTTATTGAGTGAGCATAAGCTGGCCGCGAACAGCGCCAAAAAACCGCTGCTAAAAGCCGCTGTCAGGCCTATTTGCAAGCTGGTGGTCATGCCCTGAAAAGAACGAAGCCACAGATCGCGTCCCAGGCTGTCAGTCCCGAACCAGTCGTGAGCCGAAGGCGGTTGACGGCGCGCCAGCAAATCCATCGGTACGTCCATGCCGGAGATCGACACGCCATAAGCAATCAACAGCAATAACATCAACAACGAAGCACACAGCCTGAATAACGCGTGATTTGGGTTGTAGGTCATGACTGACGCGCCGCCCCCCGATTGAGGTGCAGTAACAGCGCATTGGCGATGCTATTGCTGGTAAAGACCAGTACGGCACAGAACATCACAATCCCCATTAACAACGGAATATCACCGCGCAAACCCGCATCAATGGTTGCTTGCCCTAGGCCAGGATAGGCGAATACTTTCTCGGCCAGCAGCGAGCCGCCAATCAACTCCCCTACGGATGCAAATTGCAAACACACAGCAGGCGTGACGGCATGCCGAACAATATGAAAGTTGACCATTGGCCAACCCTTGTCACCTTGCGCATAGGCGTAACGAATAAATTCACTGTTCATGACCTCGGCCACCCGTGAACGGGTATGGAGCGCGATGTTCCCTACCCCCAGAATGCCGAGGGCCAGCATGGGGAGAATCAAGTGCCTGAGCTTGTCACCCCACGTCGCTGTTTCAGCGGTGCTGCCGGGAGTCCAGGCACAACAGATGGGCGCCCAGTTAAGCGTCACTGCAAACAGCGATAGCAACAAAAGTCCAATCCAGAACGTCGGCAAGGACGCCATCACATACGACAGGGTTGATATCACCCGATCCGGCCAGCGATTCAAATAGCGCCCAGCCGTCAGCCCCAGAGCCAGCCCGACAATCCCGGAAAAGATCCACGCACTGGCCAGCAATGCAAAAGAAGTGGCAAATCGCTCGCCAATCACCTGAGATACGGGGGCGTTGTAGAGCATCGAATACCCAAAATCGCCCTGTAACACTTGGCTAAACCAGTGCAAGAACCGCTCCCACAACGGCAGATCCAACCCCCAGCGGGCGGCAATCATTGGGTATTGTTCAGGCGGGACGTGCAACAAATCGTTGCCTATATAGGCTCGTATGGGGTCGACAGGTGAAAAGCTGAGCAACGTAAATGTGCCTGCCGCCGTGACCAGCAACAGGCCCATCAAACGCACGACAAAGAGCGCTATACCGCGAATCACTGACAGGTCCATTTCCAGCCATCTAGGCTATTGAGCAGCGACCATGAGCCGTGGATTTCCGGGGCGCCTTTACCCAGATCTATGCACTCATCGGTCAGGTATGTGTGCTGGACGTTGAGTAGCCAAGCCCAGGCAGCGTCACCTTTGACCCCGGCACCCGTTTTACCGTCCCATTCCACTTGCTGCCAAAATGGCACCGCTTGTTGCCAGGTCGGCGCATCCAATGCTTGCTGAAGATGCTGGTCGACCACCGGGTTCTGGTAATAGCCGGGGTTGTAATATTCAACGCCCGCCGCTTTGCTGCTGTAGTGGTGATAAAGCTCCATCGGGTCGAGGCTGCCCCAACCAAATAAGGTTGGATTGGCGTGCATATTTCGCTCTACGGTTTCCCAGCTACCCGACTTCAAGTCGACATCAATGCCAATGGGCTTGAGCATCGAACGCACTGCCTGAGCTAAATCACGGCGCGTCGCATCGCCACTGGCATACCACAGGGTAATTTTTGCCGGCAGGCCGTTTTTCTCACGTATACCGCTGGCCGTTTCAACCCAACCCGCTTGATCGAGAATCTGTTTGGCCTTGGCGATATCACCATCCTTGAAAGCTGCCTGCGGGTTATCCCACGGCAACCCCTGCACCCCGGTATAAGCCGGGATAGCGTGACCTTCGAGAATTTGATCTGCCAGCAATTGCCGGTCAATGGCGTAGTTGATGGCCTTACGGATCGCCACATCGGCTGTCACATCATTACCAATGGGATAGCCATGCTCATCTTTTTTGCCCGAGTGAGTGGTCGGCAACACAATGCCCCGATTTTCTACGCTGGGCCGTACCCACAGCTTCATACCCGGCGCAGGCGTTACCGCCAACGAAGGGGCGATACGCACGATGCCTAATTGCTTGCTTTGCGCGGCAGCAGACGAGCTGTCCTCATCGAGAAACACAAAGACCAGCTTATCGAAATCATTTTTCTGGCCCGCATAATGCGGGTTGGCCTCAACAATCAGTTGTTGGCCCGGTTGATAGCTGACCAGACGGTAAGGCCCGGCACCAATAGGGTGTTGCGCATAAGTTTTGGCGTCGTACTTGTCCGCAGACACGATTCCCAGCGATCCAAGGACATTGACGAAGGTGCTTTGCGGCGCTTTGAGCTGAATGCGCACAGTCAAAGGGTCAACCGCCTCAGCCTTGAGGAAGTTCCCCATGTCCACTTTGCCGCCACTGGCCGCCGCGTTGTTGTAGGTGTAAGCCACATCTTTGGCTGTGAGTGGCGAGCCATCTGAGAATTTAAGGTCGGGCTTGAGCTTCAGTGTCCAAGTTTTTCCATCCTCACTGGTCTGGTACTCGCTAAGCAGGAAGCTGTTCCAGGACAAGTCCTCGTTTTGCTTGAGCAAAGGACTGTGCAAGAGCAAGTAACTGCCGTGACTCCAACCCAGCATCGGATCAAATCCTTCTGTTGGCTCATCACCGATGGCCAGTTTCAGGGTTCGTTCCTGAGCTGAATAAGCAGGTGCCACCAGCACGCTTAGCAAAGCAGTGGCCATTAAGGTGTTACGCATCCATGCAGGCTTGAACATCTATCCTCCTGAAATTAAATATTTTTACCGACATGGTCTCGACCGACCGCGGCCACTTGCTACCGTGCCCATCAGTAATAGCACTCTGGTTTCAAATATCCAGCGAGGATGTGATCTTTCATGGCGATCCTCATACGCCACGCATCATTCAGTAACATTTGAGGTAGGAGACGTAGCGAAAAGAGGCCTTTCATCGCCGCTCTTTCAGAGCACGTAAACAGGCTGTGCTATACCGATAGGAATGATTTGTTCCGTCACAGTCAATAGGTTTACCTGACAGAGGTTCGCATGTTCAAAGGTCTAACGAGTCACCTCAATGAGAAGAACGTCCACTCGCTCAACGTCGTGCCGTCCAACAATATCGAACTGTTTGACTGCTACACCGGGCTGATTCTGGGCAACCTGTACCGCAACTTTCCGCTGCCTGTGACCCTTACGGCAGAAAATTTTATCGATTACAAAGTCGCGGGTGCCGATAACCGTGCAGCCTTGGAAAAAGAAGAAGACCTTTTTATGGGCACCTTGAAATGGCTGGCTGACGTTGGCTACATCCATTTCGACGGGATGTCAGGCGTTTCGTTTTTCGAGGTTGTACTCACCAATCCTGGGCTGCTGATATTGCGAGCCTTCCCCGAAGGTACAGACACCGCCCCCACCATCGGCGAGAAACTGTCGCACTGCATCAATAACGAAAGTAATGCCGAGTTGCGGGGGCTGGTGTCTGAGGCGTTGAATTTAGGCAGCCGAATGATCAGACCGATGACTCGATCGGGGATTTGAACCAGGTGCACTGATCTGCATGCCACTGCAAAGCTTCAACGCTGGCCTTAAACGAAGGCGATAACGGCAGGTTTAGTGGCATGCCTTCATATTGATCATAGAGTGACGGTCGCAACTGTGGCGCCAAGCGAATACGCAATGTCTGCGGTTCTATAGCAATCAAATACAAATCAAACAATGTATGCAGATCAGCCCTTAACAATAAGCCGTTAGATAGTGCATGGGTATATTCGCCCATATAGGGGTGAATATGCGCAGCCTCTAGTACCTCAGGCTGATCGCACCCGGTAATAGCACACCTCGTGCCGTATACGGCCAACAGCCCTTTACGAAAAGCTGATTGCCCTCTGCGCCGAACAATACTGGCTACTACACGCTTCCTCGCATCTTGAACATTTACGGGATCGAATGCGTGTGACTGCTCAGCTTCCTTTGCAGCAACCTCAACCTCTAACTGAACTGAATCTTGTTCGCTAAGGTGCGGCATCATTGCTAACAATCTTGTCTTGATGGCTGAACCAATATTCTTTTGTGGTTTTAAGCCGACTACCCAACCAAGCCCAGACTGCTCATAAAGTGCCGAAATATTCTGCATCCTACGCTCAAACGCGCCTTCATCGCGTCCAAAACGATTAGCTAAATCGCGATATACATGAGCCTTAACAAACTTCATTTCCTCCGTTTGCATTCTCAACATTTCGCGATAAGCATCAACCGAGGCGGCCAGCTCTGCATCACTCCATCCTTCAGTCATTAATCTCTCCACCTATGGCGCATAAGCGCACCGACAAGTAGGAGAATTTACCCGACAAAGTAGGACATAACTAATCCCAAGCTAAACAACCTGCCTTAACCTATAAATGTGCCTCAACCACCCACCTCACCTTCGCCAAAGCCATACGCAACGTCCCCATATCTACAGAGCCCAGGGCGAGTCGTATGGCGTGTGGTACATGGGCGGAGGTTGTAAACGGCTGCGCGGTCGAGACGGATACCTGCTCGCGCATCAAGGCAATGACGACTTGATCGGCTCGGCCATCCTCCGGCAAAGGTAACCAGACAAAGTAGGAAAACGGGTGGCGCACAACGGGAAGCCCTTCCAGAGCCTCCCCTGCAATGATTTGCCTGGCCTACGCATCTTGACGCTTCTGTCGCTCCAAATGGCTGACGGTGCCATCGTCTAACCAGCCAGCAGCAATAGCGGTCATGACCCCCGGCGTATTCCAGGCCGTGACCCGAATTATTCGCTCCAACGCAGCAATCATGCAGGCCGGTGCGGCGATAAATCCAATGCGTAAGCCGGCGGCAACACTTTTGGAGAGGCCCGACACATACACTGTCCTTTCCGGAGCCAGTTCGGCCAACGGTGGTGGCGGGTTCTCAACTAGAAAGGCGTACGCCGCGTCTTCAATGATCTGCACATCATGAGTGCGCGCGATGGCTACCATGCTCTCTCGCTGCTCCAGGCTCATGACCCATCCCAGCGGATTGTGCAGCGTGGGCATGCAGTAAACGGCACGAACTAACCGGCTACGGCAAAGCTTGTCGAACGCATCGAGATCAGGCCCTTTATGAGTGACAGGGATGGCCAGCACCTCTAGGTGCAGCGCGAGCGCTAACGCCTTGAAACCGGGGTAGGTCAACGCATCAACCGCAATCACATCACCGGGATTGAGCAGGGTCATGAGCGCTACTGTTAACCCATGTTGTGCGCCATTGACTATCAAGACTTGCTCGGCCTGCACATGCAAGCCGCGTGACTCCAAATGGCGTGCCACTGACGCGCGCTCATGCAAACGTCCGCCGTGAGGCTGATAACGCAACAGCGACTCAAGATCCCCCGAGAGCGCGAGCTGACGTAATGCAGTGCGCAGCAGCTCGGCCTGACCTGGTACTGAGGGGTAGTTGTAGTTTAAGTCATGCATGCCTGCCGTCACTGCGGGCTGATCAATGCCGTGACCGGGCGGCAATGATGTCTCCCTGACGAACGTGCCGCGCCCGGCCTCACCACTGACGAGCCCCATAGCCTCAAGTTCTGCATAAACACGACTGGCCGTCACCAGCGCCAAACCCTCTGCGGCGGCCAACTGCCGATGCGTGGGCAAGCGAGTGCCTGGGAGCAAGCGCGCGGCGCGTATATCTGCAGCAAATGTATCAACCAGCGACTTATAACGTGAACGCGGCATCAGGGCTGTATCCATGACAATTTTTTGATTGTCATCGATCATCCACCCTAGGATGCGTTGCATGCAATCTCGCAAATGGCCTTGGGTGTGCAACTCGATGGAACGTACCTGTGAACAGCAAAGCCGAGCACCTTCAAATACTCTGAGCGGATGGATAAACGGTTTTATTGGCGTCGTGATTTTTAGCGGATCATTGCCCGCCACACGGGTTGCAGTGTTGGAATTTGATCCCGTTTTCCTGACCGTCGCTCGGGCAACCCTCGCTGGCATATTGGCGCTCTGCGTGTTGGTTTTGCTGAAAAGCAAACGCCCTGAACCCCGCCAGCTTTATCCGTTACTGATAGTGGCCATTGGCGTTGTGGTGGGCTTTCCATTACTCACTGCGCTGGCTTTACAGCATGTTACATCCGCACACTCAATTGTCTTCCTCGGCATGCTGCCACTTGCCACTGCGGGATTTGGTGTATTGCGCGGCGGCGAGCGCCCGCAGCCGGCATTCTGGTTCTTCTCGGTACTGGGCTGCGGGCTGGTGGTCGCGTTCGCTCTGAATCAGGGACTGACAGCGTCCCCCACAGGCGACGTTCTGATGCTACTGGCAGTCATTGTCTGCGGCCTGGGATATGCCGAAGGGGCAAAACTGGCGAGAGTCTTAGGCGGCTGGCAAGTAATCTCTTGGGCCTTGGCACTATCGCTGCCCGTGATGGCACCGCTGACCTGGGTATTAGCGCCCTCCTCCTTTGCTTCCATTGGCACGCCCGCATGGCTCGGTCTTGGGTATGTTTCATTTTTCAGCATGTTTATCGGATTTATCTTTTGGTATCGAGGGCTCGCCCAAGGAGGCATCGCCGCAGTCGGACAACTCCAACTGCTGCAACCCTTCTTCGGGCTCGCATTGGCGGCGACCCTCCTGCATGAAACCGTGAGCATCGGCATGTTCAGCGTGACGGGAGGCGTCATCTTGTGCGTGATCGCGGCCAAGCGGTTTGCGACATAAGCGTTCAGTGGGGGGGTTCCTTTTGCGTCCAATTATGATTAACGCGTAAAGACTCACGGCAACATCGCGACACCCGTCTTCATCGCTTCATCGCAGGTGCCCCGCCAATTTCCGCACTTCGTCAGCAACGACAGCCAAGCCTTGAACCTACTCACCCGCGCGGGCAGCTTCAATCGCAGCCAAAAACCGACTGTTTCGGCTGATCTGGAATGGGTATAGCGAGCAGTCCTAGGGATGGGGGGCATCCGTGAAGTGGGCTAATAATTTCCTATACAATAAATTTTAGTTGTATAAGTTTTATGGCTCGCTTTCGAAATCACTGGATTCTGTAGATGAACATGACTCGCCGGCTACTCCCCGTCTTGGGTGACCAGCTATCTTTCAATCTCGCCTCATTGCAGGGGCTTAATACTCAAAGCGATACAGTGCTCTTGGCCGAGGTGATGGAGGAAGCCAGCCATGTCCCTCACCATCCACAAAAAATCACTCTGATCTTTAGCGCAATGCGCCATTTCGCAGAGGCTCTACAAGCGCGTGGAATTCGGGTGCAGTACGTTACGCTCGATGATCCAGAAAATACTGGATCGTTGCCGAGCGAGTTACGCCGTTGGCAGGCCCTCATGCAACCAGATGAAATACACATCACGGAGTGCGGAGACTGGCGTCTGGAGCAGTCACTTAAGGACTGTGGCCTAGCGATCCAGTGGCATTCCGATAGTCGTTTTCTCTGCACGCGCACAGAGTTCTCCAGTTGGGCGAAAGGCAAGAAGCAACTGCGCATGGAGTTCTTTTACCGTGAAATGCGTCGCAAGAGCGGATTACTACTGAATGGTGACGGCAGCCCCGTAGGAGGCGCTTGGAACTTTGATACGGAAAATCGTAAAGCCCTGCCCAAGAACATAAGGCCCCCAGCACCCGCCCGATTTCCGCCAGACGCGATAACCCAAGCTGTTCTTGCCTTGGTTGCAAAACACTTCACCAGCCACTATGGGGCCCTTGATACTTTCGACTACCCGGTGACTCATGCCGACGCCCAAGCCCTGTGGGACTACTTCCTCGACTGGGGCCTTGCGGCGTTCGGTGACTATCAAGACGCTATGGCCAACGAAGAGCCTTTTCTGTTTCATGCAAGGATCAGCGCTGCGCTCAATATTGGCCTATTGGATCTTCGTCAGCTTTGCAGCGATGTGGAGTCAGCCTACTGGTCTGGCAACGTTGCACTGAACGCTGCTGAAGGCTTCATTCGTCAACTGATCGGCTGGCGGGAATATGTCCGAGGCGTCTACTGGCTGAAGATGCCTGAATATGCCGACGGAAATGAATTCAGCAACACAAGGTCGCTTCCAGAGTTTTATTGGACAGGCCAAACAAAGATGAACTGCATGCGCCAAGCCATCAACCAAAGCCTTCAGCATGCCTACGCGCATCACATCCAACGGCTAATGGTTACCGGCAATTTCGCTTTGCTCGCAGGTATCGCGCCGAATCAACTATGTGAGTGGTACCTGGCAATCTACATGGACGCGTTTGACTGGGTGGAGTTGCCCAACACGCTTGGCATGGTCATGCATGCAGACGGCGGCTATATGGGGTCTAAGCCTTACTGTGCGAGCGGCCAGTACATCAAGCGCATGTCTGATTATTGTCGTGGCTGCGCGTACAAAGTGAGCGAAAGCACCACAGATGACGCGTGCCCTTTCAATGCTCTTTATTGGCACTTCCTGATGCGTCACAGCGACCGCCTGCGCAGCAATCACCGTATGGGCATGCTGTATAAAAACCTCGACCGGATGCCTGAATCCAAGCAGCAAGCGCTTTGGCAACGTGGTCAATTGTTGCTCGCAAAACTAGATCACGGTGAGTCATTTTGAAAAAGAGTGAACTCCCGGTCAAAACCTGCATGACCTGCGGCCTACCGTTCACATGGCGGAAGAAGTGGGCACGCTGCTGGGAAGACGTACGTTATTGCTCGGAGCGTTGCCGACGCAGCAAACTTGCTAAATGCTGAGCCAAAAAAAGGGCCTAGATTTTCATCTAAGCCCTTTTTTACTTAATGTGGCGGGAAACCAGGGATTCGAACCCTTATCTAAGGTTCAACCCTATCCTCCCTCAACGAGTAAAATGATGACCCAACCCGACTCAGGTGTCAACGCCAATAGGTTCGGGCGCTCATGCAGATCCAAAGTGAAATCACATTAAGGATTTTCAGCATCCATTAAGACGCAACTCGTTGCACCTTATTAATTGCACCTTATATCTAGGGAAATGCTGGCTAAGCGTGAGCCACGTCGTGCTTGTTCTGAGGTGCCGGGGTGGAACTCCGAGAATGATCAGCATATAGAGGATAGCTTGTGCGGCATGAGCTACTCCGTTTGTTCCTCAGCATGCAATTGTGCTTGACCTTCACCAACGCCAACCATCTGAAGACCACAACTCGCCGCACTAAACGCCAATCCGGAGCGTTGAGATGCGAGTAGCTCGCTCTCCGGGGATCGCAAAGCTGCAAATCTTGAGAAGCTAAAAGCTAGGTATGCTGCGACACAACTCGGAGATGCGTAACCCCCATTGTCGAGCTTTTGAAAGGCTTTCGAGGACGACGATCGCGCCCTCTAGGGCTTATTTGAGGCCATTATTACACGTAGTTTTGCGCTGTCTGGTCGTGGCCAACGGATCGAGTTGAATGCGCTCGGGACAACACAGAAAAATCAGGAATGAGTGCGGCGACTCAAGGCATACGTCAGCAACAGCTCGCTCCCTTATTGACCCGCAAGCCAGGCAACAGTAGCATCCGGCTAAGCGATTACCTGAATCGCGCGGTCGGCACGCAAAGACTTCGTCACAGGCGATACACCCTCCTTATACTCACGCAATCAACAGTCGTCATTCGCGGGCAGCCGACACCGCTATCGACCGGAGCTTGCGATGATTCTTCCAATTTTCCCCGCTGATCTCGAACGCAAAACAGGCATGAAGAGTGCCGCTCGCTTCCTTTTTAAAACGTGGCCTGGCGTAAAGCCGATCATGCATACGCAGGCACTGAATCTTCTTGCCAAGGGTCTTGGATATGACAGCTACCACCACGCCAAGAAGCTTGCATCGTCATGGACTGATGCTCGGCCGGACATCGATATCCACTCGATTGAGTGGAATCTTTCGCGCGTACTCAGCGAGGAATTTCAGGCATCCGACAATCCTAGGGTGTTCATCGATCTAGGTAATCTCCATGCCTACATTCAAACCATCCCCTTGCATCACCTGACCGTCTTCAAACGCTTTCCAGAGCTGCTCGAGAGGGAGCATTGGTTTCGGCTCCCTCCTCACGACGAACAATCGCCCTTCGGGAGGTATCAACATAGTCCGGTCATCCCACTTGAGACCAACTGGCGAATTTCCGAGAACAACGGCAGTGACGAGCCGGGCTATGCATCACCGAGGAATTGACGCGGCTACAATGTCGCGCTCCTCGTGAAATAGATGCTCACCTGACTGCCTGCTTGAGCCTGGCCCAGGTGGCACGTTTGGCGATGGTGTGCGAGCCTTCTAAGGCCTACTCAGCACTGCCGTCGCCTCAGCCTCAATCGCCATCTACATCCATGGCTACATTTCGTAGCACAAATCCACATTTGACATCTGGCGGCGATTCGGACGCTACAAACTGATCGAATCCTTCGATTTTACAAAATATTGATATGCGCCATTGTAACGCCACTATTACCTGATAGGATTCGAGCTTCCCCACGGATGGAATAGACAGATGAAGGCGCTGATCGACGTTATACCCACGGCTGAGCAGCTTGCGCTGTTTTCCCGAGTCACATCTGGCGTTGATGTGATTCGAGGAGCCGCAGGAAGTGGGAAGACGACTACAGCCCTCCTCAAGCTGCGCACCAGCGTGGCGTTCTATTTAAATCGCGCGCGGCGGCAGGCTGAACCCCGACCTGTGAAAGTCTTGGTACTGACGTTCAACAGAACGCTTCGTGGCTACATAAACGAACTCACCGAGCGGCAACTGGGTCAAGAGCCTCTCATTTCGCTGGAAATAGCCACCTTCAACAAATGGGCCCAGCGTTTGACCGGCGCCCGGAACATTCTCGATCTGGAAGTTGCATCAGCCCATCTCCGCCGACTCGCCGCTGCCGCAGGGCTTGAGTCTGAATTCGTTGTTGAGGAAGCTCAGTACGTTCTTGGTCGTTTCCACATTGATGAATTGGACGACTACTTGTCTGCACGCCGAGATGGACGAGGCGTGACGCCTCGGATGGAACGTCCGGCCAGGCAGCAGCTCCTTGAGCTCGTCATCCGACCCTATCTTGGATTCAAAGCAGAGCATGAACGGGTAGATTGGGGGGATCTGGCGTGCGACCTAAGCAACACTCAGCTTGAGCAATACGACGTAATCGTGGTGGACGAGACCCAGGATTTCTCGGCAAATGAGGTACGAGCGGTGCTCAATCAGCGCTCGGCGGACGCCTCAGTGACCTTCGTACTCGATAGTGCTCAACGCATCTATTCACGCAACTTCACGTGGGTTGAGGTCGGGGTAAGTCTGCGCCCGGAAAAGAGCCATACCCTGCAGACCAACTACCGGAACACCCGTCAGATTGCTCGGTTCGCGAGTGCCATGCTCACAGGGCTCCTGATCGACGATAACGGGACGATGCCAAATTACGCTACCGCAAGGGCTGATGGGCCGAAACCGATCGTCTTGAGAGGCTCGTACCCGAATCAGGTACGCGGAGCGATAGAGTTCCTTCGCGACATTGATCTCACCCAACAATCTGTAGCGTTTTTGCACTACAAAGGCTGGTTTCGGGATCTGATACCCGCTCTGAATCGTGCGGGTCTGCCCTTCGTCAATCTGACCGGCTCTCCTGTATGGCCAGAGGGGCCTGAGAACATCGCATTGTGTACGCTGCACTCCAGTAAGGGCTTGGAGTTCGATCACGTCATCATGATAGGCCTGGACGGTTCTGTTCTTCAGGTAGACATGCCTGATGATGAGGATCAAATCGATGTGGCAGAACACGAACCATCAGCGCGGCTGCGCCGCCTGGTCGCAATGGGCGTGGGAAGGGCCAGGGAAAGCGTCCTGATTGGATTCAAGCCATCCGATGCGCCGGACATTATGCATTTCGTAGATGATGATCTGTATGAAGGCCGGGACGTATGACTATTCAGCAGCTGATTGCGGAGCGAGGCATCGAGTCCATCCTCCACTTCACCACCAATCGCGGCTCCCTTGGGCTCTTTGCATCAAGGGCGCTCAAATCTCGCCAGCGCCTTAACGCAGATCAACAGCTCAAGCACATCTTCCAACCTAATGCGCGCTACCGAGACAAGGATCGGGCCTGGCTGGATTATGCCAACCTTTCCGTCAGCCAAATCAATACCGCGTTCTTCAGAACGTGCTCCGGTAGCTGGCATAAGGAGAAGGATTTTTTCTGGTGCATTCTGGATTTCACGCCTGAAATACTGCTTCACGATGATGTCTGGTTCACGACGACGAACAACATCTATACCAACGTCGAGCGTGCAAAGGGCCCTGAAGGGTTGGAAGCCATATTCCAGACCCCAATTCATCAGTACCTAGCAAATTACTCACATCGTTCCGCCAATCATCCGAGTAATCTCCCGACCTGCAACCAAGCCGAGATCCTGTATCCCCAAGAACTGTCGACAGACCATTTGCAACGTATCTACGTGCGTTGCGACAATGACAGTGACGAGCTAGCGGGTCAGATGGCTGCAACGGGGCATTCCCCTGTCAACGTAGTGGTTAGGCCAGAGCTGTTTGAAAGGATCAGGTGAGTAGAGCAATGTCAGAAAATAGGCTGCAACGCACAATTTCATCGGCGCTATGGGCAGCCTACGGCGACGCCATGGGATTCCCGACGGAGCTCGCTTCCGAAAACCTTGTCAGCGAACGACTCGGTCAGCCACGCTCAACCAGAACGGAGCAATGGCAGAGGATTATCGGCGGAAGATTCGGCGCTCAGGTCGTCCTTCCTGCAGGAAGCTATTCAGACGATACTCAACTGCGTCTTTCGACCAGTCGCGCGATCTCAGGTCAAGGATATTTTGATGTAGAGGCATTTGCCAAAATAGAACTGCCTATTTGGCAGGTCTATGCGCTGGGAGCCGGACGAGGAAGCAAGTCAGCAGCGAGCTCACTCTGCAATCGGAGCACGAACTGGTTCAGCAACTTCTTCAACGGGTATGTGAATGGCGGCGGCAACGGTGCAGCGATGCGCGTCCAACCTCACGTATGGGCCGCTGCAGACGTTACAAACAAGCCTTCGTATCTGGTTGATGTCATCCGTAACGCCATTTGTACTCATGGACACATGCGGGGTATCGCGGGGGCTGTTGTGCATGCAGTTTCTCTAGCCCACGTATTCCAACACGGGCGTGTGCCCAATGAAACAGAGTGGTTCCAATTTACATCCGATATCCGGAGTATCCCTTCTCTGATCAGAAGCGACTCGGAGCTCGCAACGTTCTGGGCGCCTACGTGGGAAAAGGCTAGTAACACGTCGCTTCAAATTGCTGTGGATCAGGTTGCGGCTGAATGGGAAGCTTCTGTTGGTAACGCGGTTAATTGCCTGGCCAACAAATCGGCATCACCTGCTGAGCTCTATGTTGAGATAGTCACCAGCGACAAGGGACTGAGCGCCGAAGAAAGAGGCTCAGGACTCAAATGTGCCCTGTTCGCAAACGTCGCAGCACTTCTGGGCCAGCGAGTAGGCTCCCAGGAGATCATTGAGCAGGTAGTCAATTTGCTTAACAGCGATACTGATACGATCGCGACCATGGCGGGTGCATTGATAGGCGCTGCACACCCAGATGTCAGATGCTTGGGTGAAATCCAAGATGAAACTTACCTGCGCCAAGAAGCAAAGCGCCTGTACGCTATCAGTCAAGGTGGACGTGCTGAGAGCTTTACCTACCCAGACATGCTCTATTGGCAAGCCCCTAGGGCTGTGATTGATTCGTTGGAAGCCACTCCAGCAGGCCTCGAACTCTTGGGCTTGGGTAAGGTTAAACCGTCTGGCCGAATCTTCTCCGGCAAACAAAAGTCGGCAGTGTGGCAATGGTTTACGGGTGATTGGGGTCAGACATTGCTCATTCGCTGTCGCCCTGCACTATTAGGTAACGAAGATGCCGTAATCGAAACTCGGAAGGCATCGCCCCCGGTGAGTAATACGGTCGATATGTTTGATGAGCCCACTACGGTCAGTGAGAAACAACCAGCCGTTGAAGCGCCTATTCAACGCCATAATGTATTGCCCGAGGTGAGTGCCCCTCCTTTAGAGTCGGTACAGCCTGTACAACCGATACTACCCACGGCGCATGCTGACTACGTCGCTCCGCGCGAGACGGGATCTCTTGAGCCTGGCAGTCACCACTACGGTGGCCAGACACAAGACAGCATCGCCCCGCCCGACCTGGATGCACTGACCAATGAGGCGATCAAGACATTTGATCCAACGGTCATAGGCCAGCACTTGTTAGACCTTTCTGAATTCCCCAATGGGATTTATCTATGTGTGGCCTACTCATCGATCATCGCTAAGGCACGTGTGGCGCGTCTGCGCAGCAAACGTAAAGAGCAGGCCTGACTGACTCAGGAAGAATTCGTTGGGGATCCTCGTCATTGGGGATCCAGGTCATCCAGGATGCAAATGCTGGATGAATAGCCCCTAGTTTCGTAGACACCTTCATGCCTTAAAATGAGGCCAATCAGGAGGTGCTATGAGCAACCCACGTTATCCCGAAGAATTCAAAATCCAAACAGTCAATCAAGTGACCGAAAAGAAGCTGCCTGTCGCTGATGTAGCGGCGCGTCTCGGCGTGTCGACGCATAGCCTCTATGCCTGGATAAAGCGCTACAGCAAACCTCAAGAAGAACGGCAGCAGGATGATGATCAGCACGCTGAACTGCGTCGTCTGCGAACGGAACTCAAGCGCGTCACTGAAGAGCGAGACATATTAAAAAAGGCCGCCGCGTACTTTGCCAAGGAGTGCGGTTGAAGTAGGCCTTTATCAAGCAGCGAGCCGGCGACTATTCCATTCGACGGCTTTGCCTGACGCTGAAAGTCCATCCCTGCGGTTATTACATCTGGTTGTCTGAGCCACAATCTGCATGCGCTAAAGACGACCAGCGACTGCTAGGTTTGATCAAGCACTCATGGTTGGAGAGCGGAGGCGTTTATGGTTATCGTAAAATCCATGACGATCTGAGCGAGGTCGGTGAGGATTGTGGTCGTCATCGTGTGGCGAGGCTGATGCGTCTTGAAGGTCTCCGTTCTCAGACAGGTTATAGACGCCGCCCTGGAAAGTACGGCGGTAAGCCGGCGGTCGCCTCACCCAATTTGCTGAGGCGCCAGTTCGATGTCGTGGAACCCAACAAGGTTTGGGTAACCGACATCACCTACATTCGTACGTATGAAGGCTGGTTGTATTTGGCGGTGGTGCTGGATCTGTTTTCTCGTCAGGTCATTGGCTGGTCAATGAAGGCGCAGATGACCAGTGATTTGGCTATTGATGCGTTGTTGATGGCGGTTTGGAGGCGTAAACCGAAGCAAGGGGTGATGGTTCATTCCGACCAGGGCAGCCAGTACAGCAGCTCCGATTGGCGCAGCTTTTTGAGCGCAAACAATTTGGTTGCCAGTATGAGTCGCCGAGGCAACTGCCATGATAACGCCGTGGCCGAGAGCTTTTTCCAACTTCTGAAACGGGAGCGGGTCAAACGAAAAATATATACCGTGCGGGAAGATGCTCGTAGTGATGTGTTCGATTACATCGAGATGTTCTACAACGTAAAACGCCGCCATGATTTCAACAATCAGCTGTCACCGGTAGAGTTTGAAAAGCGTTACGCAATGAGCTTGCAAGGTGTCTAGAGAATCCGGGGCGATTCAATGCATTTCTCAAGTGTAATCCTTTCTAGTGAAGCGTTATGAAGTCAGCACCAGCCGCTAAAAGCTGATAATCGGTTACTGTCTGGACTAGCGAATCAGCCAATATTTTCAGTTGATCAATTTCCTCTTGTGGGCGGCCTAAAGTTTTAGCCTCACGATAAAGACGCAGAGCTTCTAAGGCCTCTAAGATCAACGGCTCGCCAGCCTCAGTCATTCCCAGAATTGTCCTCTTCATCAATACCCGCCCTCTCAGTAGTCAAATCAGTATAGCGGTTGCCCACTGACAGTCAGCCTCGACCCAGAGCTGTCGCTGGCCAAAGACAGTTATCGGTCACTTGCATGCTTCCTTGCGCAGTAACCTGCCAGTCAGCTCGCGGTATTTACCACGCGTAAGCACGAGTCACGTCGGTAACTGGGCGAATGCTTCTGACAGAAACCGGGACACTTTGCGCTCAGCATGGGAGAGGGTTAGCTGATTGGCACCGCTATCAACAAGCCCCTCTAAACCTTGGATTTGCTCTCGCAAAACCTTGAGATCAGAGCCAGGCTAAGAGCGCAATTGAGAGCCCGCACAGAGCGGGCTTTTGTAGAGAAGGTTCGTTTGTTACCGGTTGAATCGTTCGACCAATGAGTACTGGGTCGTCGCTGTTTGAGTTAATTCTTTGCTGAGCTCTGCCGAGCTTCTTGCTTGTTCAGATGTTTGATCTGCAAGATTTGCGATGGTCGTAATGTTGCGACTAATCTCCTCTGCAACGGCAGTTTGCTCTTCAGTCGCTGCGGCGATCTGGGTGGTCATATCAGTAATGTGAGCTACCGCATCACTAATACCGACCAATGCCTTGTCAGCTTCTAGTACCCAGGCGACTCCTTCTTCAGCTTGGCGATGTCCATTCTCCATGGTTTTAACAGCACTATTTGACGAGGTTTGCAGCTTGGAGATCAGGCTATGAATTTGAATAGTTGACTGAGTGGTGCGTTGTGCCAACTGACGCACCTCGTCTGCAACCACAGCAAAACCTCGGCCCATATCTCCAGCACGTGCAGCTTCGATCGCGGCATTCAAAGCAAGCAAGTTGGTTTGATCGGCAATACCTTTAATGACATCGACAACCGTTCCGATTTCATTGCTGTCTTTAGCTAACTGTGCAACCGCTTGGCCAGTCTCTCCGACAACGATCGAGAGGCGTTGGATGGCCTCACGTGTATCTCGAGCTACATCACGGCCCCGTCCTGTTAGCTCATTGGCTTCTTGAGTAGCGCTAGCGGTTCTCTGAACGTGGGTTGCGACCTCCTGCGTGGTCGCAGCCATCTGACTAACTGCAGCTGACACTTGCTCAGTCTCGACTCGCTGACGTTCAAGTCCGCGCGAGCTATCTGAGGCAAGGTTATCCGACCTTTCAGCCAGACCAGTGAGCTGCTCTGCGGTGTCTTGCAAACGAGTAAGGCAAGTCTTGAGCCTCGATGCCTGGCTCACAAATGCGGTTTCAAGCCGCGCCTGTGGGCCGCGCTCATCGCTATACATCTGTGCAATTAACTGATCCGAGGTTGTGGGGTCAGCCATTTTCAACAGATGCAGCGCCCCTTGATTTTTCTGACGCGAAACAATCAGCCCGAAGAGAACAGATATTAATACCGCCAAGGTTAATGCCAGAGAAGTACTGAAAAATACTCCCCCTAAGGAGCCCACTAGCCCCATAGCCAAAAGTGGTAGCCAGTCCATGAGGATAGGTTTCCATTTGTCACTGCTGGGGATAGCCGACTTGCCTAGGTTTAGGCGATTGTAAAGGTTCTCTGCGCGTCGAACTTGATCGGTCGTAGGCTTAACCCTGACCGATTCATAACCAATTACCTGGCTACCCTCGAAAATTGGAGTGACATAAGCATTCACCCAGTAATGGTCGCCACTGCTAGTTCGGTTCTTTACGATACCCATCCAAGGCTGGCCTTGTTTGAGAGCGCCCCACATATGAGCAAATATGGCAGAGGGGACATCGGGATGTCGGACGATATTTTGGGGCGCGCCTATTAGATCTGACTTATTGAAACCGCTGATCTCGACAAAAGCATCATTGCAATACGTAATGACACCTCGTGCATCAGTTGTAGAAATAAGTTTTTGTTGCGCTCCCAAGGCAATCTCGCGCTGCGTGACCGGTTGATTGTTTCTCATTTAGATAGATCCCTTGCCCTGTGTCAAGGGTATCGGCAGCTAATATGAAAAGCTTAATAAGTATTTCCATAGGGTATTTTGCACCTGGTAATCCGTCTGCGCTCGGAATGCGGCCCATTGGCAACAACGAACAAGCTGCCACCAAACTCTATGAGTCCTCCATCGCGTCAACACGACCAAGGTGTAAAACAGATCCAATAAATAGCCGCTTCGCGCAGGCTGTAACTTTCCTTGAAAAATAAAAGCCACGCTTACTTTATTCAATCCGCTTAACCTTGCCGCCAAACACTAAGAGTCATTTGTCGACAGTGTCGTAACTTGCGAAGCGTCATCATTACCACGAGCAGAACAGACCCTGTTACGACCAGCTTGTTTTGCACAGTAAAGCGCATCATCCGCTCTAACAACTAACTTACTTGGGGTATCTCCCGAGGGCAGCGCGAATGCTACACCCATGCTAACAGTCACCCGAACTAGACTTTTACTTGTTGAAATCTTTGAACTTTCAATCGCCAGCCGTAACTTCTCTGCAACACCGACGGCGCTTGCCCCATCCGTACATGGGAGGATCACACCAAACTCCTCCCCCCCTAGCCGCCCAAAACTATCATGTGCTCGAAGTTCGGTGCAACACACAGCAACCACCTGTTTCAGAACAATATCTCCAATCGGATGCCCATACGTATCATTTACTTGCTTGAAATAATCAATATCAATCAATATCAAGCTTAACTTCGTACCGCAGGATTCTGAATCCCTGAACTCCTTCTCAAGGACTTCTAAAAAATGGCTCCTGCTCAGTGCGCCAGTTAAAATATCAACATTTACAAGTTCCCGAAGAGTTTTGTGAGCCTGCTTGAGGGCTTTTGCATCCTTCAAATGCTGCCACACGGTGGAATATATCAACAAAGCAAAAGACAGTAGCAATATCGTGACAGCACTTGCACAGAAAATTAGCACTCTATGACGCTTACCAGATGACATCAAATAATCTTCAGGTGAAAGCTGAACAAGAACAACCAAGCCGGCGTCTTCTAAACGACGGTATGCGGTCAAGCTCTCAGACCCATCGAATGCACTAATTCCTCTATACAGCCCTTCAGGCAACGCTTCCTTAACAAAATATGGCGCACTTTTCAAAAGCAATAGCTCGCCAAAATCAATAGCGCCACTATCCTTTGATGCCACTGCACGAGGAACACGATCCATACCTACAAGAGCAATCAAACCATTAGTCCCAACATTAATTTTTTTATAAAAATCCGAAAAGAAAGACATAGGGATTGACACTACCACGACCCCTGAGAACTTATCACCCTCAATTATTGGTCGAGTGAACTGTATAGACCAAATACCAGAAACCCTGCCAAACACGGGCTTACTAATAAATAACTTATCTTTTGAAGGGTTATCACGATGGGCGCGAAAATGATCGCGACCACTCAAATCTACCGCGCCAAAGGCTGGGGCTAGCGACGAATAAACTAGCATCCCCTCCGGAGAAATCAGCGCAACTTGAGCAACCATGTTCCCATAAAGTACAAGTTCCTCTTTAACTATGCGCCCAAAATCATTACGATCTTTAACAGCATGCTCACGCAAATCTTGAGTTAAAGTATCTACAAAACGAACCACGCTTTGAACGTGCACATCGAATGCAACGGCAAGATTCATAGCATCACTACCCGCAGCTTTTTCTACCAAAACGTTCTCTTGATCAAGCCAAGCATGGAGCGTGCCCCACATAGGCACGAGCGTGATCAATAGAAACGCGATGGCTGCTAAGCCCGCTTTCGTTTTGGTAGCACGATGCTGGTACAATCTGAACCTCCATTACTGACCAATAGCCATTAAGATAACTATTCAGATTAGTGACATCATTCAACATACCTAGACACCTGAGCATCAGCTAATCAAAGTATCTGACTAGACCTTAAAAACAGAGCAGCACAATAGACTTGCTGCAACCTCCAACCCTTTCGCCTAGAGTAATTATAGTACAAAAACCCGAACTACAGACTGAGGCTAAAGGGGCAAGCTCCTTATAGCGCTTTGTTTGGTTCGATCAACTAACTGGTTCAGAATCTAAAGACAGCACCTCCAAAACATGTTGATTCCATCACTCCTTTTTTTACTTGCCGATACTTCCTGGGTAGGTTTTCAGGGCGATCAGCCCATGGTCGCCGACGATTCGTCTAGCATGAGCTCGGTCAAGTTGGGCTCTATGGGCGCAATAAACCACGCCGCAGTTGTGGTCAGTCACAACCGGTTGTGGCGGTGACATCGAGTGGCACTGACAGCCGCAGATCAGCAGCAAAGCGGTCACGAAGGCGTGCTTGTTTGGTTTTTCAATCGGTCAGCTTTGGCTGTCAGATTCTGCGCGAGGGTCGAGTTGGGTATTGGAATTTGCAGCATAGTCCGGATCGTTCAATCAAAAGCTAAACGCCATCAGCGAAAGTTTTATTCGGTTCCAGGCCAGCAAGAATCGCTCAGCGAAAATGAAGACTTGTGAATCGTTCAGCCCGGACATCAAATATTCATTGGCCGGAAATACGTGTTATCGATCTGGTCAGCAGGTTTGAGAGTCTGACTGTGCTCCCAGTATCGTGTCCACGGTTTCAGCCTAATCGGGTCGTGCGCTACGTTCTAATAGGTTAAACAAGTACATTCCGGCCAACATGGCCAATACGAATATGATGATTTGGCCGTGCCCTGTAAGCAGAATTGTTAACGCTGGCCCAGGGCAGATCCCCGCAAGACCCCAACCTATACCGAACAACAGGCTGCCGCCAATCAAGCGGGAATCCAACTCCCTTTTCATTGGAAACTGCATCGGGGCACCCAACAAGGATTGTTTGTTTTTGCGCGCCCAATTCAAGGGAATAATCGCCACCGCGATGGCCCCACCCATCACCAGTGCGAGTGATGGATCCCAGGCCCCGGCCAAATCAAGAAAAGCTAATACTTTGGCGGGATTCGCCATGCCTGCCAGGAGAAGACCAAGGCCGAAGATCAGTCCTGCAAAAAAGGCGGTCAACTTGATCATTTTCATGCTCCCACCACATGACGGATGACGTACACCGTTGCAAAGCCAGCAAACATAAAGCACATCGTTGCCGTGATGGATCGTGCTGAGAGTCGAGAGATCCCGCAAACGCCATGGCCGCTTGTACAACCAGATCCGTAACGAGTACCCACTCCGACAAGCAAGCCCGCAATGATCAGCGTCGGCCACCCTGCCTTAATCTCGATCTCTGGCATTACGGTAAACGCTCCCCACAACAACGGAGAAATCAGTAGACCAAGAAGAAATAACGCCTTCTCACTCCAACCCTCACTATCGAATCGCAGCACGCTTCCAAGCAGTCCACTGATGCCGGCGATGCGTCCATTCGCGAGAATAAACAAGCTAGCAGCCAGCCCTATCAAGGCGCCTCCAGCTAATGAAGTCCAAGGCGTGAAGTTGATCCAATCAATGCTCATTTTGCATCTCCTGCATATAAGTGCTGGTAAAAGACATGGATTTCAAAGGTGTCACCTGAGATTCTGAGCTCCCCCTAAAGGCGATCAAAGACCCTGTCGAGACCCGTGTAGGATTTCAGCCCCTGAATCCGCCCGGGCTCTCCTAGAGATATCGAAGCCTCAAAAGGACACAAGATGAGGCAAGGCTCGATCAGTCCGCTTTTGGCTGGTTGCCGCATTTCAGGAGGGGCATCTCTAGGCGAATAGTGATTGCTGAATACCTCAGAAACCCGGGGCGATTAATATTGATCCTCTGGGTATCGCAAAAATTACCGTACGCAGTTACTCAAAGTGGTTACAACGCATAACGTAAGTCAGCCACGAAGCTTGATCCTAGTCACCGGATGTGATGTGGTGGCCGATACAGAAAGACTATTCCCATTCGCCAACTATGGCGCTCGCGACTTTTATTTTTCCAGCATCACGAGGTTTCATGCAGATTGAGTTACAGGAGATTAGCGACCACCTCTATCGTTTCGCTCCTTTTGATGCCCTGCCAAAGGAGTCGGTAGACGCCATCGCTCGGCGAATTGAAGTGAGTTATTTCAAAGCCGGCAGTGACATTCTTGAAGCCGGTGCGACCATTCAGGATCTGCATTATGTTCGTAGTGGTGCGGTGGAGATTTACCGGCGTAATGGTGAGCTCTATGACCGTCTCGTCGAAGGTGACCTATTCGGTCAGGCAGGTCTGTTACGTAGCAACAAGGTACGCTTTCCCGCCCGAGCGTTGGAAGATAGCCTGATCTATTACATCCCTGCCGACGTTTTCGCTGACCTTTGTGCGCAACATGATGCTTTCGCTGACTTCGTTGAAGCAGAGGGAAACTCGAGACTCAAAACTGCTGTTGAAGCTCAGGGGCGTGCTAGTGAGCTTATTCAGCTCAAATGTCGCGCCCTTATCTCACGTCCCTTGGTGTGGGTCACGTCAGATATCTCTGTCGGCGGCGCTGCAAAAATCATGACTGAGCAAAGTGTATCCTGCGTTCTAGTCATGTCTCCAGCAGGTTTAAAGACGGCTGAAATAGAAGGGATCGTCACAGATAGAGACCTTCGCACGCGATTTGTTGCAGTGGGCCTAAACGCTGACGAAACTCGTGCCAGCGACATTATGACAGTCGATCCGGTTGTAATTGGCTCCGATGATTCAGTGTTTGAAGCCATGCTTGTGATGTTGCGCCGCAATATTCATCACTTGCCGGTTGTGCACGATGGTAATCCAATTGGCCTTATAAACCTGTCGGATATCATCAGGTACGAATCGCATAGCAGTTTGTACTTGGTTAACAGAATCTCTAACCAGACCTCAGTTGAAGGTCTGAGATCACTTTTGCGTGACCTGCGAGGAACCTATATCCGCATGGTGCGTGACGGGGCTACTGCGCACATGATCGGAAGCGCGATTTCAGGTATTGGCCGTGCCTTTACCCAGCGTTTGCTTGAGCTGGCCGAGAAAAAGTTAGGCCCGCCTCCAGTGCTTTACTGCTTTATGGTTTTGGGATCAATGGCGCGTGATGAGCAGTTGTTAGTGACCGACCAGGACAACGCGTTAGTACTCGACGACAGCTTCGATCCGATCCAACACGACTCTTACTTCCGAGCCCTGGCAACGTTTGTTAGCGATGGACTGGCCGCGTGCGGTTACAGCTACTGCAAGGGCGGGGTCATGGCGACCAACGAGCAGTGGCGACAGCCTTTGAAGGTATGGCGAAGTTACTTCGATCAGTGGATCGAAAAACCTAATCCAACTACGTTGCTTAATAGCTGTATTTTTTTCGATCTGGATGGGGTTTTTGGCAAGCTTGAGTTGGTACAAGAGCTTAAAGACCTGTGCGCTCGAAAAGCCAGTACACACCCTGTATTTCTAAGCGCAATGGCTCGTATTGCCCTTAATCGAACGCCGCCATTAGGATTCTTCCGTACTTTTGTCGTTGAGACTGACGGACAGCAAAAAAGGATCATCAACCTTAAAGGGCGTGGCACGGCACCGCTGACCGACCTTATCCGGATTCATGCGCTAGCATGTGGCAGTACCGCTCAGAACTCATTTGATCGCATGGATGCTATAGCCCGCAGTAAAGTCATTCCTCCAGAAGCATTAAAGCAACTTCGGTACGCACTAGAGTTCCTGTCGATGGTGCGTATTCGACACCAGGCGGACGCACTTGAACAGGGGGCATCACTCAATAACTACATTGAGCCCGAGCGCTTTTCTAGCAGTGAACGACATAACCTCAAAGAAGCGTTTCAGGTGTTGAGCAATGGCCAAAATTTCTTGCGATTCCGATATCCTTCAAAGGGCCGCTTTTAGCGATGAAAAACCTAAAAAAGCAGCCTAAAAATAGAGTGCTGGACTGGTCTGCCGAGTTCGAGACATTGGCGAAGATTTCGGTTAATCCTCTATTACGAAAGTTCTATCAAGCTGGCGCGGTTTCAGCGCTGGCACCCATTGAGAGCGTTCAACTGCTGGCCATGGACGTAGAGACTACCGGCCTTGACTCACAGTCCCACAGCATGGTGAGTATTGGTGTTATGCCGTTCACGCTGAATCGTATTTGTTGCGGGAATTCACTTTACTGGGTGATAAAACCATCGTCCGAACTGAATGAAAAGTCAGTGACCTTTCATCACATAACCCATGCCGAAATTTTAGATGCCCCCGTGTTTGCGCAGGTGCTTGATCCTTTGCTTGAAGCCATGGCGGGCAGAGTGATTGTCGTCCATTACCGGAATATTGAGCGCGCCTTCTTGGATCAGGCAGTGCGTAGGTATTTAGGTGAAGGCCTTAAGTTTCCAGTCATCGATACGATGCAGTTAGAGGCACACTTCCATAGGCAAAAAATTAGCTGGTTCGGCCGACTGATTGGACGCAAGCAACAGTCCATACGGCTGGCAGACAGTCGCTCTAGGTTGAACCTGCCGGCTTATCACGCACATCATGCATTAACCGATGCTCTCGCGACTGCCGAGTTGTTGCAGGCGCAGATAGCAACTCACTACTCGCCACTCACACCTGTCGGTGAGTTATGGAATTGAACCAAGTTAATAGCTTCAAGGTGCAAGCAGATAGATATGTTACACCTTGAAGCTTGAGGTCAATCTTACCTATAGCCTAGCTCATACTGACTAGCGAGGCTCAGACATTAGTCCTTTCACTAGAGAGATACACCCTATCATTAGAACTATTGCGAAAGGCAACCCCGTGGATACTGCCATTGCCTGCAGTGCCACCAGACCGCCCCCCAATAGCAGAGCAATCGCAATCACGCCTTCGATTACCGCCCAGAACACCCGTTGAGGAACAGGCGCGTCAACCTTGCCTCCAGCTGTGATGGTATCGATCACCAATGAGCCGGAGTCAGAGGAAGTAATAAAGAACACTATGACCAGAATAATACCTAGGAATGAGCTGATCTCCTTGAGGGGGAGCTCTCCCAGCATGGCGAACAACTTCAGCTCTAAGACCGCGTCCTTGACTCCCATAAGGCTTTGAGTGGTCACTTGGTCAATTGCCGTACCGCCAAACGTAGTCATCCATAATACAGAAACTACTGAAGGCACAAGTAGAACAGAGATCAGAAACTCTCTGACAGTTCGACCACGACTGACGCGAGCGATAAACATGCCTACAAATGGTGACCAACTGATCCACCAAGCCCAGTAGAAGGCAGTCCAGCCTTGAGTGAACTCGATATCAGTACGTCCAAATGGGTTTGAGAGCGCAGGCAAATATTCAACATAAGTCACCAGATTTTTAAAGAATCCAGTGAAAATAGCCAGGGTCGGCCCCACAATGATTACGAACACCAACAAGAGCAGCGCAAGCCCCATATTGATCTGGGAAAGCATTTTGACGCCCTTGTCCAAGCCGGAAAGGACTGACCAAAGAGCGATTATGGTGATCCCAACGATCAGTACAACCTTGCTCAGATTCGTCGATTTAACTCCGAAGAGATATTCAATACCTGCAGCAGCCTGTTCTGCGCCAATCCCTAAAGAGGTCGCCAAACCAAATAGCGTGGCAAATACCGCTAGTATATCGATGATATGTCCCGGCCATCCCCAGACACGCTCACCCAATAGTGGATAAAAAATTGAGCGTATTGAAAGCGGCAAGCCTTTGTTATAAGAAAACAATGCTAAAGACAGCGCCACAATCGCGTATATAGCCCAAGGATGGAGTCCCCAGTGAAAGATGGTAGCCGCCATCGCCAAGTCAGCAGATGCCTTCATATCACCTTCGGCACCTCCTAGGGGCGCCCAATCCGTGCGTAAACCGCTCGCATCGACTGTCACACCTCCCATGGAAGCAGCGTAATGCGACATGGGTTCGGCTACCCCATAAAACATCAACCCAATGCCCATCCCCGCAGCAAAAAGCATTGAAAACCAACCGACGTAACTATGGTCTGGTTTGGCATCTCTGCCGCCCAAACGAACCTTGCCCAGCGGAGAGAAAATAAGTGCAATGCATAGCAAGACAAAAACGTTCGCAATGCTCATGAAGAGCCAGGCTAGATGGCTGGTTAGCCAGTTTCGAATGGAGCTAAAAAGGGGTTCTACTTCATTCTGCAATGCCAACGTCAAAATCACGAATAGTAAAATGGTGGCTGCTGAAATGATGAAAACTTTACCGTGGATATCGAGTGAGAACGAAAACTCTCCCTTGATGTTGTCTTGACCAATGACATAGTCAGTATCGATAAGATTGGCCGCTCCAGTAGGAGCAGGAATGCCTTCACTGGGTTGAGAAGGTGTGTTTGGACTATCATCCGTAGGCTTTCCAACCATAAGATTCCCCTTTTGAGATTCACGTCATAAAACGTGTAATTATCAATATCCCCGCTGTTCCTATGGTAAAACGAGATTTTAGCCAAGCTATCCTAGCAAGCTTTGGGAAAAAAATTTCTAAAACCTCAGCTCTTTTAACTTCTTACCAGAGACTTCTCTCGCGTAGCCTTTGCAGGCTTGCAACGCGATTAGTCCCTAATCGCCGTCGCCGTAGACTCCGATAATTCGTTGGGCATGCGCTGAAACAAGTTGGTTTCTAAGGGCACCATAAGCCATGCCGCCGGCACCGGTGGTAGGTTGCACTGCGTCACGAACCATTCGTAGCTCCGTCAAGTTGGACTTAAAGCCGCAGGTCGGCAGTAGCAAGCGATCACCCAGGCGTGATTGTTTGGTTTTTGCATCGGTCAGAGTTCGGCAATAGGATCGGTCACTGGCTGCCAGCGATTGCTCCAGCGTAAGGAACTTGCCCTGCTCTGCCAGAACCCGCGTGGGGCTGGCATTGGCCAGAAGGGTGAACTTGGTTTGGTGGGCAGCTTCCTTGGCGACCAATTGCTCATCGTAGGCGTGGCCTGCCACGGCCATGCAGTTCACGCGCTGCCCACCATCAGGGCAAGGATGATCAGCAGCACCCAGAACCGTATCCGCCATCACGCCAACACCTTGAGCGCTTGGGCATACAACGCTTGCCGATCGGCCACTCCATTCTGGTCACCATTGATGCGCTGGGTGATCCTGTCGAACTGACTAGTGTCGGCAAAGGTGTTGTCGGTCTCTTTGCCAACTAGCCCCGTCGGTGCGATTAAACGCTTGTGGCTCCGGTCGTGCCTAGGGATATTCTCTAGCTCTCAGCTTAAGCAATACAACCACTCATCCACGCACGGAACTATGAACTGGGGGGGGGCTGTTTTTAAAGTCGATGTCGCTAATACGACGGGGAAAACCGTCCTTGTTTATCAGGTTATTGTTTTGATACTCAGCAGGGGCGGTCAGGATGGGTCGTAATCTGGGGGAGTTGGCTAACACTAAGCTTCTATGGCCAGAAACGCACAGATTTCAGCGTCAGATAGGAGTTACTCAAGAGCCTCTGGAGATGCTTGAATTCTCCGCCGAGAAGATCAACCACCTATCTCAAATAACATACAAAAAAGGGCCCTCGAAGGGCCCTTTTGTACTCAAACCAAAATCACTTGGTCAGCCAGGACTCAACGGTATCTGAGCCGTGTTCTGCCTTCCACTCCTTCAGACCTTTGTGATTCCCACCTTTGGTTTCGATGACCTCGCCAGTGTACGGATTTTTGTAGACCTTCACCTGACGTGGTTTACGAGTGCCAGCTTTGGATTTCACTACTGGAGCGCTGCGGCCAACCTGAGGATCTAACAAGTTGATTACGTTAGAGAGGCTGTAACCGTATTCAGCAAGCAGAGCGCGTAGCTTCGTTTCGAACTCTATTTCCTTCTTGAGGCCAGCATCCCCTTTCAGGGCTTCGAGAGCCTCGAGTTGTTCAGCAAGGTGTTTTTCAAGTTGACGGAATTCAGCAAGTTTAGACATGTTTAGTCTCTACGTAGTTAGTATCCTAACAATACACCAAACTCTGGGATTAGCCGTAAATAATTTAGGTATCAGATGTAGTGGTCAACTCATCCCGGACACGGTTTTGAGTTTTTCTTCCGTTTTCGCTGGGGCCAATCCATCGTTAAATTGATGAGGTCGGATCCAGTTGTAGTGATGCAAGCGCTTACCGTAAAACTGCCTGGCGCTTGATGCCGTTTTTAATGCTGTGCTACCTCTGCGCCTACCTCGACCGGGTTAACGTAGGTTTCGCCAAGCTCCAGATGATGAGTGATTTATCCCTCAGTGAGACCGTATATGGGCTCGGAGCTGGGGTGTTTTTTCTCGGTTATTTCCTGTGCGAGGTGCCCAGCAATCTCATCCTCCACAAGGTTGGAGCTCGGCGCTGGATCGCACGCATTATGATTTCGTGGGGCATCATTTCTGCCCTCTTCGCTTTCGTCGAAACAGCTTGGCAGTTCTACACGCTGCGTTTTCTACTTGGCATCGCAGAGGCAGGTCTTGCGCCTGGCTTACTGCTCTACCTCACTTACTGGTTTCCTTCCTATCGCCGCGCGAAAATGACGGTGCTGTGGTTCATCGCCATCCCGCTTTCCGGAATGATTGGCGGGCCTCTTTCAGGCTGGATCATGACGGAGTTTGCCGGCTTCCAGGGTTGGGCTGGCTGGCAGTGGATGTTCGTCCTTGAAGCCATTCCAACTGTCATTGTCGGCCTGATGGTGCTTGCTTACCTTAAGGATGGCGTCCAACAGGCTACCTGGCTGACCGATGAAGAGAAGGCGCTCGTCAGCAAAGAGTTGGCCGAGGACAACAGCCAAAAAGTCACGCACGCCTCGGTCGCAGAGTTTCTGCGCGATCGGCGCCTGTGGATTCTGGCCTGCATCTACTTTTGCGTGGTCATGGGCCAATACGCGATCACTTTCTGGTTGCCAACCCTGATCCGTAACGCCGGTGTTGCCGACACCATGCACATCGGTTTACTCACCAGCCTGCCGTATATGTGCGCCATCGTGGCAATGGTGTTTATGGGGCGCAGCGGGGACAAACACCAAGAGCGTCGCTGGCACCTGGTCGGGCCAATGATTGCGGGCGCGCTGGGCCTAACGCTGGCGGCAGTGTTCGGAGGCAACCTGGTTCTATCGGTATTGAGCCTGTGCCTAGCGGCGGCAGGTGTTCTTTCTGCCTCGTCACTATTCTGGATGTTGCCTACCACTTTGCTCGGTGGAGTCTCCGCTGCTGCGGGTATTGCCGGGATCAATAGCTTTGCCAATCTCGCGGGGTTCTGCTCGCCTTATCTGATTGGATGGATCACCACCACAACCGGTTCAAGTGCCATTGGTATGTATCTGATCACTGGTGTGCTGTGCATAGGCGCCTGCTTGGTACTACGCATTCCTGCCGCCTCGGTCAATCGTTGAGTTAACGGAGAATTCCCCATGACTGCCACCCCAACTCATGCATCGTCCACTACTTTAGTGCAGCGCGCTCACAACATTCGCCGCCACGCTTTGCGCATGGGCCAAGTTCAGGGCCAAGGCTATGTAGGTCAGGCGTTAGGTGCAGCGGACTTGCTAGCCGTGTCGTACTTCCATGCTTTGAACTACAAACCTGAAGACCCGGAGTGGGAAGAGCGCGATCGCTTTTACCTCTCCATCGGTCACTACGCGATCGCGCTATATGCAGCATTGATTGAAGCTGAAATCGTGCCCTTGGACGAACTCGAAACATACGGTTCAGATGACAGCCGTTTGCCCATGTCTGGCATGGCCACCTACACACCTGGCATGGAGATCACAGGTGGATCGCTTGGCCAAGGACTGGGAATTGCGGTGGGTGCCTGCCTGGGCTTAAAGCGCAAAAAATCTGCGTCATTCGTTTACAACCTGCTGTCGGACGGCGAACTGAATGAAGGCTCCACTTGGGAAGCAGTGATGTCGGCCTCTCACTGGAAACTCGACAACCTCATCGCCATCGTCGACGTCAATAATCAGCAAGCCGATGGACGTTCTAGTGAAGTGTTGGCGTTTGAACCTATCGTCGATCGATGGCAAGCGTTCGGCTGGTTTACCCAACGAGTAGACGGCAACGACCTGGACGCATTGGTAAAGGCGTTCGACGCAGCCCGCAGTCATCCAGGTTCTCAGCCCAGAGTCATTATCTGCGACACCAAAATGGGCAAAGGCGTGCCATTTCTGGAAACCCGTGAGAAGGCGCACTTCATACGCGTGGATGAGCATGAATGGGATCTTGCACTGAACAACCTCGATGAGGGGAAAACTGTATGAGCACTACAAATACCAATTCGGCTCAAGCGCCCGTGGTTGTAAAGAAGAAACTGACGACCTCAGCGATGATTGCATCTATAGCCTCTGAAGGTCAGGCCACTAAATCCGCCCCATTTGGTCACGCGTTGGCAGCACTCGCGGATCAGCGAGCAGATATCGTCGGCTTGTCTGCTGACTTGTCAAAATACACTGACTTGCACATCTTCGCCAAAGCTCATCCCGACCGCTTCTACCAGATGGGAATGGCCGAGCAATTGTTGATGAGTGCGGCAGCCGGAATGGCGCGTGAAGGCTTCGCACCCTTCGCCACTACCTATGCGGTGTTTGCCTCGCGTCGCGCCTACGACTTCATCTGCATGGCGATCGCTGAAGAAAATCTTAACGTCAAAATAGTTTGCGGCCTGCCAGGCCTGACCACAGGTTACGGCCCAAGCCACCAGGCCACAGACGACTTGGCCATCTTCAGAGCGATGCCAAATCTGATGATTATCGATCCTTGTGACGCTCTTGAGATCGAACAGGCAGTACCCGCTATCGCGGCCCATCAAGGGCCCGTTTACATGCGCTTGTTACGGGGTAACGTACCGCTTGTGCTCGACGAGTACGGGTACAAATTCGAGATTGGTAAAGCGAAGACATTACGTACCGGTAATGACGTTTTGATCATCTCCACCGGGCTTATGACGATGCGCGCATTAGAAGCTGCTAAAGAACTTCAGGCTGATGGCGTTGATGTCGCAGTACTGCACGTACCTACTATCAAGCCTTTGGATGAGCAGACCATTCTTGCTGAGGCAAGAAAGCCAGGGCGGCTAGTTATAACCGCTGAAAATCACTCAATCATTGGTGGTTTGGGAGAGGCAGTGGCAACGGTATTGCTGCGCAATGGTGTAACGCCATCGTTTAGACAAATTGCTCTACCGGACGCTTTTCTTGATGCGGGAGCGCTTCCAACGCTGCACGACCGCTATGGCATTTCAACTCAGGCCGTGTGTGCACAGATCAAAAGTTGGCTATAAAAACCTGAACCTGCAGGGGGTCAATTTAGGCCTCCTCGCCGCCCTCCCCCGCCATTAGAACCCAAGTCTACAATGACATTAAAACTGAATCAGAATGTCTAGAAAACTCGGGGCGATTCAGTCCTCTAGGCTGAGGTATCCCATATCGAACTCCTAGCTATGAATGTACTCGCTGAATATCACTGCATGTACGCTCCACAATGTTCAAAGACGCCACCGATAGCGTGCAACAACATTAAAATCGGCCCTTCGCGCCAGCGCCTACAAAAACCAGCTAACAGCAGGAGATATATTGTGCGCATGATAACCTCGGCTCAGACACACTGTTCTGAGAACTCACCTTGAGCACAGCCACCGTACCCAACGATTTCAACGCACTGATCAATGCACCAAAATTTTCGTACGACCCGGTTGGTCGGCGTCAAATGAAGCGTTGGCAGTTCATCGCGGAATACATCTACAAAAGCACATCCACAGAGACGTTGCTCGAAGCCCGAGGCAGAGCTGAAGGCTACATCCATGGTCTTAGGGACGCTGGGCACTTATCAACGAGAGACACCGACCGTGACAACCACATTTTGAGTATTGTCCAACGGAGGCGTGAGTTTTTGCAGAAACTGCTGAACGAGTTCGGTTAGTGAAGAAGGGCTAACTGTGAATCCATCCGATGGAAAAATGAGTTTCACCGGATAGCGGCAACTTGTAGCGCTCCGCACATCTAATTCGGAGCGCTGCTGATCAAAACCGTAATAGCCATCCAGCGCTCATCAACTGCCATGCAGTAATACCTCCACTACGCCAGAGATCGAGCATTCAATCTTCTGACTCGAGACGATCACACGATCGAAGCAACTCAAGAAAACTACGTCGCCCACCGCCGCGCTTGAAGCTACCAACGAGGTAATTCCCCTCCCCCGTCTCCAAAAGCCAGAAACGTCCTTCTTTCCATGCCCTTTGAATTTTCGTCGTGCAAATGATTCCGCCATTGGCTATTCGATACTCCTCGTCTTCCTGGAGGTGATCGAAGAATACGCCAAGGCACCTGTCTTCTATGATCACCGCATCGCTGATAAAAGCTGTAATGGCTACGGTGTATTTTCGAAGACTTGCCTGTACAAGACGACTCAGTTGAAAGTCACTGAGATACTTACTATGAAATTCGACTTCGATGATTTCTGGCATCCGGCCAAAGCTCCAAAATGACTCAACTGTATTTGAGGCGCTCATTGCTTAACCTGCTTTCATAGAAAATGCGGCACCCACACTGGCCTCTTTTCTAAGGCCCGATCCCCAGAGGAGGTAGACAGTACTTTTGGTTTCAAACATGCAGCCTTCAGTGAAGAATTTGCCGAAGTTACTGCGTACCCACATGGCTGGCTGGAAACGACCTTTACTGTCTAGGACGATTTCGTGAGCGAAAAGCGTCATGGGAAGTAGACCAAGACTCGTAAGCTTTTCCCTTTCAACTGGCGTCACGGAGAGGTCGATTAAGATCCACTGTTTCACCACACAGAATGCTTTGCCTGGAAACATCTTTGCTGCCAAAGAGATCAATTCTTCTTCAGAGCCCTGCCAGCCAGGCGACTCATCTCCGGTTCCGTAAAGTAACTGCGAGATTTCATTCAAAGTGACCATTCAAAAACCTTAGATTCACACTAAATACCACCCGCTCGAGCAGCTCATACCCGCTAGTTTGGATCTATAAACTCCGAGCCCAGTGGAGGACACTGACGAGATCTATTCACTATCAAACCACCACCAAGCACTCAGGATCGAAGCCTGTACTTTGACCCGGGTAGCCGCGCGGATTGGAAACCACTTGGCACCCATTCTTGAGGAAGTCTGTTGCAAAATGCGTGTGCCCATATATCCAAAGATCAGCCTTGATAAGTAATTCTGACCAATCGTTCGCATAGGCCGCAGCCAGATGCCCGGAGTGATCATCACCCATATGATCCAACACAGGTGCATGGTGTGTGACCACCACTGTTTTGCCGTCGAAAGGTCTATTAAGCTCTTGGGTTAGCCATAGGTGAGCTCTCATTGACTTAGCGACTAGGTCGTCTGGACGCAAGCGCCTGTAATCTAAGTCGGCTCGAATCACCAAAAAATCGTTCATCGAATCCCATGCAACCCGCTTGGCCGCAACCACATCACCTGTAGCCGAATAATCTGTCCAGGCAGTTGTAACCAAAAAACGTGTGCCGTCGAGAATGAGCATCTCGTTTTCGAGTACATGCACATGGGGCAATGCCGCGTCTTTCATTTTTCGCAGTGTGTGACCTATGTGCCCGCCGTAGTACTCATGATTGCCACACACATAGATAACAGGGCACTGGAATGTGCCATTCGCCCAAGAGACTCCACGCGATTTGATATCAATGTCACCAGCGAGAATGACTACATCCGCATCGCTTGGGGCGGGATCGAACCGAGCGAACTCGAGGTGCAGGTCAGAGTAAATCTGAATTTTCATAACGGACGACCAGTTTCGATTTAGTTGTACTTTGGATACCGCTGCGGCGGCCGGCCTCCGAGCATTGCTCGCCTTGCAAGGAGAGACTGCGTTTACGTACTTGGATTAAAAAATCACTCGAAGCCCTTTAAGAGAGTGAGCGTCAATAAGACGACCTGGGGCATCGGTATAAGCCTTTTCGTCATCTATGTTGTGAAGACATACCCGACATCCCGTGGAGTCATATCCCACCAGCAACCCCGAAAGCCCCTCCATGATCCACTTGCCGTTTTTGTTCATCCACCCCGGCGTGACGACCTGAATTTCCGTAACGACAAACTCGCTGGTTTGTTGGGAAAGTATTTCTTCGAGCATATCGATGTCACTAATCATCATGGTGCGTGGCCACACCTTGCCATCCAAGCACTCTTCAAGAACGACGTGATACCAAGGATGAGCCAAGTGGCGTTCAAATATCCGCCAGTTTGAATACCCATCCCCAAAGATATTAGGGGTGCCCTCGGCAAAGGCTTCATGACTTCTAAACATTTCACATTCCCGTGGATCTACAGACCGCAGTTGCAGCTGACATCATTGATAAAGAGACAGTATCGCGGCGAGACTGGCTGACTTTTCGTCGCCGTCTCCCATCAAAACGTACACAGTGTTTTTGGTTTCAAAGAGAAAACCATCTTGGAATGAGATGACCATGGTGCTTCTCACCCAATTCCCATAATCGAAGCGTCCTCGGCTGTCTAGGATGACTTTTTCGGCGAAAACAAAGAGCGGCAGGTGGCCATGAGCGTGGATTTTGGTGAGATCACCATCGCTCGCTATCGCACGCACGATTGTCCACTGCTGGACGATGCAAAAGCCTTTGTTTGGGAAGCGGGTCTGCGCGATATGAATTAGCGCTTCTTGACTTTCTCCAGATCCAGAGCGGGGCTCTCCGGTGGTGGATAGGAGCTCGCCGGATGCTTGGATTTCTTCGAATCCCATGCTTCATTCCCGTCAATACATGTCATATGTTAAAGCGCATCACCGTTAGGAAAGCTCACGGAAGCGACACTACCTCGGGCATTGCCTTCTCATGAATAACGAAACCAATCGACCCGAAATAAGGATTATATAACGTGTTATGGGTCGACGCAATGTGGCTTTATCCTCTGTTTTGTAGAGGATCATAAATGTCTCTCAGCGAAGCATTTGCGGCCGTTGTCCGGGCCTTGAGACAGAAATCAGGAATGTCCCAGGACGACCTACCTTTAATTGATCGCTCTTACCTGAGCCGCGTGGAGCGCGGAAAAGGGAACGTTTCGATCGAAATGCTTTTGAAAATTTCAAAAATGCTGGACGCTGAGGCCACTGTTCTAATGCTCCTAACAACTTCTTTGCTTTCTGAGGAGGCGACAGATGTGGCATTGGAGCGGATCTCGAGGAAGCTAAAGACGTTGAAAGAGACTGGAGTGATCGAGTTGATCTCCAGCGACGGTATGCCACGCCGACATGGACGACCGTCCAGTCTCGCTGCAAGTGAAAGGCTAAAACTTGCCCCCCAGCTGAAGCAGAAGGGATTATCTAATTCAGAGATTGCTCGAGAATTAGACGTATCTAAGTCGACCGTGCAACGATATCTAGCCAAGTCTGCTCATTAAAATTTAACGCTAAAATTTCCGATTTGATGAACTAGCTCTCAGGCAAATCTCTAGCGATGCAATTCAGTGTTTTTTATGTGCCCGCAGAGGATCACAACGGCTGAGAACCCTCCGAATAAGTCTGATTTTCGCTTGGAAAGCCTGCTGGAGCCCACGTATTTTCTGGGGGCAGCTCTGCCTGAAACGACTTGTTCGGAGTATCCATAGGTGTGAAGCTCAGTCGTTTGAGCCATCCGGCTGGCTGTTGGCTATAAGAGCGACAGTCGACAGGTCGCTCAAGCGTTCAGCGCAGTACTTTGGCTTTACGTCGACGATCCTCAATCCGATCTCGTATCATTTGAAGATGCTCCAGTTCTTCGTAATTTCGGATCATGTTAAAAGGCCCATAAAGTCCGGGCTGCGGACGATAGGTATTCTCTTCCCCTGGGAGAATCGTTTCGATAGCATCGTGCAACTCGCCTTTCAGATCATCAAGTAAATCTAATAGAAAAGCTGCATCAGATGAGTCGCCCTCAACCCCATCATTGGCCGTCTCGGCGACGCGGTACCCAAGACCTCCAACTCCTGCATCTAAGTTTCGAATGGTCTGTTCGAGCAACGCGATTTTACTTTCAAGACCGGCACATCGATACTTCAACGCCTCATACTCTGCAACGGAGACTGTATTACTACACTCAACGTCAGTTTCAAAATCAAAGGCTTGCTCAAGAACTTCACGATATTTCTTATTTTTTAGGAGTGTGACATGGCTCATCGGCTTGAGCATGTCACTATCTCCGGCGTTGACTGATACGAACTCTTTCGCCTCGAACTCGGTAACAATTTTGGCCACATCCTTGGCCAAGCGTGTGATATTTTTATAATCCGCATTTGTCAACGTCTTAAGGGCATGAATAATATGAGCTATTCGCGCATTTCGGTTGCTATCTCTGTACTCGCAAAATGGATCTCGAACATGTTCTCTCATTCATGCTCCAAAGGCACAAGTCCGATACGAACTCCGATGTCCTGCTTCGGCTTCTCCATGTATTGTAGCTGCTCTGTTGCTCGACCTATACGAAATACATCTTGGACTTGTAGCGCACCGGTTGTCAGCATACTCCCAACTTGAGAGGCCAGTTGATGTGCAGGCGAACTGAAGTCCGGCTTAAGGATCTCCTCGAACCGCCCTTTGCTCATGAGCAGAGAAGTCCTCATGTAAGCAAACTTTGTGTCCAGATGCGAGCTAGTTACATCTGGGAAATTTTGCACGTCAATCAGACGCTTAATTAAGTGCTCGCCTTCCGTGAGCGAAATTTTCTCGTAGTGCGCAGCAAGCCCAACGCTCTCTTTCATGAAAAAGCTCTGCAGTTGGCCACTTCGAGCCATCTGATACAATTGCTGCTCGATCGCTTCCAAGGCATAAGCTTCGCGCGCATGGCGATCATATTCAGCGTTGAGATCTTCTAGAGTACGAGGATTACGCGCTCTGGCTTTCAGGGCTCTGTACTCATCGATATGTCTGAGAACACTGATCATCATTTCCTTTGCTTTGTCTTTCTCGGCGCTGATTGCCCCCAGGTGATCAACCCCCCGGATCGCGTACGGGCAAAGCGCACAGGGTCGACCAACGCCAAACTTTTCGACAACTTCCTTAGGACACCGATTGTCGAATGGACAAATGTGACAATTGTTATAAGCGAGCTTCGTGTAACGCTTGGCTCGCAACACTTCGATTCCGCTTTCGCCTTCCTTGACACCGGTAAGACTGATCAGCCCGTGGGTCTGGATCGCTTTGACAGCATCCACCTGAATACTTTTCATAAGACGAGTGTTCATCTCCAATACTGCTTGCGCGAGCTCTGGAGCATCCCCCTGTCCCAAAGCGTCCATATTTTTATTAAGGTAGTCGGCCAGCAACTTCTGGTGATCGGGCATACTCTTACCATCGAAAATGGCGTAATACCAAACCAGCTCTTCTGTCTGCCCCGTCATGAATTGACCGATAATCGAGGGCGGAAGGAAACGAATTGCTTCAGATACAAAACCCGCCCTCAACGCGTGAGGTGTATGCGGACTGGTCAGATCCGCCATGGAGATCTTGCCGAGAAAAGTTGCGTCATAAGAGTCGATTTCCAGCCTAGTTTTACCCTCTCCCTTAAGATAAACCAGTGGTTCTCCAGAACAATCACCAATTGTCTCTCTGATGAAATACTGTAACATGAGCATATACATTGGAAAATATCGATAATTTTTCCAATTTGAATCGCTCACCCCCTCACCAGGACGCCTAAACAGTGGTTTGTATTGACCGAACTTAGAACCTTCAACTCCGCCATACCATATATTTTCAGCGTAACTAGGGTGGGAACATTTATCATACCAAGCGCGCTGACGATGCATCACATCGACCACATGCCTAGATACGATTGCAGTCCACTCACCGTGTGATTTATCGCTACTTACAAAAAGAGGCGCCAGCTGGCTTTTACTGTAACTATCCATCACACAGTCATAGCGCTCTTTATCGAGCCAAACAATGTGATGCTGTCGTAAACCCGTTTCACACATCAACTGCGTAATTCGGATCTCATTGGGAGAAATCATTTTTAGAAGATTACCTTCAATCTCATAGTCGATCACACTATAAAATCTCGGCAAAAATTCCATTCGCTGAACAACACCATCATGATAAAAAATTGGGCAGTAATTGAGAAGATCGAGATTAACTGATCCAACACCCCTTGTCTCCTTGCTAAGTAACCCTGCCCAAGCGTGGCTCTCAAGAAGATCCTGAAGAACTGGCTGATGTAACTGCCCACCCAGAACCCCACGCATTTCACCCGCAGCCATCAGATTGATGTGCATTACAAGATATTCTAAACTGTAAAGCATACTCAAAAAAGTTGAAAAATAATCCCTAGGAATTATTTTTTTTACAGTTCCAGCACGCTTTTCGATTGACGGATAGCAAGAAGCTGAGAAATTATTAGTAAAAAGATTGGCATCAGGCAAAATCTCCCGATTGCTTTGCACATAAGTACAAAAATCATCCACAATGAGCACGCGACTATATTGAGTTTCGTTTACCCAGCCATGCTCTGAAGCATATAACTCCATATATTTTAGGAATGTCATAGGTGGCTCTTTTTTGTACTGCAAAAAGCCTTCCGTAAAAATGTGTTGGCGTGTAAAAAAAATAGTACAATTAAAGTCCTTCAAGTTTTTCGGATATCCTTCCAAAGAACCATCACGAGCCAAGTAATATCCAGGCAGATAACACGACAAATAACTCAGAAAAAGATTCAATACCATAATATGATTACTTGCCCTCTGCAGTCGCTTGGACAGCAGATATGACCTAAACATTCCATCAACCAAACCAACGAAACTGCGGATAACCGGATGCATTGACTCGTAAATAGAATCGCCTCCATCCTTGGACTTTGTATTGAATAAGGGCTTAATCCGATGCTGCCCAAAAAGAGTTTTGAAAATTTTCTCAAAATCGAATGGTCGAGTCCCCCTAGAAAGTTCTAATGCGGCGCTACGAGCCTCAGCGAGCGCTACATTAAAGCTTGAAGCACCAATCTTGATTCTGCTCCTAGGTAGCTTATCACGCTCTTTTTTCCGTTTCGCCGCTTGAACTTTACGATCATCCTTAGCAGATTTATACTGCTCAACAATATCCACCGCCATTTCCTTCTTCTCCTGGAACGGATGCGCCAACATCAGGAGAAAGTCCGCAACAAAGTATCTGCGTAAAGGTTTATCCCCGTTGCCATAGCAATTATCAAACAACTTTTGACAATCGACGCGATTCATCTCGCCAACGGTATAAAAATCAGTGCTAAAAAGCAGGCGAACCCAAAAGTTCACACGACTGCTACCGTCATTGAACTCTCCTCGTTTGAAAATGCTAGGTAGATTCGACTTTGGGTGGATCCCTCTGATCATTTTGAGACATTCGACGTCAAGCTCCTCACACAGATGGTCAAACACTCCGTCATTGTGAACAATCGTCTGCATCGCGAGCGGCGCCAATAATACTCGCCGAGCCCAGAGCACAACAAATACCAACCGAAAAAATGCGGAAAGCGGATCATGGTATGTACTAGGCACACTCCTGAGCTCACGATCAATATCGCATAGTCTCGTTTGCGACCCCCTAAATGTGAATGATAGAGTCGCCTCAATCTGAGCACGCCCCCACGTATCAACACTTAAGCTTGAAGAAAACACGTTTCTAATCTTCGAGGCCACTGTATAGTTCACCGAAGAGTCACCACTTAAAGAGGAGTATGCTTTTCGCACGAAAGCCACTGCACGTTTAAACTCACATTGCACTTGCTCATCATCAACGAGCCAAAGTGGCGTTTCGCTGCTGAGATTAATCATTCTCTCGCCCCTTTTTCAACTCTTCTCTAAGCTGCTCGACTTCGTTTTCCAAATGCATGATTTGAACGGTTGAAACACTATAATTAGAAGCAGACATTCTTAGCATGTTGATAGCTGCGAAGGTCGCATCAAGCATTTTTGCATCTCGGCGGGCATATCTCTCAGTAGACTTTATTGATTTATGCCCCATCAAATGCTGAACAACCTTCAGGTCAAGCCCGAACTTTTTTGGATTGGCCGGGCTAGGACAATGATTAAGCAAGTAATACGCATACATATGGCGCAACGAATGAAAACCGTAGCTCTGCCCCGTCACTTTGATAGCCGCGGCATTAAATCGCGCCCAAACGGTCTGGTAAGAGGCCGGAATGGGCTTTCCATTTCGGAGGTTTCGAAACAGAAATCTGTGGAACACCGGTTGATGTCGAGCCTTTTCCTGTGCCCGCTGCTCTTCCATGTATTCGTTCAAATATACCCAAAACACTGATGCAAATGGTTCGATAAGATAGGTAGCAGTAGTCGCGCGCCCCTTGTGCGTGACGTTGTTGAGCGTTCGCTCTGACACATACTTGCTCAGTACGTTTCTGCGACTGGCAGGGTCGATAATTAGAACCTTCTTCCCGCTGGGATTATCAACATCGATAATGATATCTTCCAGCTGAAGCGTCAGCGCTTCAGAAATGCGCCCCCCTGAGGCAGCGAGCAACGACCACAGAACAGCATCCCGCAGACAACTAGCGCTGTTGATCAGCTCCATGCACTTATCGATAGGGAATGCTTTGTCGTCGCCACCTGCATTATCTGTGTAAGCGAGTGTCGAGGGCTTAGAGACTGCTGACAACCTAGTGCGTTTTACTCGTCTGGCGCCACCGGCTACGCAGCCCGCAAACCAGCTCTTAGACTTGATTGCATACTGAACTTTCGTGGTTGCATCCTCAGACCGTCCTTCTGTTAACGGTAAAGGGGATATCGGTACCTCAGAAATATATCCACTACTCTGGAGCTCAATCAATCCTTCCCGCGCGGCTTCGCTTGCGACCAGAAACGAGTTAACACCAGCGAAATGTACCCCAATGGAACTACCACTCAAGCTCTTACAATCGAGAACTTTTGCAACGCTTCGTGCAATTACGGACTCACTTTTGGCGCCATATACAAGATAACTTTCGTACGCATCGAGAGCATCCTTCAATAATATGGCAGTGAGGCCACCGTGCAGCACATCAACTTTATTTAAATAGTTTAATAACTTTTTGACAGCGAAAGCATATGCCTTCAAAGACTTAACTTTGCGCTTTCTTGCAATTTGATATGCCCACTCGTCAAAACACTTGGAAAGACTTTGATCAGGACAGATCAGTCGGTAGGTTGGCAACCCATTACGGGTCGTTTCTATAAGCTCAGCGAATTTCATATCTTACAACGACTCTAACAAGAATAAAAAAACAAGCTTCCCAGCCATTTCTTTTCAAGCTTGCCACAAAATCGAACCGCTCCACAATAGAAAAACAGCGCAACGCCTTATTTTTTAAAGAGTATAGCACTAGTATACTCATAACTAACGGCGGACTTAATGAGTATATGTTTCGTGTACTCTTTAGCTGCAACGACCCATATAAAAGCAATCTAACAGCATGCTCTTAGCCTCCTTCGACAACCGCCCTTGAATGAGCAAAGCCTATTTTCGACAGGAAATCTCTTACGATCACTGGACTGCGCTGGAACCGCGCGAGCCAGCGCAGACCACACAGTTGGGAGGTGTGGAACAGGACAATCGTCGCTTGGTCGACACGGTATTTTGGAATTGTGCATACCGTCGCGCTCTGGCGCGACCTGTCGCCGACTACAGTGACTGGAAAAACTTCCAACGACGCATCTGTCGCTGGCGCGATAACGGGCGTGGGAGTCAATGCTGGAGAAGGAGTCGCACTAGGCGTGAATGATGATGGTGGCCGCCACTGCAAGGTCACCCACACTCCGCCGGGTGCGAGGGGGGGGGGTAGTCAGGGTAGAAACCGAGTACATCGTTTACGTTTAAGACCGGGCACATCGTTTACAGGTATTAATCATGGTCAGGAGGTACTGACCATGCCCTGGAAACGAGAGTCCCTAATGGATCAGCGAGTTAAATTAATCAGCGACTGGCTTAGCGGTAACTACAGCAAAAGCCAGTTGAGTCGCCGTCATGGCATCAGCCGTCCCACGGTTGATAAATGGCTAAACCGGTATGCAGATCGAGGCTCTGATGGCCTCAAAGAGCTGTCCCGCAAGCCGTACCACTGCCCGCACCAGACGAGTGACGAGATCATCAGCAGACTGCTCGAAAAGAAAAACGAGCACCTGGATCGCGGCCCGAAACAGCTGATCCAGCGCTTGCGAAATGCAGAGCCTGAGATTGTCTGGCCTGCTGCAAGTACCGCGGGGTTATGGCTGAAGAAAGCTGGACTCGTATCGCCTCGTAAGCGCGCTCATCCCCGCCCTCATAGCTCGGCCAAGTTACGCGAGGCCAATGAACCCAACCAAACCTGGTGCGCCGATTTCAAAGGTCAGTTCAGAACCAAGGACGATCGTTGGTGCTACCCCCTGACCATTACAGACCACGCCAGCCGCTATCTACTGCTTTGCAGAGGTCTTCTCGGCACTCACGGCGAGCCCACGCGGCAAGGCTTTGAGTGGGCGTTCAGGGAGTATGGGATACCTGATGTTATACGAACCGACAATGGCTCGCCGTTCGCCTCAACTGGCTTGGCGAGGCTATCGAGCCTGTCGGTATGGTTTATCAGGCTCGGCATTTATCCGGAAACGATCAAGCCTGGGCGCCCGGATCAAAACGGTCGGCACGAACGCATGCACCGCACCTTAAAAGCCGCTGTACTCAAGCCTGCGGCCGATAACCTGCTACGACAACAGTTGCTCTTTGAAGAGTTCGTGCACGACTTCAACTACTACAGGCCCCACACTGCTTTGGACATGAAAGTACCCGCCGAAGTGTACAGCTCATCGGCAAGGATTTACCCGGGCTACGTACCTGCGGTGGAGTACGGAGAAGATGTGGATGTAAGACGAGTACGAAGCAACGGAGAGATCAAATGGAAAGGCTCGCACATATTCTTGGGCGAAGCCCTGATAGGCGAGCAAGTAGCTTTGAAGGAAGTAGCTGATGATGTGTGGGATCTGTACCTTTGCAGCTACCCTTTGGGCAGGCTTGAGCGCGGTGCAAAACGCGTCTCAAGCCTGTAAATGTGTAAACGATGTACCCGGTTAGATGTGTAAAGGATGTACCGGTCTCTACACAGCGAATCCTCCAACACCAAGATACATCTGGTCGTGGATGCGTATGGCAGCGACTTCACGTCATTTGCCCCCCCAAGTTCCCCCGCGGATTGCAAACAGGCTCCCAACGCTCCCGGAGGCATGACGGCAGATCACCGATCTTCCGAAAAAGACAACGTTAGCGATGCCATTTTCGAACAAGCCCCACTCCAAGGAATGCACGTGTAGTTTCCATCACGCAAAAAACCACAAGGCATCTCGCCCCCGTGACAAGCGCCTGTACCGTCATCGCAATCCGGTCGATATCACTTTTTATTTATCAAGCAGTAGCGCGGCGATGCCACACGCCTGCCAAGAATTTGCCATCGCTGCTCGCTCCCGCAGACATGCTAACTGGCACCTTAGATACGCATCTCGGGACGATACGTTTTAGAGGGATGAGTAGATATGGAAGATGACAAACCTGAAGGTGCTACGACAACGCGAATCCCCGCATAAGGCGCTACAAGTAGCAACCAGAATGCTGCGCCTTGCCAAAGAGGCGACGGAAACCCGACTAAGGAATCAAAAACTACTTTCTTGCAGGCGAAAAAAAAGGGCTTAGGTAACACCTAAACCCTTGATTTTACTGATTCTCGGCGGGGAACCAGGGATTCGAACCCTGGGAACGCTATTAACGTTCGCCGGTTTTCAAGACCGGTGCATTCAACCACTCTGCCAATTCCCCGATGTTCCGATAAAACGCTTTGCAAAGGTGCAACAGAAGCTAGCCTTGGATAAGAACCCTGGGTACGCTATTAACGTACGCCGGTTTTCAAGACCGGTGCATTCAACCACTCTGCCAATTTCCCGGATACTGCTGTCGTTGCGGGCGCCATAATACCTGAATGAAACACGTTGTCAAACTCTCTTGATCCCTTGTTTCAGAGCCTCTGCTATGATCTTTGCTACTTAACATTTCCAAACACAGGAGTTTCGCCATGCGCGAACAGGATTACGCGGTTAATAACAGCGTGCAGGCCGAGCAGCTAGAGGTCAGCCGTGTCCTGCGCAACACTTATGGTCTATTGGCTCTGACCCTCGCTTTCAGTGGTGTGATGGCTTATGTCTCTCAACAGATGAGGGTCGGCTATCCCAATATTTTCGTAGTGCTCATCGGTTTTTACGGGCTGTTCTTTTTGACCAACAAGCTGCGTAATTCGGCTTGGGGCCTTGTATCCGCCTTTGCTTTGACCGGTTTCATGGGTTTTCTGCTAGGCCCGATCCTCAACCGTTATCTGGGCATGCAGGGTGGCGCTGAAGTCGTCAGCTCCGCTTTCGCCATGACCGCGCTGGTGTTTGGCGGCCTGTCTGCCTACGTGCTGATCACTCGTAAAGACATGAGCTTTCTGGGTGGTTTTATCACTGCCGGGTTCTTTGTGCTTCTGGGCGCCACATTGGCAAGCTTCTTCTTCCAGATCAGCGGCCTGCAATTGGCTATCAGCGCCGGTTTCGTTCTGTTTTCTTCGGTCTGCATTTTGTTCCAGACCAGCGCCATCATCCAGGGCGGCGAGCGCAACTACATCATGGCAACGATCAGCCTGTATGTGTCTATCTACAACCTGTTCATCAGTCTGCTGCAAATTTTTGGCATCATGAGCCGCGATGACTGAGTAACGCCGCTAGATGAAAGCCCGCTTCGGCGGGCTTTTTGTTGTCTGTAGCAAGCATCTTTAGACATCTGGCTTTATCATTGCCGAAGATTTGCTGACAGAGTCTTCCCATGAAATTTGCCATTGCCCTTTATTCGGCAGCCCATGCGCCCTCTTCTCGCCGAGCCCTGCGCTTTGCAGAGGCAGCGTTGGCGGGTGGGCACGAGATTGTTCGGTTATTTTTTTATCAAGACGGCGTGCATAGCGCTTCAAGCAATTGTGTGACGCCGCAGGATGAACTTGACCTCGCACAACAATGGGCTGCGTTCGTCAGCAGCAACCAGCTGGACGGTGTGGTGTGCATTGCAGCTGCTTTGCGCCGCGGGGTGTTGAATGAAGAAGAAGCAGCCCGCTACCAACGCCCGGCGATCAACCTGCATGCACCCTGGGAGTTGTCTGGGCTCGGCCAGTTGCACGATGCTATTCAGTCGGCTGATCGGCTGATCTGTTTTGGAGGGCCTTGATATGCCTAAATCATTACTGGTGATCAGTCGTCAGGCGCCTTGGTCTGGCCCTGGCGCTAAAGAGGCATTGGACATTGTGCTAGCTGGCGGCGCGTTCGATTTGCCCATCGGCCTGATGTTTATGGATGACGGCGTATTTCAGCTGATGCCTGAGCAGAAAGCCGCCGCCCTTCAGCAAAAAAACATAACGGCTAATCTGCAAGCCCTGTCGATGTTTGGCGTGGATGATCTTTTTGTATGCGGCTACAGCCTGACCGAGCGCGGCCTCTCAGCCACTTCGTTCGTAGTCGACGATGTTCAGCTACTGTCGCCAGAAGAAACACGCACTCTTATTGACCGCTACGACCAAGTGATCACCCTCTAATGTCGACCCTACACGTTCTGAGCCACTCCCCCTTTTCTGATACGCGTCTGGCCAGCTGCTTACGTATTCTGGGCACTGGGGACGCGTTGCTGCTGTGTGGTGATGCGGTCTATGGCCTGCAGCCCGACAGCAATGTACGCCAGCTGCTTGAAGAAAATTTTGCTACACAGACGCTCTTTGTCCTCGAAGAAGACCTTGTAGCACGCAGTCTGGAATGCCCTCAGTGGGTTACCGCTGTCGATTACCCCGGCTTCGTCCAACTGTCGATTCAGTATGACAAGGTCAACACATGGCTATGAATGCACTCATCGTCAACGACAAAACCATTGAGCTGGATAAAGACGGCTATCTGGTCGATCTCAACGACTGGTCTGCCGAGGTTGCCCAAGCGCTGGCCGAGCAGTCAGGTATTGATTTGAGCCGCGAGCACTGGGAAATTCTTGAGCTGTTGCGTGAGTTCTATCAGCAATTTGAGCTGTCGCCTGCCACACGCCCACTGATCAAATACACCGCCCTCAAACTGGGCACTGAAAAAGGCAACAGCCTGTACCTAAATCGCCTGTTTAATGGCACCCCCGCCAAACTCGCCGCCAAGCTGGCGGGCCTGCCGAAGCCGACCAATTGCTTATGATTACCCCCACTGCACTGGCTCTTGAAACGCCACCCGAACACCCCTTCGCACAATTTGTACGCATTTTGGGCAAAGGCAAACGCGGCGCCCGCAATTTGACCCGCGAAGAGGCTCGTCAGGCGATGGGCATGCTGCTGGATGAAAAAGCTGAAGACACACAACTGGGCGCGTTCCTGATGCTATTGCGGCATAAAGAAGAAAGCCCGGAGGAATTAGCCGGCTTTACCGAAGCCGTGCGCGAGCGTCTGACAGCACCCGCTATCCAGGTCGACATTGACTGGCCCACGTATGCCGGTAAAAAACGCCATTTACCCTGGTATCTATTAGCGGCTAAGTGTCTGGCCCAAAATGGCGTGCGTATTGTGATGCACGGTGGCGGCCCTCATACCGCGGGTCGGCTGTATAGCGAGCAACTGCTCAATGAGCTGGCTATTCCGCTGTGCCGTAACTGGCAAAGCGTGCAAGAAACACTGAATACAGACAATTTGGCGTTTATCCCGTTGCAGGACTGGGCACCGCAGTTGCAGCGCATGATTGATCTGCGTAATACCTTGGGCTTGCGCTCTCCGATTCACTCTTTGGCGCGCATTCTCAATCCCTTAAAGGCTCGATGTGGCCTGCAAAGTATCTTCCATCCGGGTTATCAAAGCGTACACCGTGAAGCCAGCGGCCTGCTGGGCGATACCAGCATTGTGGTCAAGGGTGACGGCGGAGAAATTGAAATCAACCCGGATGCCAACAGCCATCTGTACGGCACCACGGCAGGTGTTAGCTGGGACGAAGAATGGCCTGCACTGTCCGCGCAGCGTCATGTGAAACCGGCCACGCTGGACCCCGCCCACTTAAAAGCAGTATGGCGAGGTGACGTGGAGGACAGCTATCCCCAACTGGCCTTGCTTTCAACCATGGCGCTTGCCTTGCGCGGGCTGGGAACGCCGCGTGAACAGGCCTTCGAATTAGCCAAGAGCTACTGGGACAATCGCAACAAATCGATTTAACTGATGAGTAATGCCCATGTTTTGCGCTTTTTGTTCGAACTCAGCCTACTAGACTGAGTTCCAACGAAAAATGCTACGGAGTTTCTTATGGGCTTGTTAATCGATGGGCGCTGGCACGATCAGTGGTACGAAAGCAGCAAAGACGGTGCTTTTCAGCGAGAGCAGGCGCAACGCCGCAACTGGGTAACGCCCGATGGCTCGCCAGGCCCAACCGGGACTGGCGGGTTTGCGGCGCAAGGGGGCCGTTACCATTTGTATGTCTCCCTCGCATGTCCTTGGGCTCATCGCACGCTGATTACCCGCCAGCTCAAAGGGCTTGAGTCGTTGATTGACGTTTCGGTGGTTAGCTGGTTGATGCTGGAAAACGGCTGGACGTTCGACAAGGCCTTTGGCTCTAGCGGAGACAAGCTGGACGACTTCAGTTTTCTGTACCAGCGCTACACCCGGGATACGCCTGATTATACGGGTCGCGTCACCGTACCCGTGCTTTGGGATACGCAGCAACAGTGCATTGTCAGCAACGAGTCGGCCGACATCATTCGCATGTTCAACACCGCATTTGACGGTTTGACGGGTAACACGCAGGACCTGTACCCGCCATTGCTGAAGACAGAGATCGACCGCTGGAATGAGCGTATTTACCCGGCACTGAACAACGGCGTTTATCGTGCGGGATTTGCCACCTCGCAATCGGCTTATGAGCTCGCCTTCGACGATGTGTTCCGCGAACTGGATGATCTGGAAGCTCACCTCCAAGACAATCGTTATCTAGCAGGCCAATATTTGACCGAGGCTGATATACGACTGTTCACGACACTGATTCGTTTCGATGCCGTGTACTACAGCCACTTCAAATGCAATGAACGTCGAATAACCGATTACCCGCACTTGTCCAACTGGTTACGCGAGATTTACCAATGGCCTGGTGTTGCTGCGACAGTAAATTTCTCCCACATCAAAGGTCATTACTACGCCAGCCACCGCATGATCAACCCCACGGGTATCATCCCAAAAGGGCCGGCGCACCACTTCACTGAACCGCACAATCGCAACCTTCTGCCCGGCCAAGGTATTTACCTCAGATAACACCGTACATCCAACGAATCAGCGCCATGCAGAGCATTAAGACTGGCCGCACACGCCTGCGGCCAGTAGCATCTGGCGCACTGATTACGAGAGTCCCACCCATGCTTATTCCTTACGACCAGCTTGAACCTGACACCCTCACTCGCCTGATCGAAGATTTCGTAAGTCGCGACGGCACAGACAATGGTGATGACACGCCCCATGAAACCCGCGTGCTACGCGTGCGCCATGCACTCAGCAAGGGGCAGGCAGTGATTTTCTTTGACCTTGAAAGTCAGCAATGCCAATTGGTGCCCAAGCACGCAGTACCCAAAGAGTTCTTTGATTAAGACTCGCTCGATGGCTTGTTCAACTGCTTTGCCGCCAGTTCGTCTTTTAATCGATCGTAAATTTCTGATCGGTGAACCCCGATATGCCTGGGCACCTCGATTGCTAACCTGACCTGCTGACCGTTAGTAGAAATAATACGCACGGTCATGTCTTGCCCCAGTGAAATCACTTCGCCGATGGTGCTAGTCAGTATCCGCATGGCTTTCATCTCAAGAGGTGACAGGCCATCAAGACTGCACGCCGTAAAACAGTGCTTCAATCCCTACAGGGCAATTCATCCAACACCTACGCTCGTAGGAAATCCTTCCTACAGCAATTAAAGAAGCCACCTACTTAAAAATCATCAAACAGCTCTTCATCCGCTAAATACCCTAGGCCGAGGTAAAACGCGGGCCCAACAAAATAATGGTTGCGCCTGCAACACACAGGCCGAGCCCTATCCAGTCAGAGCTTAATGGGCGGATACGCTCAACAACGGCGAGCCAGGCAATGGACGTCACAATGTAAATTCCGCCATAGGCTGCATAAGCCCGACCTGCATAAACAGCTTCTACTTTGGTCAGGAGCACGGCAAATACAGCCAGACTGAAAATCGCCGGAACCACCCACCACGCGCTCTTGCCCTGACGCAGCCACATCCAAAAACCGTAACAACCCGCAATTTCAAATACGGCCGCCAAAAAAAACCAAATGTAGTTAAGCATGTGAAGCCTCTCCCATAGTGCAGCGCGCAACCCTACTCGCGGCCCACGCCCGGATCAATGTTGAAATCTTTTAGGGCGACGTTAAATAAATTTGAATTATCCGGCATCAGCAACAGTCGGACTTTATAAGCACAGCCCAACTCATGTTCTTCAAGCGGTGCTCAACAAGCGAGACCTTGGCGGAACACATCAACAAGGAAATAATCATGACCACAATCCTTCTCATCATCCTGATTTTGCTGTTAATCGGTGGCCTGCCCGTGTTCCCGCACTCAAAAAGCTGGGGATATGGGCCATCAGGCATTATCGGCGTTGTATTGGTTGTGCTGCTGGTATTGCTGTTACTTGGCAAAATATAGCGCTGGCGTCTTAAACCCCCGCGCAATAAAAAAAGAGGCCTAACGGCCTCTTTTTTTATGACTTACAGCATGATTGCTTACTTCGGATCTTCTACACCTGCAGTGTTATCCAGCAAGCTTTTGGTCGCCGTTTGCAAGAAAGACTCGAGCTTCTGCTTGAGTTCGGCTTCCTCTGGCGAGCCAGCCACTACTTTAGCTTCAGGGTTGGCGCCCAGGGTGTACTGCCACACTTTACCGGGCATATCCTTCGGCTGGACCAAGATGTGGTCATCACTGAGGATTGCCACCGTCTGATCACTGCCCGACGGCTTGATGATACCTCTCCCTTTGTCACCTTCCGGCAAGGTCAGTAAGTCACGACCCCAGCACTGCTGACGGAACTCACCGCCCAGACGACCCATGATGGTCGGCACAATATCGACCTGAGTACCTACCGTATCGTTGCGCGCGCCAAACTTCTCCTGAATGCCCGGCCCGATCAGCAACAAGGGAACGTTGAAACGGCCTAAGTCCATTTCGGAAATTTGCTGTTCGTTACCGAAACCGTGATCGCCGACCACTACAAAGAGTGTTTCCTTGAAATAGGGCTCTTTACGCGCTTTTTCAAAGAACTGACCCAAGGCCCAATCCGAATAACGCATCGCCGTTAAATGCTCGTTCAGCGAACCGCGATCAGTCACAGGTTCCACTGGCAGCGGTGTCGGCAACGCATACGGCGTGTGATTGGACAAGGTTTGCAGCAAGGCATAGAAAGGCGCCTTGCCTTCACGTTTTTTCAGTTCTTCCAGACCACGGTTGAACATGTCCTGATCAGACACACCCCACGTCGGATCCGAGAACACAGGGTTAACAAAATCATTACGCCCCACAAAGGTCGTCATACCCTGATTGCTGAAGAAACCTGACTGGTTGTCCCATGCAAAATCGCCGTTATAGACATAAACGTCATCAAACTGACGAGCGCTCAACAACTCCGGCAGACCGGACAGCTTGTGGCTGCCTTCCGGGGTTTGCATCAGGTATTCAAAGCCTGGCAAGTTCGGGAAGCACGCCATGGTCGCAAACATGCCTTGGTGGGTATGCGTACCGTTGGAGAAGAAGCGTTCGAACAGCAGACCTTCTTTGGCTAATTGGTCAAAGTAAGGTGTGACATTGCCAGGACGGCCCAAAGCACCTACCGAATGGCCAGCGAAGCTTTCCATCAAAATCACGACAACGTTTTTGATCGGCAACGTTTTTTCCGCAGGCGGAGTGGTATCGCGGCGCACGGGTGCCGTATCCGGATCAACCAGCTTATCGTTCTCGGTCAGCAACATATCGCGCACGGTCTGCTGCGCGACCGAATCGTCCAACGTAGGCTTCCAGACATTGGTGCGATCATCCGAGAAACGGCTTTTTGCCGCTGTAATCAATGATAGGGAACCATTGAGCCCCAACTGGTTGGCGAAGTTGGAGTCTGTTGTGTAGGCATCACCCCAACGCAGCGGCGGACCCTGGCGCAGCGTACCGCGTGCAGCGACCACGCACACCAGCAGCAGCACAACGAACACGGCAGTACGGCCATACCATGGGGCTACGCTTGGCGCTTGACTCGAGACACCCGCTACAGCGCGTGGACGCGTCAGGCGATCTGCACTGCGGAAGGCAAAATACAAAATGACTGTACCCACCGCCCATGCCAACAGATAGCGAACCACCGGGAAGCCGTACCAGAGCATGCTCATAACGGTTTTCGGGTCTTCCTTCACATACTGGAAAACCAGACCGTTAAGACGCTGATGGAATTCCCGATAGAAGTCCATTTCCATCAGGCCCAAAAACAGCGCCAGACTGGAAGCGGCTGTCAGCCAGAAGCGCAGTACGCCCCGGCAAGCCATGGCTTTGACGCTGAGGAATGCCAACACAGACGGGATGCTGAGATAGACCACGATTCTCAGGTCAAATCGCAAACCGTTTGCGAACGCCTCCAGAAAAGTCGAAGCCGGGGTATCGAGCATCATTTCTCGGTTATAAACCAGCAAGGCCACCCGCAGCAGGGTGAACATCACCATCATGATCAAGGCACAGAGCAGCGTAAACGCCAGATGCGATTTGACGGTCGGTTGCAACACACGCGTAGTCGCATGCTGTTGTTTTGGGGCGTCCGGGATTGCCATGTTGTTAAGGACCCATTGGTTCAGATTGAGTGGCTTTTATTATGCAGCGCCCTGCCCTGTGATTTCTCTACGATTGGAGGCAACCGGTAGATCACGTGGGCAGAGCAAATGCGGCATGACCGTCAATGGTATTCCACTGAGGTCAATGCTCTTTATTAAGCAAAATTTTCAAATAAGAGGTATCGCAATGCCCCTATGAGGGGAGCGGATTCACTCGGATGCCGACATTTTGCGCGCGAATTGTCCTAAACCTTCCGTGAAAATTTCGTACAAGAGAACATCTTGAAACATAAGGACGCGCTGAGAAAGACTTTATGCGACAGGCCTACCCACCCCCTCAAGCACCGTGCAGATATTGGGGGAGCAGGCGCGTCAGCTCAAACCGTCTGTTAATCGTTACTTGGTTTGTTAATAGCCTGCAACACATATTGCGGTAGGGCAAATGCGCCGATATGGATCTCGGGATTGTAGTAGCGGGTCACGATGCCGCTTCCGGCGAAACGCTGGCGCAGGGTCTCAAGGGGCAATTTGCGGTAGGACTTGTTGGTAGCCCCCCACGCAAATGTCATCGCGCCGCCGATGTAAGTCGGCACAGCGGCCTGATAGAAATGCCAGTCTGCGAAGAGACTGTTCATACGCCCGGCCGTGGTCTTCACTTCGTTCAATTGCATGAACGGGGTACCGTTTTGCGTTACCAGTACACCGCCATCATTCAGGCAACGATGACAAGCCTGGTAAAAGTTTTCGGAAAAGAGCACTTCACCCGGCCCGATCGGATCAGTGGAATCTGAAATGATGACATCGAATTTTTCTTCAGTCGTGGCGACAAAACGCATGCCGTCATCGATCACCAGGTTCAGGCGCGGATCGTCGTAAGCACCTTTGGAGTGGTTAGGCAGAAACTCTTTGCACATATCCACCACGGTGCCATCGATCTCGACCATGGTGATATGTTCAATGCCACGGTGCTTGGTCACTTCACGCAACATGCCGCCATCGCCACCGCCAATGATCAAGACGCGCTTGACTGCACCGTGCGCCAGGATAGGCACATGGGTGAGCATTTCGTGGTAAATGAACTCATCGGCTTCGGTGGTCTGGATAACACCGTCCAGCGCCATCACCCGGCCCATGACCGGGTTTTCAAAAATCACCAGATGCTGGTGCTCGGTACGCACTTCATGCAGCAATTTGTCCATGCGAAAACGCTGGCCATAGCCTTCATAAAGGGTTTCTAGATAGTCGGTTTTTGGTGTTTCAGTCATGGGTAGTCCCTTGAATGCTGATGGCAACGGACGGTCACCCGCCCATGATCGGCAGTCAAGCCGTGAATCGCCTTCGCAATTCACTGACTTAACTGCCCAAGAAAGGCGCGCATTCTACGTCGAGGAACCTGACAGGTCGAACCTTGACGTTGACTGACTCAGCGGTTCTCCACCTTAAGCGGGGCGTGAACCGCTGGATTGATGGTTCAAATCCGCACATTACCCCTTGGCCCGGCGATGGCCCAAATAATCAGCCCCAATACTGGCAACAGGATGATCAGCAAGATCCAGAGAATTTTCGCCCCCGTTCCGGCACCGCTTTTGATCACATTGATGATGGCCCAAATATCCAGCGCCAGAATGATGAGACCAATCAGACCGTTAAACGTAGAACCCATGATGATGCTCCCGAGTGAGTACTTGTCTACTTAGGATAGTCAGCTGTGGCCAGGGTTCCGTTTTTTATTACAGCCCGTACTGGATCAAACGTGAACTGCGATTTTAAGGGCTTCCAATGATGGGGCAGCGCTAATCCCGACGGCCTCACACAGTTGCAGCACACGTGGCACGTCTTCACCGTAGACCAGCACGACCTGAAGCTCGTCATCCAGCGGTTGACTCACATTCATCAGCACATACCCGCCTTTATCCGCGGACATGCTGCCCATCTGGATCTGAATCCGGTTCAGTGCCGTCAGCGCTTCGGTCTTGGCCAGTTGTTTAGGTTTGATGTTGAACGTCACATCCGGGCCAAACGACGCCACGATTTGCTCAAACAATTGCATATAGGTATCGGCCTGGAACAAGACCGTTTCAGGCAAGCTGCCCATCACAACCCACTCCCCCAGTGAGATGGGGAACGTATCGTCGTAGTTGATATCTGGATTAGCAGCTAGAAAGGCAGCAGGGTCAGCGTAGGCCTGAGCCGCTTCATCAGCGATTTTGGCTATGTCGTCGTCGCTCAGGCACCCAGAGCTGATTTTACTGATGAGTTCGACGAGAGCAGTTTTCATGGGCAAACCTGTCACAGGGAAAAAGAGGGCGCGCAGGATATATCAAATGCGCCCCCCGAGCACATGCCATCAGCCCAGCAGTTTTTCCAGCTGTTCAGTGGTATCCACAGCGCCCATGGTCCTTGCCGCATCCAGCGCAGTCGTACCGCTGGAGTCTTTGGCTTTTGGGTCGGCGCCTTTACTGATCAGGAAATCAATGATGGCCGCACGGTTGAACATGGCCGCCATCATCAATGCTGTGCGGCCGTCAAATGAAGCACCTTCGACTTGGGCGCCGCCCTCGACCAAGGTCTGCACCATCGCCAGATCACCTTTGAATGCAGCGCCCTGAATCGGGCTTTGGCCGTTGTCATTGCGAATTTCAGGGTCGGCTTTATGCTCAAGCAACACTTTCACGGCTTCAATATGCCCGTGATAACTCGCCAACATCAGCAAGGTATCGCCTTTGTGGTTACGCAGATTGGGTGGCAAGCCTTTGCTCAACAACGCTGCGAGCATGGCTGCATCGCCTTCACGGGCTTTGTTAAAGACCTGTTCGGCGAAGTCTGCGGCTTCTTCTGGGGTCATTTGCCGATTTTGATCTGCTGGCTTGTTATCTGACATATGAGGCTCCGTGTTCGCTACAAAAAAGCCTAGTTTCCTGACACTCCCCCCGCCTGTCACCCCCTTTATGTGTACGGCATTGATAGCAATGATCAATAAGCGTACCCATCCGCACAGATTTTTCCTGAATGAGTGATCACGACTGGGCAAATTGCAGGGTGAACTTTTAGCACTCATGCAAAATGCACGAGAGCGTAATTGCAGATATTTAATAACCAATTGATTTATAACGCTTTTATTTAATTATTCGACTGGCACAGTCCCTGCAACTCTTACTTCATACAAGCCTTCCACGCGCTAATGGAGATGAAGACATGAGTCTGATCCAAGAAAAATTCACTTCCCTGTTCTCGAATCACAAAGTCACCGTTAAGCCTCGCCCGGATGGTGGCGTATTGCTGACACTGTGTGACAGCGATGGCAAACAGACCCAGCGCTCTATTTCTTATGCTCAATTGCACACCGCCGAGCAATTGACTTGGGTGATCAGCGCCATCCGCCGTGACCTTGCAGGTAACGCCAGCGAATTACCGACCATTTCGATGCTGCAAAGCCAGCATCGATTTGCCTTGCCTTCGTACCATTCCGCGTAATGGCAACGAGAATCGCGCACAAACAAAAGCCAGCAGTTGCTGGCTTTTTACTGTGTTGCAGGGTGCCCCGAGTTAAAGGTGGGTCACGTCAATATCGGCAAAACTGCTGACGGTCTTGTGACCTTGCAATTCTCCACCATCGCGAGCCAGTCCACAGGTTTGCATACCCGCCGCTTGAGCCGCATCCAGCTCTAGGACGATATCTGAAAGAAACAGGATTTTCCCGGCCGGGCAGCCGATGGCTTCGGTGATATGCCGGTAGGACTGTGGTTCACGCTTGGGACCTGACGTGGTGTCAAAATAGCCACTGAACAGAGTCGAGAGATCGCCCGCATCGGAGCAGCCGAATATCAACTTCTGCGCTTGAATCGAACCTGACGAGTACACATACAGTTCATACCCCTTCTCATGCCAGCGCTTGAGGGCGTTCACCGCATCCGGGTAAACATGACCCTTCAACTCGCCCGCCTCGTAGCCTTGCTTCCAGACCATGCCTTGCAAAGCCTTGAGCGGCGTAGCCTTGCGGTCCTCGGCAATCCATTCGCCGAGAAGCTCGATGACCCGCTCGATATCTGCTTCGGGTTCGCCGCTGTCCAGTCGCACTGCACCCAACTGCATGGCCACTTCTGGCTCTTCAGCGTGAGCCCGAACAAAATCGGGCATATGCTTGGCCGCATAAGGGAACAACACGTCAAAAACGAAGCTGACGGCGCTGGTCGTGCCTTCAATATCAGTGAGGATGGCCTTGATCGGCATAGAGGTTCCTTAATCTTCGAGACGGGGAAAGCGGCTGGCGATGTCTTCACCCGTAAAGTTCGCGACCCAGCCTTCAGGGTTATTGAACAGGCGGATAGCCACGAAATGGGGATGTTCGCCCATATCAAACCAGTGAGGTGTGCCGGCTGGCACTGAGATCAGGTCGTTTTTCTCGCACAGCACTGCATAGACATAATCGCCAATGTGCAACGTGAACAACCCTCGCCCGGCAACGAAAAATCGCACTTCGTCTTCGGCATGACGATGCTCATCCAGAAACTTGGCGCGCAATTCAGCTTTCTGCGGGTGGTCGCTGTTCAGACTGATGACGTCCACGGTGATATAGCCGCGCTCAGTCATTAACTGATCAATCTGTTGACGATAAGCACTGATCACTTCTTCCTGAGTCGCACCCGGCTGGATCGGCGCTGCGGCTTGCCAACGATCAAAGCGCACACCCTGCTCGGCCAGGGTGGACTGGATGTCTTCAAGGTGCGTCAACACCTTGTTCGGGAGTTCGGGGCTGGAGGTGTGATAAACGGACAGGCTGCTCATGGATACGGTTCCTCGGCATAAGTGTGCGCTTTCGGCTTTTGCAGGCCGTTCAGGCAAACCATTGAATTCAGGCAGTGAGCTTCTTCACGGTGAAGTCAGCGTTAACGGTTAAGTACGGCACGGGTTTTGAGCTCACATTCAAACAAGAACTCGAAGGCCTCGATCTGACGCAGTGCATCGCTCATTCGCGCCCCCCATGTGTACAGGCCGTGTCCACGGATCAAGTAGCCCACGCAGTCAGGGTGAGCCTCAAGCCACGGCTGAACGTTGGCAGCCAAACGCTCGATGTCCTGATCATTGTCAAAAATAGGCACCTGCACTTTCGACGCGTGGGTTGATACCCCGTTGAAGGCTTTTTGCAGCTCGTAGTCTTCAAATTCAAGGCTGTTACCGGGCGTAAGCCGCGACAGCACGGTCGCATTGACCGAATGCGTGTGCAACACCGCACCAATTTCAGGCCGCCAGCGGTAAAGCTGTGTATGAAGCAAGGTCTCGGCAGAAGGTTGTTTGCCTGGCTCAAGGCTATTACCCGACAAATCGGTAGCCAGTACATCATTCAGGCCCAACTGGCCTTTATGTTTACCTGAGACCGTCAATAATGCCTCGGTGGCCGACAGTCGGGTCGAATAGTTACTACTGGTGGCAGGCGACCAGCCACGACCGTATAAAAAGCGCCCGGCTTCTATGATTTCCAGGCTCAGGTGTTCACGGGTAAGGCTCATGGCCTGTCCTCTTGCAGTCGAGTTGCGATGATAACGGCTGCGGCCAGTGCTGCGGCGCTTGCCATACTAAAGGTGATAGTCGGGCCGAGTGTGTTCCAGCTGTAACCGGCATAAAGCGCACCCACGGCGCCCCCGATGCCCGCCAATGTGGCGTATAGCGCTTGCCCCTGACCTTGTTGGCCGGGGGCGAAACTGCGTTGAACGAAGGCCATGGCACACGCGTGAAAACTGCCAAAAGTGGCCGCATGCAGCAGTTGAGCCAGCAACAATACCCACAGGTATTCGGCAAACGAGCCCAGCATCAGCCATCGCAGGGCGGCCAGTAAAAAGCTGACCATAAGCACTCTGCGCACCGAAAATGCCAGCAAGATACGCCGCATGGCCATAAACATCAGGACTTCTGCCACCACACCCAACGCCCACAGCAGGCCAATCACACCCCGGCTGTAGCCCAAGTCTTCAAGGTGCAGGGTCAGAAAGGTGTAATACGGCCCGTGGCTCATCTGCATCAATGCGACACAAGCAAAAAACGCCAGCACGCCGGGTCTACGCAACTGCTGTATAAAACCGCCGACCAGCACATTGCGCCCCTGGCTGGACGGCCGCGCTCCGGGAACCCACAGGCTGCACAGCACAATGCCTGCCATTATGGCGAGCACAGCAGCAGGATAAATATCCAGATCCAGCCACTCAAACAGGCGCCCCAGAATCACCACGGCCAGAATGAAACCAATCGAGCCCCACAGCCGGATCTGACTATAGCGCTCGGGCTGCTGGCGCAAATGGGCGAAGGTGATGACTTCGAACTGCGGCAGCACCGCATGCCAAAAAAACGCATGCAGGGCCATGACCAATGCCAGCCACGCATAGCTCTTGCTGACAAAGATCAGGCTGAAACTGAGCAAGGTGCACAGTGCACCGAGCCGAACAATCAGCAAGCGTCGCCCCGTATAGTCGCCTAGCCAGCCCCAAAGATTAGGCGCCACACAGCGCATCAACATCGGGATGGCCACCAACTCGCCTATTCTGGCGCTCGAGAAACCGAGATGGTGGAAGTACAGCGCCAGGTACGGCGCGGTAGCACCCAGCAAGGCGAAGTAGAAAAGATAGAAACCTGACAACCGCCAGTAAGGAAGTGGTGCCACGGTCGTCAGACCACGGCACCCACACACCCCGGCATTACAACTGACCCAGCACAGGCGTGCTCACACGCACATCGGCATTTTGCCCACGGTGGCGCAGCAGATGGTCCATCAGCACAATGGCCATCATGGCTTCGGCAATGGGTGTGGCGCGAATGCCGACACAGGGGTCATGGCGACCTTTGGTGATCACGTCGACCGGGTTGCCATGAACATCTATCGAGCGCCCCGGCGTGGTGATGCTGGAGGTGGGCTTCAACGCGAGGTGCGCAACAATCGGCTGACCGGACGAAATACCGCCCAAAATGCCGCCCGCATTGTTGCTCGCAAAACCCTCAGGCGTCAGCTCGTCGCGGTGCTCGGTGCCGCGCTGGGCAACGCTGGCGAAACCTGCGCCTATTTCAATGCCCTTGACCGCATTGATGCTCATCAAGGCATGGGCCAGTTCAGCGTCCAGACGATCAAAAATCGGCTCACCCAACCCAGGAATGACACCTTCGGCCACCACCGTGATTTTGGCACCCACCGAGTCCTGATCGCGACGAAGTTGATCCATATAAGCCTCAAGCTCTGGCACTTTGTCCGGGTCAGGGCTGAAAAAGGCGTTTTGCTCGACCGAATCCCAGGTCTTGAACGGGATTTCAATCGGGCCCAGCTGGCTCATATAGCCCCGGATTACAATGCCCTGGGTCGCCAGATACTTCTTGGCGATCGCACCCGCAGCAACCCGCATCGCAGTTTCACGTGCAGAACTGCGCCCGCCACCGCGATAATCACGCTCACCGTATTTATGGTGGTAGGTGTAATCGGCATGGGCGGGGCGAAACAGATCTTTGATCGCCGAATAGTCTTTGGACTTCTGGTCAGTGTTGCGAATCAGCAGGCCAATGGCACAGCCCGTGGTGCGCCCTTCGAACACACCGGAAAGGATCTCGACTTCGTCCGGCTCCTGACGCTGCGTGGTGTGACGGCTGGTGCCGGGCTTGCGGCGGTCAAGATCGCGCTGCAAGTCTTCAAGGGACAGCTCAAGCCCGGGCGGGCAGCCATCAACAATGGCGACCAACGCCGGGCCATGGCTTTCGCCTGCGGTGGTGACAGTGAACAGCTTGCCGTAGGTATTGCCGGACATGCAGGGAGCTCCGCGAAAAACAGTTGATTAGATTCAACCTCGTTTACTATGCGCGCCAGTATACGCAGGCTGCCCTACTAGTTCATCCTCCAACCTTACTCATCCGGGTTTGTAGAACCGGCACATTAGACAATGATGGCGTAACGATGCTGCGAATATTCTTTTTAGCGCTGACCCTGTTCTGCACTCAGGCCCTGGCGGCCACTTCCTCTAATGTTCTGCTGCGCCCTATTGAACTGGACACTGGCTCCGGCACACTTTACGGCTCACTGGTGCTTCCAAAAAGCGACAAGCCAGTGCCTGTCGTGCTGATACTGGCGGGCTCCGGCCCAACTGACCGTGATGGCAACAACCCGATTGGCGGGCGCAACGATGCCTTGAAAAAACTGGCATGGCGTCTGGCCCAAAGCAATATCGCCAGCGTGCGTTTTGACAAGCGCGGGATTGCCCAAAGCCAGCCCGCAACCCCGGATGAGCGGCAACTGAGCGTGGACAAATACGTTGACGATGCCGTGGCCTGGGGCGAGAAGCTCAAGGCAGACCCGCGCTTCGGCAAGGTATTCGTATTGGGCCACAGCGAAGGTGCCCTGATTGCCAGCCTCGCGGCCCCGCGCATTGGGGCCGCCGGTGTGATCTCGATTGCGGGTACAGGGCGCCCGGTCGGCGCGTTATTGCGTGAGCAACTGCAACGTAATCATTTGCCCCCCGCCTTGCTCAAACGCAGCTTTGAACTGATCAGCTCACTGGAAGCCGGCCATACCGACGATAACGTGCCCAAAGACCTCGAAGCCGTGTTCCGACCCAGCGTGCAGCCGTACATGATCAGCCTGCTGCACTACAACCCGGCCACCGCTTTTGCGGCATTGAAAATGCCGGCACTGATTATTCAGGGCACTCACGACATTCAGGTCGACGTCAAAGATGCGCGCTTGCTCAAGGCAGCCAAACCCGATGCCGTCCTGACGTTGATCAATGGCATGAACCACGTGATGCGTATTGTCCCGATGGACATGAAGCGTCAGGTTCAGTCCTACAACGACCCCAATCAGCGACTCGCGGGGGAATTGGGCGATCGAACTGTGCGCTTCATCACTAAAGTGAATGCAGGCAAACCCTCCAGTCCTGCGCATAACGGCCGATAAGCCGGTGTCGGCGGCCTTTGCTTGCCCGACATACCGGGCTTGCACAGGATTCTGCCGTTATGAGCGACACCCCAACACCACACGCGGGCACTGAAGAGCCGGCACCGCCCGAGGCGACCACACGCCCTTGGGCGGACGTGCAACCCGAGCATTTCAAAATGCTGCGCCTGGCACCTCTGCCAACGGATCGCAGCACGGGCGCTCGGCCGTTGCGTTTTGTCCAGTTCGGGTACACCGAACGCCACAACAAAGACTTCAGCCTCTTGCGCTTGAGCATCCTGCTGCCCAACCAGAAAGTGCGCAAAGAACAGAACCATCTCGACGTCTGGCTGGACCATGCCACCCGACAAGTGAGCATCACCCCCGAGAGCGGCTTGCAAATTGAACCTCTGAACCGAGGTATCGGACGCTTCCTGATGGCGCAGGCCATCCTGTGGGCGCAGAAAAAATATTCGCGCTACACATTTGAAAAAATGAGCTTGCCGAGCCGGGATGCCTTGAGCGAAGACACTCGACAGCGGCGCGACCATAGCTTGCGCACCCAAGGCTTTGACGTGGTGTACGAAGATGCCCTGCATCTCAAAGCCCACATAAAGGCCGTAGAAGTCAGTGACCTCTACTCCACCTGGAACAGTGAAAAATTGCAGCTAGTGGAAATTCTTGAAGCCGCGCAGATGCTCCAGCAAGCCGAACAGACATTGCAGGAGCAAGAAGTAAAATTGCGGACCAAAGAAGACAGGATCAGCAAGTTCCAGCGAGAAGACATCGGCTTACGCTTCACCATCACCTGCCTGGTGGCCTTTGCGGTGTTTCAGGCCGCCCTGCTGATCTGGATTGCGACGCACCGTTAGGTGCGCATTGCACAAGCAAAAAACTATAGCCGCTGACGAGCAGCCTTCGTTCCTCGTCAGCAGCTACAGGCCCTTCTTAAACGCGCGAAGCAAACAGCGCTTGATGTTCCCGGCATTGCTGCGCGGTCAGCATAAACACGCCGTGACCGCCACGTTCAAAGTCCAACCAGGCAAAATCAACTTCCGGGTAAAGGGCTTCAACGTGAACCTGACTGTTGCCCACCTCAACAATCAACAAGCCTTTTTCGGTCAAGTGATCAGCGGCTTCGGCCAACATTCGGCGCACCAGGTTCAGCCCGTCATCGCCGCACGCCAGACCCAATTCAGGCTCATGCTGATATTCCGCCGGCATATCGGCAAAGTCTTCAGCATCGACATAGGGCGGGTTTGACACGATCAGGTCAAAACGCTGACCCGGCAGGCCATCGAAGCCATCGCCCTGAACGGTATAAACGCGCTCATCCACACCATGGCGTTCAATGTTTTGATTGGCGACTTCCAGGGCTTCATACGACAGATCGGCCAGCACCACTTCGGCGTTCTGGAATTCGTAGGCGCACGCGATGCCGATACAGCCCGAGCCGGTGCACAAATCGAGGATGCGCGCAGGTTCACTGGCCAACCAGGGCTCAAAACGTTTTTCAATCAGCTCACCAATCGGCGAACGCGGGATCAACACGCGCTCATCAACGATAAACGACATGCCGCAGAACCAGGCTTCACCCAACAAATAAGCGGTTGGCACACGCTCTTCGATTCGGCGCTTGAGCAAATGCTGCACATTGACCAGCTCATCGTCCTCAAGGCGGCAATCAAGGTAGCTGTCCGCAATTTCCCAGGGCAGGTTCAACGCACCCAGCACCAATTGACGGGCTTCGTCCCAAGCATTGTCGGTGCCATGACCAAAGAACAGCTCTTCCCCATGAAAGTGGCTAACGGCCCAGCGAATATGGTCGCGCAATGTGCGCAGGCGGGAAGTGATCAATGGTCTTACTCCTAAAAATCGACCGGCGATTCTAACAGCCAAACCTCTACACAGCCAAAGTTGTGCCCAGCGGGGGTTTGCCCCCAGACACTGACGCTAAAACCAGGCCTGAAGGCGCGGTTCGTTCGGTTTTGCAAATTTTTGTACTGATGTGCTCACACTTGACATCGCTGTAGGCCAACAACTACGTGCCTTACACGACTAGTCATTCACATAAACGCTCGGTCAGTGGAGAATGTCGCAAAAGCCCTACCCAAAGGAGCCCCTGAATGTCCGCTTTAAAGACGATGTTTCAACTTACCGGGCGTGGTTATGCCGCAGCCAGCCTGAGTAATGCCAGCCTGCTGATCATCGATGCGCAGAAAGAATACCTCAGCGGGCCTTTGGCCCTGTCGGGGATGGAGGCCGCCACCGCCAACATCGCCGCGCTCCTCGAAGCAGCCCGCAGGGCCAAGCGCCCGGTAATCCACGTACGCCATCTGGGCACCGTTGGCGGCCTGTTCGACCCTCATGGCGAACGCGGCGAGTTCATCAAAGGCCTGGAGGCCACGGACGATGAAGTCATCATTGAAAAGCGCATGCCCAATGCTTTCAACGACACAGGTCTGAAAGATGCGCTGGAAAACGCCGGCCCGCTGGACTTGATCGTCTGCGGCTTCATGAGCCACTCCAGCGTCAGCACCACGGTGCGCGCCGCCAAGGACTATGGTTTTCGCTGCACGCTGGTCGAAGATGCATGCGCCACCCGCGACTTGCCCACACGTGACGGCTTCATCCCCGCCGCCGACGTGCAGAGAACCGAAATGGCCATCATGAATGACAACTTCGCGACGTTGGCACTGACTCAAAACCTTATCTGATCGCCCCCCCCTGTTAGGCGGACTCTTGCGCCGCCTATCGGTAAATCCACGCTGCTACACGTTTAGCCTTCATTTCTGAACATCTTCCGGAACAACCTGCCTATGTTCCTGTCGAAGGGCCGATACCCTTTAAGGAAATATCGGAATGAAGATCGCCGATGGTTTTGATGCGCGGCGCTTGCGTCCCAAAGCACACAGTAACTGGCGCTCGCGACTGGTTCTGACCTTCGCAGCTCTGCTCACCCTCTGCGGCGTACTTTTGCTCGTAGTGGGCGCCAGCAGCCTGATTGGCCAACCGGCGGCGTTGGGCGACCTCAACGCCAGCCCCGCAGGTGCTGCTATCGTTCTCGTCATCGGCTTGTTAATCAGTTGGCTGGGTGTCTGGCTATGGCGCCGTTGTCGCCGTCAGATGCGCCAACCCATGGGCCTTAACATGGCTGCGCACCTGATGAAAAAACGCGACTGAGGCACATCCAGCGCACGATAGCCGTCGACTTGGGTAAACTGTCCGACCTTCGCGGAGGCTGACATGCAAGACGACGACTTTTCTCTTTTTAAAAATGAAATTCGCGGTGTTAAACCGATCAAACATGATCGGGCTGACACTGGAAAACCTAAAGCTGACCGTGCGCAACTGGCCAAACTGCGGCAAAACGCTATCGTGCGCAGCAATGAAACCATTATCGACGGCTTGTCTGACCAGTTTGTCATTGATGTAGGCCCTGAAGATCAGTTGAGCTGGGCGCGTGACGGCGTGCAAGAAAGCCAGATGCGCAAACTTAAACTTGGCCAGATCAGCTTTGAGGGCAGCCTTGACCTGCACGGCATGACCGTTGAGAAGGCCCGGGAAACCCTGTGGGAGTTTCTCAGCGAAGCCACCCGCCTCGAAGTACGTTGCGTACGTGTGACGCATGGCAAAGCCGTGCGCCTGGACGGCAAACGCCCCATGATCAAAAGCCACGTCAACACGTGGCTGCGACAGCACTCACAGGTACTGGGATTCTGCTCCTGCCAGGCCAAACACGGTGGCGCCGGAGCGGTATACGTCATGCTTAAACGCACCATGATGGAGGGCCGCGACGAATAACGTCGTGTCGCGACAAAGGGCTTGCCCGCAGAGGTGATCTGCGCCCACCGTTCCCAATACCGCGTACGCGCCGTAGTCCTTTAGCGACTCAACCGGTACAAAAAGAACCATTCAAGGGGGGGCGCAACACCCCAATGCTGTCAGTTAATGTCTCTTTGCGTTAAAGGCATTTCTGAGTGATTAGGCGGACGCGCTTTTGCGCGAACCGTGCCAAATACGAATTTCATCGCACGTCGCTCATGCAACGGGAGGTGCACCTACGCTACCATGTGCCCCATGGCAGGCATGAACCCTGCGTTTATCACCAATCAGCTTGGCCACAGCGTGCAGGGGTTGCTATCAACTGACGCTCAATGGTTTGATTCCAGCCCTGACTGGAGCGAGCTCGGGACACTCGAACACAGCATGATTGGTACAACATTGGTACGACCCGACGAAGTGCCACTATGAAACCCGCATGGAATATAGCCCTGTGACATTGGAACAAAACTACACCGCCATTCTGGGCCAGCTTGGTGAAGACGTCACCCGAGAAGGCTTGCTGGACACACCCAAGCGTGCCGCCAAGGCCATGCAGTACCTGTGCCGCGGCTACGAGCAGACGCTTGATGAAGTCACCAACGGTGCCTTGTTCAGCTCTGACAACAGCGAAATGGTACTGGTCAAGGACATCGAGCTTTACTCGCTGTGCGAGCACCACTTGTTGCCGTTTATCGGCAAGGCTCACGTCGCGTACATTCCAAGCGGCAAAGTGCTGGGCTTGTCAAAAGTCGCGCGCATCGTCGACATGTATGCCCGTCGCCTGCAAATTCAGGAAAACCTGAGCCGCCAGATCGCCGACGCCGTCATGCAGGTAACCGGCGCCCTGGGTGTTGCCGTAGTGATTGAGGCCAAGCATATGTGCATGATGATGCGCGGTGTCGAGAAGCAAAACTCGTCGATGATCACTTCGGTGATGCTGGGCGAGTTCCGCGACAATGCGGCCACGCGCACTGAGTTTCTCAGCCTGATCAAGTAACGCGGCGTGCCAAAGAAAACCGGCGTTCATCGCCGGTTTTTTTTCGCCTGCCAATTTCAGGTAAGCTTCGCGCTTTATTAAACGCCAATGAGGCTTTTACTGTGATTATCAAAGCGCTTCGCGTAGGCCTGGGTCAGTTGATCATCGCGGGCGATTTCATGACTCGCCCCAACAAAAAACAACGCAGCGCAGCTGCTCAGGCGGTGGTCGATAAGGCCGCCAAAGACCTGACGCTGTACCAGTTTCATGCCTGCCCGTTTTGTGTAAAAACCCGTCGAAATTTGCGTCGTTTGAATGTGCCTGTGGCACTGCGTGATGCCAAGAATAATGAGCAGGATCGTCAGACCCTGCTGGAGCAAGGCGGCAAGATCAAAGTGCCTTGCCTGCGCATCGAAGAAGACGGCAAGACCACCTGGATGTACGACTCCAAGGTGATCATTGACTACCTGAACCAGCGGTTTGGCAACGTCTAACCCGCTGCCAGCGTTTTAGTCCTGCACAAGCGGAACCTCTCTGGCGCCAAGACCACTCACTCCAGAACTGATAACCGCATCAGCACATAGAGCGAGTGGCAACATGTTCATTTCAAGTTCGGCTGTAACTCAAAAACACCCCTCTGCCACGTCTGACGCACCCTGCGACACACCCGGTGAGTTCAAGCACATTACAGAGCTGGGACAAAAGCTGGGCAGCGGCAGCCAGAAAGATGTGTTCCATTCCCGGCAAGACCCTCGCCAGTGCATTTGCCTGTTCCGCCCGGGTACCACTGGGAGTATCCCTGCCCAGGACTATGCCGCTAAAGAGCTGGCCACCACCAAACGCTTGAAAGCGCTGGGTTTCCCTGTGGTGGACGCCCATGCGCTGGTCAAATACGGCAACACGGTGGGCGTGTCGAAGGACTTCATTCATAACGCCATCGATTCCGAAGACATCGTGCAGAACCGCACCTCCCTGCCCACCAAGGCATGGTTCAACGAAAATGTGGTCAATGACTGCAAGGCAATCATCAACACATTGAGAAGCCACAGCGTGCACATTGAGGACCTGCAGTTCCTTATCGACAGCAATGGCCACGTGCTGATCAACGACCCGCGTGACATCGTGCGTTCTTCACCCGAGAAAAGCGTGGGCAAGGTCAATGAACTGCGCGCCCATGCACTCAATAATTTGCTGGATGACAGTGACTGAGGACTGGGGTCGTCAAAACGTAAAAAACCGCCGCTGCGCTTGATTGCGAAGAAGGCGGTTTTTTTAACCGTCACGCCATGCTCAAGCGAGCATGGCGATATGACGAGGATGACTGGCCACCCGCTGCAGCCAGCCTTGAATGCCCGGATAAGCACTCAAATCAAAACCACCCTGATGCGCCACATGGGTGTACGCATACAGCGTCACGTCGGCGATGGAGTAATGCTCGCCCACCAGATACGGCGTGCGACCCAGCTGCTGCTCCATCACGTCCAGCGCCTTGTAACCGCGCGTCTGCAGCTTGCGATATTCCTCAAGACGCTCCGGCGGCAAGCCGAGGTAAAACTCGATAAACCGCGCGACCGCAATGTAGGGCTCATGGCTGTACTGCTCGAAAAACTGCCACTGCAACACCTGCGTGCGTAGACGCGGCTCGGTTGGTAAAAAGTCGCTGCCATCGGCCAGAAAGTTAAGAATCGCATTGGATTCCCACAGGCATGTGCCGTCTTCCAGCTCCAGCACCGGCACTTTGCCGTTCGGATTTTTAGCCAGAAACGCTGGCGTTTGCGCTTCCCCTTTGAGAATGTCGACCGAGTGCCACTGATACTCAAGGCCCAGCAAATGCAGCATCAACTTGACCTTGTAACAGTTGCCCGAGTTGTAATCGCCGTAAACCTTGAGCATCACCACTCCTTTAGGCCGCCTGTGCGGCCTGTGCTTGACGGATAACAGAAGCAAGACGCTTGAGACCTTCGTGCAGACGCTCAGGGTCGATATGGCTGAAGTTAAGGCGCAGGCTGCCGACGTTTTCATCCGGATTGGCAAAGAACGGCTCACCCGGCATAAACGCCACGTTCTGCTCCAGCGCAGGCTTGAGCAAAGTACGAGTGTCGAAGGGCTGCTTGAGCGTCAGCCAGAAGAACAGCCCGCCTTGTGGTACATGCCAGTCTGCCAAGTCACTGAAATGCTCTTCGAGCGCCAGCTGGAAACCATCGCGGCGCACACGGTAGAAATCACGCAGTTCGGCCAAATGATTGCTCATCTTTTCAGTGCCGATCCACTGCAAGGCTTGCCATTGACCGACCCGGTTGGTGTGCAAGTCCGCCGATTGCTTAAGGCGCAACAAATGCGGGAACAAATCCGGGCTGGCAATCAGGAAACCGACACGCAAACCCGGCAGTAAGGTTTTGGACACAGTCCCGGTGTAGATCCAGCTGGCTTTTTTCAGTCGGCTGACAATAGGCGTGGCGCTGCCACCATCGAAATTCAGTTCACGGTACGGCTCATCTTCAATCAGAGTGACCCCGAACTCGTCCAGCAAAGCCGCCACAGCATCACGTTTGGCCTCGCTGTAACGCACCGCCGACGGGTTCTGGAAGGTCGGAATCAAATAGATGAACGCAGGCGTGTGCTTGCTCAGCTCTACGCGCAGAGCCGCCAGATCCGGGCCGTCGGCCAGCAGCGGGAAGCTTAAGCATTCAGCACCAAACAGTTGGAAGATCTGCAGCGCAGCCAGGTAGGTCGGCGCTTCGAGCATGATCTCGGTGCCTTTGTCGATGTACAGCTTGGCCGCCAGATCCAGCGCCTGTTGCGAGCCGCTCAGCACCATCACTTGGCTAGCGTCGCAATCCACACCCAATGCACGGGCTTCAGCGGCCAGTACCTCACGCAACGCCGGCTCGCCTTCGCTCATGCCGTACTGACCCATCGAAGCGGGCATGTCGCTCCAGTCCACTTTTGGCAACATGGCTTCAGCCGGTAGACCGCCTGCAAACGACATGACTTCCGGACGTTGGGCCGCAGCCAGAATTTCGCGAATCAAAGAGCTTTTCAGGCGGGAAATACGTTCGGAGAAGGCCATACAGATCACCGGTAGCAGAAGTAATTGGAAATAAGTCAAACTGGTAGACCGAAATTACGCCGCGAAGCCTAGATACGTCAATATGCTTGACCTTAAAAATCCAACCACTCAGCGTGCCGCCATGGAAGCATTCTTCTTTGGCTATCAAGCGTTTACCGCCAAAGCGGACGAAATGCTGGCGCGCCGCGGACTGAGTCGGGTGCATCAGCGCATCGTTTTTTTTATCGCCCATCACCCTGGCCTTAGCGTCAAAGAACTGTTGTCGCTGCTCGGTGTGAGCAAGCAAGCGCTGAACACGCCCTTGCGCCAGCTGATTGAGCTGGGACTGGTGCGCAGCGTGGCTCCCCAGACTGACAAGCGTAAGCGACTGCTGGAGTTGACCGCCTCGGGCGTGCGCTTTGAAGCCAATTTACGCCGCGAACAGGTCAAGCTCATGCAACGGGTCTTCGCTCAGGCAGGCGAAGAGGCGGTCGATGGCTGGCTGACAATCAACACGGCACTGGGACAGAGCCGATTGCCTTGATCTTCCGCATCAACTCAAAACAAAACTTGCTTTTTTTGTATACAAAGTCATAAATCGAGTGACCCGGCAATGGTGCGCGGGGGATTGTGCATGGAGGACGTGATGAGTCTGGAAACCTGGCTGCTGTTCAGCAGCGCGGCATTGATAGTGATCCTGATACCGGGGCCACTCTCGCTCTTGATGATCAGCAACAGTTTGAACTATGGCTTACGGCGTTCTTATCCAGCCTTTCTGGGCGGGGTGTTTGCCTCCATTTGCCTGCTCAGCGCCTCGGCACTGGGCTTGGGTGCCCTGCTGCTGGCTTCGGAACAATTGTTCAGCGTGCTGAAAATCGTCGGTGCGCTGTACCTGTTTTATCTGGCCTGGCAGAGCTGGAAACAATCACGCGAGCCTGCCACGGCGGCGAATGTTCCTGACGCCGCACCGAAACCGCGCTTTGGCGCACTGTTTGGGCGCGCGTTTGTACTGGGCGCCAGCAATCCGAAGGATATTTTGTTCTTTGCAGCCTTCTTGCCGCAGTTTCTTAGCCCTCAGCAGCCTTTCCTCCCACAATTGCTGGTCATGATCGCAACCTGGACCGTGCTCGACCTGCTGTGCAAGCTGGCCTACGGCCTTGGCGCCCACGGCGCGGCGGGCTATTTGCGCAGCGGCAAGGGCCAGAGCTGGTTTAACCGCGTCAGTGCCGGGTTGTTCAGCGTGGCGGGCACCGCGTCGTTATTGAGCCGTTAGTCAGCCGCACGCCGAGCCTTGTAGCCGCTGACGAGGAACGAAGGCTGCGATCGACGATGCAATCGTCGTAGGTTCTATGAGGGACTTTTGATCCCTTGGCAATGTGGTGAATAGGGTGCAGCGCAATGGAAAATTACGATGGCTGCGCCACCGATCGCAGCCTTCGTTCCTCGTCAGCGGCTACGAGATTTGCGTTTAATGCGGGCAAAAAAAAGCCCGCAGTGTGAGCGGGCAAAGAACCACATGCGCAGATCGAAAACCGTTAGCTGCCGCGATACGTCGAGTAGCTATAGGGCGATATCAGCAGCGGCACGTGGTAGTGGTCCTGCTCGGCACTGATCCCGAAACGCAGCACCACCACATCCAGAAACGCAGGCTCGGGCAGTTGCACACCCCGCGCACGGTAGTAATCCCCCGCACTGAACTGCACCTGATAAACCCCGGACTGATAGTCATCCCCTTGCAACAGCGGCGCGTCGCAACGACCGTCACTGTTGGTCAGCGCCGTCGCCACCAGCGTCAATTGCGTACCGTCCACTCTGTATAGCTCGACCTTGATCGAGCTGCCCGGACAGCCGTGTGCAGCATCCAAAACGTGCGTAGTCAAACGTCCCATACGATTGCGCAACCTCCAGCCAGCGGTAAATAAAAACAGTGCCAAACCTTTTTGGGGCCACCCAAAACTACGGCACTGCGAAGATTAAGACACTTATAAAAAAAATTGTACACAATTAAAACGCCATTTACGCTCAGCCCGCAAAAGCCGCGGCTCTAGGCCATATTCCTCAAGAGCTAGGATCTAAAGCGACTTCAGATTCATAACCTGACCAATCAGGCAAGTTTCTTGCAAGTACCCTTCCGTGATCAGGCATGATAAAAATGCACCCATGCAGGGTTACAAATGGATTGCAAAGTTGTATACAATCAGGCCAACGCAGTGACGCCAGGTCTGGCCAATCAACTGTTAACACCCACAATAAGGAAGACTGCAGTGAGCGCCGACTATCCACGCGACCTGATTGGTTACGGTCCACACCCTGTGCACCCTCATTGGCCGGACAACGCCCGCATCGCCCTGTCTTTCGTACTCAACTACGAAGAAGGGGGGGAGCGCAACATTCTCCACGGCGACAAAGAATCTGAAGCGTTCCTCTCAGAAATGGTGTCTGCGCAGCCACTGCAAGGCGAGCGCAACATGAGCATGGAATCGCTCTATGAATACGGCAGCCGCGCCGGTGTCTGGCGCGTGCTCAAACTGTTTCGCGAATTCGACATCCCGCTCACCGTCTTCGCCGTGGCGATGGCCGCCCAGCGCCATCCGGATGTCATCCGCGCGATGGTTGCCGAAGGCCATGAAATTTGCAGTCACGGTTATCGCTGGATCGACTACCAGTACATGGATGAAGCCCAGGAACGCGAGCACATGCTCGAAGCGATTCGCATCCTCACCGAGATCACCGGCGAACGCCCTCTGGGCTGGTACACCGGGCGCACCGGCCCCAATACGCGGCGACTGGTGATGGAAGAAGGCGGCTTTTTGTACGACTCCGACACCTACGACGATGACCTGCCCTACTGGGAACCGAACAACCCAACTGGCAAAGCGCATCTGGTGATTCCGTACACGCTGGACACCAACGACATGCGCTTCACGCAGGTGCAGGGTTTCAACACCGGCGAGCAGTTTTTCCAGTACCTCAAGGACGCATTCGACGTGCTTTACGCCGAAGGCGCCGAATCGCCAAAAATGCTTTCCATCGGTTTGCATTGCCGCCTGATTGGCCGCCCTGCCCGTCTGGCCGCCCTTAAGCGGTTTATTGAATACGCCAAAAGTCACGAACAGGTCTGGTTTACCCGCCGCGTCGACATTGCCCGCCACTGGCACGCCACTCACCCTTTCAACGCAGAGACTGCCCTATGAGCGCCTTCACCACCCTCAAGCCTTCCCAACTGAGCCGAGAAGCGTTCGTGGCAGCCTTTGCCGATATTTACGAGCACTCGCCGTGGGTGGCCGAAAAGGCCTACGACTTGGGCCTGGACGCAAGCGTCGATGACATCCAGACCCTGCACCAACGCATGAGTGACATTTTGTTGAGCGCTGATCACGCCAGCCAGCTGGCACTGATCAATGCTCACCCGGACCTGGCCGGCAAAGCTGCCGTTCAGGGCCAACTCACCGAAGCCAGCACCCACGAACAAGCTGGCGCCGGTATCCACCAATGCACGGCCGAAGAGTTTCAGCGCTTCACCGAGCTGAACGAAGCCTACAAAGCCAAGTTCAAGTTTCCCTTCATCATGGCGGTAAAAGGCAGCGACCGGCACCAGATCCTCGCCGCGTTCGAAACGCGCATCCACAACCCGGCAGACGTCGAGTTCACGTGTGCGTTGGCAGAAATCAACAAGATCGCCCTGTTCCGATTACGCCAGCTCTAAGCCGGGCCGGCACCTGTCGGTAACGGATCCCCAGCCACTTATTTAAAGGCAGACCAGAAGAATGAAAGCTTACGCCGTACCGTTCGAGAAATTCGTCAACTTGGCCGATGCCCGCCTGGGCACCAAAATCATCTCCGTGACCGATGATTGGTTCGCCGATGCCAACCGCCTGTTTCAGCCGACCCCGGCCGTATGGAAGGAGGGCGTTTTCGATGACAACGGCAAGTGGATGGACGGCTGGGAGTCGCGCCGCAAACGCTTTGAAGGCTATGACAGTGCTGTCATCCGCCTCGGCGTGCCTGGCTCGATCAAAGGCGTGGACATCGACACTTCATTCTTCACCGGCAACTTTCCGCCGTCTGCCTCTCTAGAGGCCTGCTTCCTGGCCTCGGGCGAACCTGACGCCAACACTCAGTGGGTTGAAGTGCTGTCAGCCGTCGAACTGCAAGGCAACAGCCACCACTACCACGAAATCAGCAACGACCAGGCGTTCAGCCACTTGCGTTTCAACATCTACCCGGACGGCGGTGTAGCACGGCTGCGTGTCTATGGTGTGCCGTTCCGTGACTGGTCGGCCGTGGGTGACAACGAGCAGGTTGACCTGGCGTCAGCCCTTAACGGGGGCCGTGCCCTCGCCTGCTCCGACGAACACTTCGGGCGCATGAGCAACATCCTCAACCCGGGCCGTGGCATCAACATGGGTGATGGCTGGGAAACCGCACGTCGCCGCACGCCCGGCAATGACTGGGTCATCGTTGCGCTGGGCCATGCCGGGGTCATCGAGCAGATCGTCATCGACACCCTGCACTTCAAGGGCAACTACCCGGACTCCTGCTCGATTCAGGGCGCCTTCGTCAAAGGCGGCACCGACAGCCAGATCGAAACCCAGAGCCTGTTTTGGCGTGAACTGCTGCCCAGCCAAAAAATGGACATGCACGCCGAGCACAGTTTCAGCGAGCAGATCAAAGACCTTGGCCCGATCACCCACGTTCGTCTGAACCTGTTCCCGGACGGTGGTGTAAGCCGCCTGCGCATTCTGGGCAAAGTCGCCAAATAACGCCGCAACTGTAGCCGCTGCCGCAGGCTGCGATGGGTTGCGAAGGGCCTTCAACAGCAGGGTCGCTTCGCAACCTATCGCAGCCTTGGGCAGCCTTGGGCAGCCTTGGGCAGCGGCTACAAAAGCAAAACGAACACCTGACAGTCATTAGAAAAAGAAGACCACCATGCGCACATTGACGATTGAACCTTTGACCAAAGAGGCCTTCGCGCCCTTTGGTGACGTGATTGAAACCGATGGCAGCGATCACTTCATGATCAATAACGGTTCGACCATGCGCTTTCATCGTCTGGCCGAGGTCGAAACGGCTACGCCAGAAGACAAAGCCATCATCAGCATCTTCCGCGCCGACGCGCAGGACATGCCCTTGACCGTGCGTATGCTGGAGCGCCATCCGCTGGGCAGCCAGGCGTTTATTCCGCTGCTCGGCAACCCCTTTCTGATCGTGGTCGCGCCAGTTGGCGATGAACCTGTATCAGGCCTGGTCCGCGCTTTTGTCAGTAATGGCAGGCAGGGCATTAATTACCATCGCGGCGTCTGGCACCACCCGGTGCTGACGATCGAAAAGCGGGATGACTTCCTGGTGGTTGATCGCAGTGGCAGTGGCAATAACTGCGATGAGCATTTCTTTAAAGAGGATGAGCAATTGATCCTCGCCCCCCACCAATAAGAGAAGGCCTCAACGTTCAAAAAAGAACGACGGGCAAGAGGTAAAGACTGTGGAAGCACATCTAATGGAATGGCTGAATCTGAGCGTACGCTGGATTCATATGATTACCGGTGTGGCCTGGATCGGCGCGTCGTTTTACTTTGTCTGGCTGGAGAACAACCTCAATCGGGCGCACCCCAAAGACGGCCTGGCTGGCGATTTATGGGCGATTCACGGCGGTGGTATTTATCACCTCGAGAAATACAAACTCGCCCCCCCGACCATGCCGGAAAACCTCCACTGGTTTAAATGGGAAGCCTATTTCACCTGGATGTCAGGGATTGCCCTGCTGTGCCTGGTGTTCTACTTCAACCCCGCGCTGTACCTGATCGCTCCCGGCAGTAGCCTGAGCGGCCCTGAAGCGGTGGCCATCGGGATCGGCTCATTGGTTGCCGGCTGGTTCATCTACGACTTTCTGTGCGACTCCGCCCTGGGCAAACGCCCGGCGTTGCTCGGTTTTATCCTGTTTGTATTGCTGGTTGCAGCGGCGTTCGGCCTGAGCAAAGTGTTCAGCGGACGGGGTGCCTACCTGCATGTCGGCGCCATCATCGGCACCATCATGGTCGGCAACGTGTTCCGCATCATCATGCCCGCTCAGCGCGCACTGGTGGCCGCGATCAAAGAAGGCCGCTCACCCGATCCGGCACTGCCGGCCAAAGGCTTGTTGCGTTCGCGCCACAACAACTACTTCACCTTGCCGGTGCTGTTCATCATGATCAGCAACCATTTCCCGAGCACCTATGGCAGCCAATACAACTGGCTGATTCTGGCCGGGATCGCGGTGCTGGCCGTGCTTGTACGCCACTACTTCAACACCCGCCACAACAGCCATAAATATGCCTGGACCCTGCCGGTCGCCGCGCTGAGCATGGTCTGTCTGGCCTATGTCACCGGCCCTAAACCACCTTCTACCGCGCCCGAAACCGCCAAGGTGATTCAGTACCAACCGCTGCCTGAAACAGCAGTAGGCGGGGTCAAAGCGGCCGATGCCCCGCCACCGGCACCTGCTACCGCCGCAGCACCCGCAGCCCCGGTCGCCAGCGTTGATTTCGAAAAAGTCCATGCAGTGATTCAGGAGCGCTGCACGGTCTGCCATTCCGCCACGCCCACCAGCCCGCTGTTCAGTGCGGCCCCGGCAGGTGTGATGTTCGACACCGCGCAACAAATCAAAGTGATGGCTGCCCGTATTCAGGCCCAAGCCGTCGCCAGCCCGATCATGCCGCTGGGCAACATCACCCAGATGACCCAGCAAGAGCGTGATCTGGTCGGCGCCTGGATCAATGCAGGAGCCCAAACCAACTGACGTTCACCCCGCGGGCGCCGTTAAAAGCGTCCGCCTTTACACACCACTAGCTCACAACAATAAAAATGACCGAGGTGTTGCATGTCCGAGTTAACCGAACCGCGCATACCCGCCGTGACCGCCCCGCCGCCCATTCAGCGGTTGCCGTTGTTGCAATTGATTCTGGTCGGTTTGCAGCATGTGTTGTTGATGTACGGGGGCGCCGTTGCGGTGCCGTTAATCATCGGACAGGCCGCCGGTCTGAGTCGTGAGGAGATTGCTTTTCTGATCAACGCCGACCTGATGGTGGCGGGTATTGCAACCATCGTGCAGTCGCTGGGCATTGGCCCGATGGGCATTCGCATGCCCGTGATGATGGGCGCCAGCTTTGCCGCAGTGGGCAGTATGGTGGCAATGGCCGGCATGCCGGGCATTGGCATGACCGGCATTTTTGGTGCCACCATTGCGGCTGGTTTTTTCGGCATGATCATTGCGCCGTTCATGTCCAAAGTGGTGCGCTTCTTTCCGCCACTGGTGACTGGCACCGTGATTACTTCCATCGGTTTATCGCTGTTTCCAGTCGCTGTGAACTGGGCAGGCGGCGGCAGCGCAGCCGCACAGTTCGGCTCGCCGATCTACCTGTTTATTGCAGCGTTGGTGCTGGGCACGATCTTGTTGATCAACCGCTTCATGCGCGGTTTCTGGGTCAACATTTCGGTGCTGATCGGCATGGCCCTGGGCTATATGCTGTCAGGCGCCCTGGGCATGGTCGACCTTAATGGCATCGGCCTGGCGCCGTGGTTTCAGGTGGTAACGCCCTTACACTTCGGCATGCCGGAATTTCACTTGGCGCCGATCTTGTCCATGTGTCTGGTGGTGGTCATCATTTTTGTCGAGTCCACTGGGATGTTCCTGGCGCTGGGCAAAATCACGGGCCAGGAAGTCACCCCGCGCATGTTGCGTCGTGGGCTGCTGTGTGATGCCGGGGCGTCGTTTCTGGCGGGCTTTTTCAACACCTTTACCCACTCTTCTTTTGCCCAGAACATCGGTCTGGTGCAAATGACGGGGGTGCGCTGTCGCTCGGTGACCATCATGGCCGGGGTATTTCTGATTTCCTTGAGCCTGCTGCCCAAGGCCGCGTTTCTGGTGGCCTCGATTCCGCCTGCCGTGTTGGGCGGTGCGGCTATCGCGATGTTCGGAATGGTGGCCGCCACGGGGATCAAAATCCTCCAGGAAGCGGACATTGCCGACCGTCGCAATCAGTTATTGGTGGCGGTCAGTATCGGCATGGGGTTGATCCCTGTCGTACGTCCGGAGTTCTTCGCCCACCTGCCCTTGTGGATGGGGCCTATCACCCACAGCGGTATTGCGATGGCCGCTGTGAGCGCGGTGTGCCTGAACTTGATGTTCAACGTCATGGGCGGCGCCGGGCGTGCCGCCATGAGCGGGCATGTGCATCAGCATTAACCCTTGACCCTCACCCCAACCCTCTCCCAAAGGGAGAGGGGGCAGATAGGGGGGTAATGAAAATCCGCTTTTGCCTTTAGTCCCCTCTCCCTCCGAGAGAGGGGCAGATCGGGGTTTTTTTGAAAATCCGCTTTTGCCTCTAGTCCCCTCTCCCTCCGGGAGAGGGCTAGGGTGAGGGCGCTTTTGCAGTAAAAAACAATAAAAAGGGAGTTACCCATGCACTGCAAACACTGGGGCGTCACGCTCGCGGGTGGGTTTTTGGCTGCCAGTCAGGCCATGGCCGGTGATCTGTTTTTATGGCAGACCAATAGCCTGACTTACCTCTACGGTAAAAACTTCGCCATCAACCCTTCGATTCAGCAAACCGTCACTTTCGAGCATGCCGACAAATGGAAATACGGCGACAACTTTCTGTTTGTCGACCGCATTTTCTACAACGGCAAGCCAGACCCCAATAAAGGCCCCCATACCTACTACGGCGAGTTCAGCCCACGCCTGTCATTCGGCAAAATTTTCGATCAGAAACTGGAATTAGGCCCCATCAAAGATGTGTTGCTGGCCATGACTTACGAGTACGGCGAAGGTGACAGCGAAGCCTATCTGATCGGCCCGGGGTTCGACCTCGCCGTGCCAGGGTTCAATTACTTCACTCTGAATTTTTATCGCCGCCACACCGAAGGGCCACGCCCTGGCACGGGCACTTGGCAAATTACGCCCTCGTTCTCCTACAGCATTCCCTTGGGCCGCTCCAACCTGTTGATCGATGGGTATATCGACTGGGTGGTCGACAACGATCAAAACTCGCGCGGCACTTACCACTCAAACCTGCACATCAACCCACAAATCAAATATGACTTGGGTCGCGCGCTGAATCTGGGCGAAAAACAACTGTATGTCGGCATTGAATACAGCTACTGGAAAGATAAATACGGCATCGAAAACAGCAGCCGCCTGGACACTAACCAGAATACCGCCAGCGCCCTTATCAAAGTCCACTTTTAGTTTAAACAGGTGCCCTGCCCTACGATTGCGCTCATCTTCACCCCATGCGCAATAACAGGGCACTTGAGTGCAAAGCCCAGAGCCAGTATTCTGCGCGCCCTCTCAAAGGCGAGCCTTGTTTAAAGCTGACTTCAAAGCCAACTTAATGCGTCTAAACAACGCGTTTAAACTCTTTTATCCACCTTATTTCACTCAACTGCCGCGTGGCAGCCGAGCGATACATGTTGGCCGAAAATAGTTATGGCCCAGTCTTTGCTCTAAGCATTAAACCTGACCTTTCAGGCAACTTTTAGTATTGATTATATAAGCCGAAACCAAGGCGCCAATTCAGAGCGCAGGTTCACATAACGGCAGCAACCTTAACGTTTGGAGCAACCGAATGAAGCGCACACTTACCGGCCTGATGCTTGCGGGGAGCTTGTTGGGCGGGACCACGGCCGTCGCCGAAGACCTGTTTCAGTGGCAAACCAACAGCCTGACGTATTTGTATGGCAAGGACTTCCAGGTCAACCCGAAGATTCAGCAAACCCTGACCTTCGAGCACGCTGACGGCTGGAAATACGGTGATAACTTCTTCTTCCTCGACCGTATTTTCTATAACGGCAAGGAAGACGGCAACGTCGGCCCTAACACCTACTACGGCGAATTCACTCCTCGCCTGTCGTTCGGCAAAATCTTCGACCAGAAGCTTGAATTTGGCCCGATCAAAGACGTGCTGTTGGCCTTGACCTACGAGTTCGGCGAAGGTGACTCCGACGCTTACCTGATCGGCCCGGGCTTCGACTTGAACGTGCCGGGTTTCGACTACTTCCAGCTGAACTTCTACCAACGCTTCCCGGAAGGCAGCCGCGCCGGACGTGGCGTATGGCAGATCACCCCTGTGTGGTCCTATACCATTCCCGCGGGCAAGTCCGATGTGGTCATCGACGGCTACATGGATTGGGTCGTGGATAACGACCAGAACTCACGCGGCACTTACCACGCCAACCTGCACTTCAACCCACAGATCAAATATGACTTGGGCAAGGCATTGAGCTGGGGTCCCAAACAGTTGTACGTCGGTGTTGAATACGACTACTGGAAAAACAAATACGGGATTGAAGACAGCAGCACGTTCAAAACCAACCAGAACACCACCAGCCTGTTGGTCAAGTACCACTTCTGATCCTGATCGGTAACTGCGGACGCGCAAGGAAGCTGCGTCTCAGCGCTGCGACACTATCTTCCCACTTCCCGCACAGAGCCTTTACACTCGCGCGCATTCCAATGCTGCGGAGCCTGTATGGCTAACCCTTATCGCGAGATTTTCAGCGCCCCCGGAACCAAGGCCTTTTGTGCTGCGGGCCTGATCGCGCGCATGCCAATTTCCATGACCGGCATCGGCATCATCACCTTGCTTGCGCAATTGCACGGCTCGTATTGGCTGGCCGGTGCTGTCGCCGCCACCTTCGCACTGGGCATCGCAATGTGGGCGCCGCAGATTTCCCGCTGGGTTGACCGATACGGCCAGAGCCGCGTGCTCCCTGGCGCTGCCGCGATTGGGGTGTGCGCGCTGCTGAGTTTACTGTTATGCAGCCATCTGGGTGCTCCCGACTGGACGCTTTTTGTGTTCGCCGCGTTGTCAGGCTGCATGCCCAGTATGCCGGCGATGGTACGCGCACGCTGGAGCGAGCTGTATCGCGGCTCACCCAAATTACACACGGCCTTCTCGTTCGAATCGGTACTCGACGAAGTGTGCTTTATTGTCGGCCCGCCGATTTCTGTGGGCCTCAGCGTGGGCCTGTTTCCCGAGGCTGGCCCGCTGTTGGCAGCCATCTTTCTGGCCGTCGGCGTGACCCTGTTTGTGCTGCAACGGGATACCGAACCGCCCGTGCACCCGCGCAGTGATACGCACAGCGGCACCGTGTTGCGACAAGGGGCAGTGGTGATTTTGATGATGGCACTGCTAGGACTCGGCACCATTGTCGGCACCGTCGACGTCGTCAGCGTGGCCTTTGCCCAGCATCAGGGCCAACCGGCTACCGCCAGCATCGTACTGTCGGTGTACGCGCTGGGTTCATGCATCGCCGGGCTGGTGTTTGGCACACTGAAGCTCAAGACACCGCTGCCCAAACTGTTCCTGTTCGGGGTCGCAGCCACTGCGCTCACCGTAGTGCCGCTGATGTGGGTCAGCAGCATCGCCACGCTGGCAGCCGCCATGTTTGTTGCCGGTCTGTTCTTCGCCCCCACCCTGATTACTGCGATGGGGCTGGTGGAAAATATCGTCCCGCCCGCCAAATTGACCGAGGGTCTGACCTGGATGATTACCGGGCTGGGCATCGGTGTGGCGCTGGGCGCCGTCGCTGGAGGCTGGGTGATCGACGCGTATGGTGCCCAGGCCGGTTTCAGCGTATCGCTGGCTGCGGGCCTGGGCATGCTGCTGTTTGCTGCGTTGGGGTATCGCTTGTTGCAAAACAGCACACACCCGCAGACACCCTCGCCGGCTTAACCCTTCACGGCGCGCCAGAGTTTACTGACGCCCGTGACCACCGCCAGCACCACGGCACCGGCAATAATGCCGGCCACGGCGTTGACCAGCGTCGGCACAATCACCGACAGCGGGCCGACAAAGGGGGCAACGCTGGCAGTAATGCTTTCGACCCCGTGATGCAACACCGGCACGCCATGGGTCAGGATGCCGCCGCCGACCATAAACATGGCGGCGGTGCCAATAATGGTCAGGCTTTTCATCATGTAGGGCGCGGCATTGAGCACGACTTGGCCGAAGCCGCGCTGAAAGCGCGGCCAGGCGCCTTCACCGGTTTTGTGGGTCAAGTACAGGCCGCCATCATCCAGCCGCACGATACCCGCCACCACACCGTACACGCCGATGGTCATGACAATCGCAATGCCTGACATCACCACCACTTGCTGAATCAGCGGTGAATCCGCCACGGTGCCCAGCGTAATGGCAATGATTTCAGCCGAGAGGATAAAGTCAGTGCGAATGGCGCCCTTGATTTTATCTTTCTCAAACGCCACCAGATAGACCTCGGCATTGGCCAGAGCTTCCTGCCTGGCTTTGCGCTTCGCTTGGGTGTCGTCCTGACTGTGCAGAAACTTATGCGCCAGTTTTTCAAACCCTTCGAAACACAGATACGCACCGCCCACCATCAGCAACGGCGTCACAGCCCAGGGGATGAAAGCACTGATTGCCAACGCGGCAGGCACCAGGATCAGCTTGTTGCGAAACGAACCTTTGGCCACCGCCCACACCACCGGCAGCTCGCGATCAGCGCGCACGCCAGAAACCTGCTGCGCATTGAGCGCAAGGTCATCGCCGAGCACCCCGGCGGTCTTTTTGGCGGCCATTTTGGTCATCAGTGCGACGTCATCGAGTACGGCGGCGATATCGTCGAGCAACATCAGCAAACTACTGCCAGCCATGAAAGGGTATTCCTTGAGAGTTGAATTAACGCAAGCATAGCGCGTAAGCACCCTCGAGCTGCAATCTTGAGCCGCTCGCAAGCCCGGTGCTACCATGCCCGACCGCCCGAGTCGGCAAGGAAAGACCCGTTTTATGAGCAGCATCCGCGAACGTAATAAACACCTGATTTTGCGAGCCGCCAGCGAAGAGTTCGCTGACAAGGGCTTCGCCGCGAGCAAAACCAGCGACATCGCCGCCAAGGCCGGTGTGCCCAAGCCCAATGTTTATTACTACTTCAAGTCCAAGGAAAACCTCTACCGCGAAGTGCTTGAGAGCATTATCGAGCCGATACTGCGCGTCTCAACCCCGTTCAATGCCGACGGCGAACCCAATGAAGTGCTGAGCAACTACATTCGTTCAAAAATCAAGATTTCCCGCGACCTGCCGTTTGCCTCAAAAGTATTCGCCAGCGAAATCATGCACGGCGCACCGCACCTGAGCGAAACCCAGGTGGATTTGCTCAACGCCCAGGCCAAACACAACATCGAGTGCATCCAGACCTGGATCGACCGCGGCCAGATCGCCCCGATCGACCCGCACCACTTGATGTTCAGCATTTGGGCGGCGACGCAGACCTATGCCGACTTCGACTGGCAAATCTCCGCCATCACCGGCAAGGCCAAACTCGACGACAGCGATTACGAAGCGGCGGCACAAACCATCATCCGCCTTGTGCTCAAAGGCTGTGCGCCGGACTGATCCTGTGTAGCCGCTGCCGCAGGCTGCGTTCGGCCGCGAAGCGGTCGTAAAATCAGCGTTCAGGGCGTGTCAGGCACACCGCAGGTTCTGGGTTGCGACTGCTGCGCAGCCGATCGCAGCCTGCGGCAGCGGCTACAAAGGGCTAAGCCACAACACCCGCATCCGCGTGAAAGCCTTGTGCCTCTATCGCGCTGATTGCACATTGCTCGTCAATGTCCGAAGTATCGCCGCTTATCCCCACCGCGCCCAACACGTTTCCGTCCTCATCACGAATCAACACCCCACCCGGTACCGGCACAATATCGCCGCGACCCATGCCATTGAGTGCCGCGTAAAAAGCCGGTCGCTGCTGAGCATCTAGCGCCAGCAACCGCGACCCCTTACCCAGCGCAACGGCGCCCCACGCCTTGCCAATCGCAATACTGGGCCGCAACAGACTGGCGCCGTCTTCGCGCTGCAACGCCAGCAAATACCCACTGCTGTCGAGTACCGCTACGGTCAATGGCGCCGCATTTATCTGACGGGCTGCGCCCAGCGCCTGCGCGGTCAGGTTTAAAGCGACTTTCAAGGTTAAAGCACTCATGGTTGCCGTCCTTATCGTGTTATTGGAAAGCCTTTAGGCGCCTGTTTACAGCCAACCTAATGAGCCAATAGAACACAATATTAATGATGTTTGTATACAACTTTTCACTCATCAAAAATTCATGACCCTATCAACCCTAGAGATAGAGGGACATTCAGAGTACATCGACGTCTTCAATAAAACTCATTGACCTCTTGCCGCGAGGATGAATACACTCGCCACACAGCCACTTGTATACAATTACAAAACGTAAGAGGCACAAAGCAATGAGCAAAATGAGAGCAATCGAAGCCGCCGTTTTGGTGATGCGTCGCGAAGGTGTCAATACCGCATTCGGGATCCCCGGCGCCGCCATTAACCCGCTGTACTCAGCCCTGCAAAAGGTGGGCGGTATCGATCACGTCCTTGCTCGCCACGTGGAAGGCGCCTCGCACATGGCCGAGGGCTACACCCGCACCAAGGCCGGAAATATTGGTGTGTGCATCGGCACCTCAGGCCCGGCGGGCACCGACATGGTGACCGGTCTTTACAGCGCCTCGGCCGACTCGATCCCGATTCTGTGCATCACCGGCCAGGCACCACGGGCACGGATGCACAAAGAGGATTTTCAGGCGGTCGACATCACCAGCATCGTAAAACCAGTCACCAAGTGGGCAACCACCGTGCTGGAGCCAGGCCAGGTGCCGTATGCCTTCCAGAAAGCCTTTTTTGAAATGCGTTCCGGACGCCCCGGCCCGGTCCTCATCGACCTGCCCTTTGATGTGCAAATGGCAGAAATCGAATTCGATATCGACGCCTACGAGCCTTTACCCCTGGCCAAGCCGTGTGCGACCCGTGTGCAAGTGGAAAAAGCCCTGGCCATGCTTGATCAGGCCGAACGGCCGCTGCTGGTCAGCGGCGGTGGCGTGATCAATGCCGATGCCAGTGATCGGCTAGTGGAGTTCGCCGAACTCACCGGCATCCCGGTAATTCCGACCCTGATGGGCTGGGGCACGATCCCTGACGATCACCCGTTGATGGTCGGCATGGTCGGCCTGCAAACCTCGCACCGCTACGGCAACGCTACCCTGCTCAAGTCTGACGTGGTGCTGGGCATCGGCAACCGTTGGGCCAACCGTCACACCGGCTCGGTGGAGGTGTACACCGAAGGCCGCACATTCATCCATGTCGACATTGAACCGACCCAAATTGGTCGGGTGTTTACCCCCGATCTGGGCATTGTGTCCGACGCGGGGGCTGCCCTTGATGTATTCCTGCAAGTCGCCCGTGAATGGAAAGCCGCTGGCAAATTGAAAAATCGCAGCGCCTGGCTGCAAGACTGCCAGCAACGCAAAGCGACCCTTCACCGCAAGACTCACTTCGACAACGTGCCGGTCAAACCGCAGCGCGTGTATGAAGAGATGAACCAGGTGTTCGGCAAAGACACGTGCTACGTCAGCACCATCGGTTTGTCGCAGATTGCCGGTGCTCAATTCCTGCATGTCTATAAGCCGCGCCACTGGATCAACTGTGGTCAGGCCGGCCCGTTGGGTTGGACCATCCCGGCCGCGCTGGGGGTGGTCAAGGCCGACCCGCAGCGCAATGTCGTGGCCCTGTCGGGGGATTATGACTTTCAGTTCATGATCGAAGAACTGGCCGTAGGCGCGCAATTCAACCTGCCCTACATCCACGTCGTGGTGAATAACTCCTACCTGGGCTTGATCCGTCAGGCACAGCGCGGTTTTGAAATGGATTACTGCGTGCAATTGTCGTTCGACAACCTCAACGCACCGGAACTGAATGGCTATGGTGTCGACCACGTCGCCGTTGCCCAGGGCTTGGGCTGTAAGGCGTTGCGCGTATTCGAGCCGGGGCAGATCCAGCCTGCATTGCGCCAGGCTCAAGCGCTGATCAAAGAGTTCCGCGTACCGGTGGTGGTCGAAATCATTCTGGAACGCGTGACCAATATTTCGATGGGCACCGAAATTAACGCCGTTAATGAGTTTGAAGACCTGGCGCTGGTGGGTAACGATGCACCCACCGCCATTTCGATGCTGGATTAATCAATCGCCCACCCCCTCCCTCTCCCGGCGGGAGAGGGACAAAGCAGGAGTTCACCATGCCGCGTTTTGCCGCCAACCTGTCCATGTTGTTCACCGAACAGGATTTCCTTGTCCGTTTTCAAGCGGCTGCCAATGCCGGTTTCCACGGCGTCGAATACCTGTTCCCTTACGACTACAGCTCTGCCGAGATCAAGGCACAGCTGGAGGCAAACAAACTGACCCAAGTGCTGTTCAACTTGCCGGCCGGAGACTGGGCCAAAGGCGAGCGCGGGATTGCCTGCCACCCGGATCGGGTTGAAGAGTTCCGCGCCGGGGTCGATCTGGCCATCGCCTACGCTCAAGTCCTGGGCAATGAGCAAATCAACTGCCTGGCGGGCATTCGGCCACAAGGTGTGGACGACGCGACCGTCGAAAACACCTTCGTCGCCAACCTTAAATACGCCGCCGACAAGTTGCAGGCCGTGGGTATCAAGTTGGTGATGGAAGCGATCAATACCCTCGACATTCCCGGCTTTTACCTGAACAACACCCGTCAGGCGCTGGCGATACAGGGCAAGGTCGGCAGCGCCAACCTGTTTTTGCAATACGACATCTACCACATGCAAATCATGGAAGGTGATCTGGCCCGCACGATGCAAACCCACCTGAGGCAGATCAACCATATCCAACTGGCCGACAACCCTGGCCGTCACGAACCAGGCACCGGTGAAATCAACTACCGCTTCCTGTTCGACCACCTTGATCGCATTGGCTATCAAGGCTGGGTGGGCTGTGAATATAAACCGCTGGCCAGTACTGAAGCGGGTCTTGGCTGGCTCAAAACCCATAACGCAGTTTAACGGCGCGCCAACACTCAATAAAAACAAGAGGATTTGTCATGGCTAAAATCGGATTTATCGGCACCGGAATCATGGGTTCGCCTATGGCCAGCAACCTGCAAAAGGCCGGGCACAGCCTGTTCCTGTCGACCCATCACGGCGCCGCCCCCGCTGAACTGTTGGCCGCGGGCGCCGTGGCGCTGGCCAGCCCCAAAGAAGTGGCTCAGGAAGCCGAGTTCATCATCGTCATGGTGCCCGATACCCCGCAGGTCGAAGATGTATTGTTCCGTGAAGACGGCATCGCCGCGGGCCTGAGCCCAAACAAAGTAGTGATCGACATGAGCTCGATCTCACCCACCGCCACCAAGGCCTTTGCAGAAAAAATCAACGCCAAAAACGCTCAATACCTCGACGCACCGGTATCGGGGGGTGAGGTAGGCGCCAAGGCTGGGACGCTGAGCATCATGGTCGGCGGCGACGAACAAACTTTCCAGCGCGCCCTGCCTCTGCTGCAAAGCATGGGCAAGAACATCACCCTGGTCGGCGGCAATGGCGACGGTCAAACCGCGAAAGTGGCCAATCAAATCATCGTTGCCCTGAACATTCAGGCGGTGGCTGAGGCCTTGGTCTTCGCCGCCAAAAACGGGGCTGACCCGGCCAAAGTCCGTGAAGCGTTAATGGGTGGTTTTGCCTCATCCAAAATCCTCGAAGTGCATGGCGAGCGCATGATCAAAGGCACGTTTGATCCGGGTTTCCGCATCAGCCTGCACCAGAAGGACCTCAACCTGGCACTGGCGGGCGCACGTGAACTGGGGATCAACCTGCCCAACACCGCCAACGCGCAACAAGTTTTCAGCACCTGCGCGGCACTGGGCGGCAGCAACTGGGATCACTCGGCGCTGATCAAAGGCCTGGAACACATGGCCAACTTCTCGATTCGCGACGAGTAACCCCGCACAAGCCGCTGACGAGGCACGAAGGCTGCGATGGGCTGCGAAGTGGCCCTTTTCGCGGTTTTCGTCCCCTGCCCGCACGCGTCCCCAGAGTAGCCACCATGAACGCCCCCTCCCTCAGTCAACACTGCCCCGACTGGGCCACCGCCCTGTGCGCGGGTTTTAGTCAGATCTTCCTGCAACGCCGGCCGGTGTGCGGCGTGTTGTGCTTGCTGGCCATTTTGCTCTGCGCCCCTACCCTGCTGGGTGGCGCGTTGCTTGGCGGCGTTGCGGGGCTGTTAACCGCACAACGTCGCGACTATCCCAAGGCACAACGACAGGCAGGCCTCTACAGCTATAACGGTGTTTTGCTGGGCCTGCTCTTGGCCCACCAACTGCCCTGGTCAGCCATGCTGCCCCTGCTGATCATCGCCTGTGCCGGAGTGAGTAGCATCCTGATTCATCACTGGCTCAAGCACGCGAACAATGCCTACACCGCGCCCTTTGTCGGCATCGGCTGGGCCCTGCTTTACCTCAACAGCTCGCCCACCCCTGTGATCGCCCAGGAACAGCTTATGAGCGTCCTAACACTGGCGCAGGCCCTGTTCACCGGTATCGCTCAAGTCATGCTGATGGACCACCCGCTGGCCGGGCTGTTGATTGTGATCGGCCTGTGGCTGAGTAACTGGCGAAGCGCCCTGTGGGCACTGACAGGTTCATTGGCCGGGTTGGTGTGTGCGCTCTGGCAACACGACACGCAAACCGCTTTAAGCGGCCTGGCCGGTTACAACCCGGCGCTGGTAGCGCTGGCCCTGAGCCAACAGTCACGGCGCATCTGGCTGCCGCTGCTGGGCATTATCGCCAGCCTACTGATAACACCTGCACTGGTCGCCCTTGGCCTGCCTCTATTGACCGCTCCTTTTGTGCTGGGATGCTGGCTGGTGCTGGCCTGCCGGCGCCTGTTTGTCCGCTCGAACACGCAATCCGGGTTGCGCATTGAGCGCTAATCCCTGACTCTGCTGGGATTCGGGATTAGAGCAACCTGCATGAACAACCAAGATTGGCGCCAACGCCTCTACGTGATGGTGTTTCAAACCGACACCGCGGCCGGACGCCGCTTCGACAAGACATTGTTACTGATCATCCTGTGCAGCCTGGTGATCGTCGTGCTCGACAGTATCGACAGCATTCACCGTAACTATGCCCATGTGCTGGCCTATATCGAATGGGGCTTCACCTTTGTCTTTGCGGTGGAGTATGGCCTGCGCCTGTATTGCTCCCCTAAACCCTTGCGCTATGCCTTCAGCTTCTATGGATTGGTGGATCTGTTGGCTATCTTGCCGGGGATTCTGGCGATTTATTACAGCGACGCGCAGTACCTGCTGATTATTCGCATCATCCGCATGCTGCGCATCTTCAGGGTGCTCAAGCTGGTGCCTTATTTAAGCCAAGCCAACTACCTGCTCTCGGCGTTGCGTGGCAGCAAACAGAAAATCGTCGTGTTTCTGGTCAGCGTGTGCACCCTGGTGACGGTATTCGGCACCTTGATGTATGTGGTCGAAGGCCCGGAACATGGCTTCACGAGCATTCCGGTGAGCATCTATTGGGCCATCGTCACCCTGACCACTGTGGGTTACGGCGATATCGTGCCCAGAACCGTCATCGGACAAATCATCTCGGCCATGGTGATGATCACCGGCTATTCAATCATCGCCGTACCCACCGGGATTTTCACCGCCGAGTTGAGCAACGCCATGCGCGGCGAAAAGCTCGAACACGACTGCCCCACCTGCAAGAAAAACCGCCACGAATCCTCGGCGTCTTTTTGCTCGCGCTGCGGTAATGCGCTATTTACCAAAAACGTATAAACAAAGTGCTTTTTAATCTTTTAAGGACTATGCGCCAGCCGCTATAGTCGCGAGCAAAGTGCCCCTATTGCTCCCTATAACAAGGACTCTGCAGTGAAAAAACTCTTTACCGCCTCCATTATGGCCGCTGGCCTGGCGCTGGGCGCTGTCGCCCATGCCGCCCAGCCACCTCTGCTGAACGTGTCCTACGACGTCATGCGCGACTTCTATAAAGACTACAACCCCGCCTTCCAAAAGCACTGGGAAGCCGAACACAAAGGTGACAAACAAACCATTCAGATGTCCTTTGGCGGCTCCAGCAAACAGGCGCGCTCGGTCATTGACGGCCTGCCCGCAGACGTCATCACCATGAACATGGCCACCGACATCAATGCCTTGGCCGACAACGGCAAACTGGTGCCTGAGGACTGGGTTACCCGCCTGCCGAACAACAGTGCACCCTTCACCTCGGCCACCGTGTTTATCGTGCGCAAAGGCAACCCAAAAGGATTGAACGACTGGCCTGACCTGCTCAAGAATGGCGTGCAAGTGATCGTCCCCAACCCGAAAACCTCGGGTAATGGCCGCTACACCTTCCTCTCGGCGTGGGGCTACGTGCTTAAAAACGGTGGCGACGAGACCAAGGCCAAAGACTTCGTGGCCAAACTGTTCAAACAGGCGCCTGTGCTGGATACCGGCGGCCGTGCAGCCACCACCACCTTTATGACCAACCAGATTGGCGATGTACTGGTGACCTTTGAAAACGAAGCGGAAATGATTGCCCGCGAGTTTGGCCGTGACCAGTTCGAAGTGATCTACCCAAGCGTTTCGGCTGAAGCCGAGCCGCCGGTGACCGTGGTCGATAAAGTGGTCAACAAAAAGGGCACACGCGAAGTGGCAGAAGCCTACCTCAAATACCTGTGGTCGCCCGAAGGTCAGGAAATTGCCGCCAACAACTACCTGCGCCCTCGCGACCCGGCAGTGCTGGCAAAATATAACGATCGCTTCCCGAAAGTCGACTTCCTGTCGGTGGAGAAAACCTTCGGTAACTGGCGCGACGTGCAGAAGAAATACTTCAACGATGGCGGCGTGTTCGATGAGATTTACAATCAGTAGGTTGTGAAGCTGCAAGCTTTAAGCGGCAAGCGGCAAGTTAGAAGTAGTACAGGGTCTGCCTCTAGCTTGTAGCTTGCGGCTTGCAGCTTGCAGCTTGCAGCTTGCAGCTTGCAGCTTAAGCTGTACATCCAACCAGTAAAAATACCTTGCTCTATTGCCCGTGACTGCTCATGCTGCGCCTCTTCTGCGAAGCGTGAATGAGTGGACCAATGCGGCTGTTTTTGTGTGAAAAACCCTCCCAGGCCAAAGACATTGCAGCCGTGCTCGGTGCCAGCCGACGCGGTGATGGCTGCTGGGTGGGGGCCAATGCCACGGTCACGTGGTGCATAGGCCATCTTCTTGAAACAGCCCCGCCGGACGCCTACGACGAACGCTACAAGCGCTGGGTGCTGGCTGATCTGCCGATCATCCCCGCCAAATGGAAAATGCGCGTCAAGCCCAAAACCGCGAGCCAGTTCAAGGCCGTCAAGCGCTTGCTCGGCGAAGCCAGCGAACTGGTAATCGCCACCGACGCCGACCGTGAGGGTGAAATGATCGCCCGTGAACTGGTCGAGCATTGCCGTTATCGCGGGCCCATTCAGCGCCTGTGGTTGTCCGCACTGGACGACGCCTCCATTCGCAAAGCATTGGCCGCACTCAAGCCCGGCGCTGAAACCTTCAACCTCTACCACTCGGCCCTGGGCCGCTCCCGGGCTGACTGGCTGATCGGCATGAACATGAGCCGCCTGTTTACCCTGCTGGGGCGTGAGGCGGGTTATCAAGGCGTTCTGCCGGTGGGTCGGGTACAAACGCCGACACTGCGGCTGGTGGTCGACCGTGATCGCAGCATCAGCGACTTCGTGCCCGTCGCCTTCTGGGCCATCGACGTACAGCTCAACCACGACACCCAGCTGTTTACCGCCCAATGGCGCGCTGACCCCGACACCTGCGACGATCAAGACCGCTGCCTCAATCAGGCCCATGCGCAACAGGCAGCGGTTGCCATGCAAAACGCCAACAGTGCCCGGGTGATCAAACTGCGCACCGAGCGCATGCGGGAAGTGGCCCCCCTGCCCTTCGACCTGGGCACCTTGCAAGAGATCTGCTCGAAAAAGCTCGGTCTTGGCGCTCAGGAAACCCTCGACATCGCTCAAGCGCTGTATGAAACCTACAAATTGGTGACCTACCCGCGCAGTGATTGCGGTTACTTGCCGCAAAGCCAGCATGGTGAAGCGCCCGCTATCCTTGCCGCCTTGGCTCATGCCGATTCGGCGCTAGCGCCGCTGGCCGGGCACCTTGACCCCCAGCGCCGTTCTCGGGCCTGGAACGACGCCAAAGTCAGCGCTCACCACGGCATCATTCCTACAGCTGCGGCAAAGAACCTTGAGCGCCTGAGCGGCAAACACCGTGCGGTTTACACGTTGATTCGCGCGCGCTACCTGGCGCAATTTCTGCCCAACCACGAATATGACCGCACCCAGGCAGACTTTGATTGCGCGGGCCAGGCCTTGCGCGCCGTGGGCAAGCAAATTGTCGAGCCCGGCTGGAAGCGCGCCCTGCCCGAAGCCCTCACCCCGTCCAAAGGTCGCGAAGCCCCGGCCCCACAACCATTACCACGCTTGCTCGAAGGGCTGGACTGCGCCGTTGCCAACGTCCACCTCAAAGACCTGTGGACCCAGCCGCCCAAACCTTTCACCGAAGGCGACCTGATCAAAGCGATGAAAAACGTCGCCAAGCTGGTGCAAGACCCACTGCTCAAACAAAAACTCAAGGACACCACGGGCATTGGTACCGAAGCGACCCGTGCCGGGATTATTCAGGGTTTGATTGATCGAGGTTACTTGAGCAAAAACGGCAAGGCCCTTGCTGCCACGCCAGCCGCATTCAGCCTGATTGATGCCGTGCCCCGGGCCATCGCCGACCCTGGCACCACTGCTATCTGGGAACAGGCTCTGGATATGGTGCAAAGCGGCGAAATGCCCCTCGACATCTTCGTGGCCAAACAGGCCGCGTGGATGAGCAAACATATCGAGCGGTGCAGCGCCATGACCATGACTATCAAAGGCCCGGCCAGCCCGGCGGGCGTGGCACCTGCGTGGAAGAAAAAACGCAAGAGTGTGGCTACGAAAACCACCACCAAGCGCGCCGTGAAGAAAAAATAACGATGGTAATGGCCTCCTAATTACTCACGCTCCTGGATATCTGAAAAGGGCGCATATTCCTTTCTGCCCGGAAAGCGGCTGCGGCAGAAAAAACAATGCACTTTGCTATAGCCAGGTAACTGCTTCAGCACCTCTGAAAGCGTCACAGTTTTCCCTGGCTTAATCGTCAAGACATCGTGGAAATTTAGAGCGTCGATGTCTGCCAGTGACTCGATGGGCGGCTTAGGATTCAACGCCTGACTTTGATGGAAAAATGAAGAAACACCGCTTTCAAACGCCTCAGAGTACGCCAAGTTGTAATCCCGAGACTCTTCCCCCACCTCGATCACCTCCACAGGGGCCACCGTTATTTTTCGCGCCTGAAACCTGAAAAAATCATTGGGCCGAGCGATTAAATCAGTCTCTTGAGGCGTGTAAAAATTCAGTACATGGCTGGAACCTCGGACTTTGTGTACCGGCGACCGCAAATTGCCATGGGCTTGTATGATCAGTTCTTTGGAGGCCGAAGGGCTGTGCAACTCAAACTGCTTGATGGTGAATTTTTGATAATCCAGAGTGACCGACTTATCGTAATTCAAGCCACTGGCACTGCGGTACGCATACAGCCCAAGATTATTGACTAACAAAACACTACCCCACACATAAGGCCGTTGTGTGGGCACGACAGCCCTGCGATCCGGTTGCTTAGGTTTCTCTAAGGAGTGGTAAGGCATTGCCATCGCTCCTCTTGAAGGGGCAGGACAGAACGAAGTCGACCGCGCTACAACGGGACATGCGAAAGCAGACCGCTGCGTCCCGTTTGAGCCTAACAGGCTAAAACCTGCTGCTGAACTGTCATTTATTACAGCTCAACAGCGTCATGAATAACGCGCCAATCAAGCCTGCCCGCCCGTTGGAGCTCTCCTCACAGATGAGTGATGGCTCAGAAGTATTACTTGAACTGCCGACTTAACCCCGGTGGCACGCCACTGATGTCGGTTTCTTCCCACGGCCCGTTGGGGCTGACGGCGCGGCTCCAGCCGTTGTTCCAGCGGTAATAGGCGCGCTGTCGATAGAACACATTGGTCTGGTCATCCAGCACATACACCCCAAGGCGGGCATCCCAATGGCTCGGACCACCCGGCGGCGGCGCGAAGGTGGCCGAGGTGCGCGGCAGCGGCTTGGGCGGTTTCGGGATGGGCATGTCCGGCAGCGGCTTGCCAGAGGGCTGTGGCGAGGGCTGCGGCGCAGGCGTGGAAGGTTGAGTCGGTTCGTAAGGCTGATGAACCGCACAGGCGCTCAGACCTAACGCCAGGCTGAGCAAGGTGATGCGTGCAAGTGGATTCATGACTATTTCTCTTGTTTACACATTATTCAGGCAAGGATTTTTGGGGTGGGTCCGCTGACCAAGGCATGCAAAAACCTGTAGCAGCTGACGAGCTCCGCGAGGCTGCGATCGGCGGCAAAGCCGCCGTAAAACCATTCAATCCGGTGAGTCAGGCGTATCACAATGAGCGGGTATGTGATGGCTCAAACACCCTGCTCATTGAACTTGCGACGATTGCATCGTCGAACGCAGCCTCGCACTACTCGACAGCTACTACGAGGTTGGGCGTCCTACGCGGTCAGCCATGGTTATTGCTTATCCGGGCTATCAATCGTCAGTTGCTGCAACTCACGGGTGCTGCTGGCCATCGGCTGGCTGCGCCCTACCCACTCGCCCGCCGTCGGCTGACCGGCACGCGAGATACGGGCCATCAGTATGACTTCAGGAAAGTTGGACAGTTTCAATTGCGGCATCATGGCGTCCACATCGCCCAGCTCCACGGTAATGGGCAAGTCCGCCACGGTGACACGCTTCACCGCCAAGGGCGCCGGTGGGCCCGATACTGCACGGGCGAAGATAAACACGCTGTCTCCCGGCAAAACGGTCGCTTTGGCCGCATCAGCAAGGTCCACACTGACTTTGATTGAGGCCAGCGACTTGGCCTGTGGCGCTGTTACCAGTTTTGCACCACTGGCCAGCAATTGCTCACGGGCCTTTTCAATGCCGCCTTGCAAGGCCGCACGCGCCGGATCGCCCTCGGGCAGTTCATTCATCAAGCGCTGCCAATAACCGATCGCGTCTGCAAAACGCTTGTCCTCAAAGGCTGCTATCCCCAGCAACCCAAGACTGGTGACTTCTTTGGGATCGGCTTTCAAGGCTTCATCGGTCAGCGCCTGGGTTTTCTCGCTCCACTGTTTGTTGTCGGCAAAGTACTGAGCCTGCGCCCACTGGCCTAACAATTCAGGCTGACGACCTGCCAGCGTGGCACTGCGTTCAAACACGCGGGCAGCGTCGGCCGGACGGTTTTGAGCCATGTAGGCGCGCCCCAGAAAGTACCAGCCCTCAGCCGATTCAGGCTGCGCGTCTGCCGCACGTTCCAGACGCGACACCATGTCCTCGAGGGACTGCGGCGGCTGGGAAAACTCTGCCGTCAGCTCAACCTTGTCGCTGGCGCCAAAATGCAAGTACAGGCCCAAACCCAGCACCGGCACCATGATCGCAGCTAACACGGGCAGCGCTTTGCCCAAACTCGAAACCCGCGCCGGGGCCACACCTTCCGTGTCGGCCAACAGTTCGCGCGCCGCTTCTGCACGGCCGTCTTCAAACTGCTGCGCGCTCAACACGCCGTCTTCGAACTGGGCCTGCAACTCGGCCAGACGTTCTTGATACAGCGCCACATTCAATGCGGTACGGTCTTCCTCACGCTGGGCACGGCGCCCACGCAACACCGGAATCAATAAAAAGCTGAGGGCAATCAGCAGCAGCAAACCGGCTGCGAGCCAGAATTCAATCATCTTGGTTTTTATCCAGCAAAGCGGCGAGGCGCTGACGCTCCTCGGCAGAAAGAGAGTCCGCGCCTTCGGCCTGCGAAACCCGTCGACGGCGCCCGACGATCACGCCGATCAGCACCACTCCGCCGACCAGCAAGGCCAGAGGACCAAACCACAGCACAGCGGTTTTGCCGGTCAGGGCCGGTTTGTAGCGTACAAAGTCACCATAGCGATCGACCATAAAGTCGATGATCTGCTGGTTACTTTTACCCTCACCGAGCATGCGGTAGATCTCACGGCGCAAGTCGGTGGCAATCGGCGCATTGGAGTCGGCAATGTCCTGATTCTGGCACTTGGGGCAGCGCAGCTCCTGTGTCAATTCACGAAAGCGCGCTCGCTCGGTGTCATCGGCAAACTCATAGGTGTCGATGGCCGCATGGGCCGCGCCGGTCAATGTCAGGCCCAACGCAACAGCCGCTAACCAGCGCTTCATGGCCGGGCCTCGTCAACCAACGCCTGATAACGGCTGGCCAGTTGTTCGCGCCAGACCGTTTCGTCGATGACACCGACAAACTTGTGACGAATCACGCCTTGGCTGTCGATCAGAAAGGTTTCAGGGGCGCCGTACACCCCAAGGTTCAAGCCTAACGAGCCATCAGCATCGTTGATGTCGAGTTGATAGGGGTTATGGAAGTCCTTGAGCCACTTCTTCGCGTCGGCATTGACGTCTTTGTAGTTCACGCCATAAATCACCACGCCCTGCTCGGCCAGCTTGGTCAGCACCGGGTGCTCGACCCGGCACGAGATGCACCAGGTGGCCCAGACGTTGACCAGTGCCGGTTTGCCCTTGAGGTCGGCTTCAGTCAGGGTGTTGTCGCCCTCAACCGACGGCAAGCTGAACGCCGGGAACGGCTTGTCGATCATCGCCGAGGGCAACTCGGTGGGGTCCAGATACAGACCTTTGTAAAGAAACCACGCCATGCCTAAAAACACGGCCAGCGGGATCAGCATCAACCAGCGCTTCATACAGCGGCTCCCGTCATGCCCAGCGCATCACGCACACGGCTTTTCACCTTGACTCGATAACGACGGTCCATCGCGGCCAGCAGCCCGCCAAAGCCCGTCAACAAACCGCCGAACCAAATCCAGCGGACAAAGGGTTTCACATGCACCCGCACCGCCCACGCGCCGTCACCCAAAGGCTCACCCAACGCCACATAGAGGTCACGGGTGAACCCTGCGTCGATCCCGGCTTCGGTCATCATGGAGTTCTGTACCGTGTACAAGCGCTTCTCGGGGTGCAGCACGCTGACTTCCTTGCCGTTACGGATCACACGCACCGTGCCTTTGTCCGAGGTAAAGTTCGGCCCTTCGAAGTGGCGTGCGCCTTCGAACATAAAGTGATAACCGCCCAGCTCCATCGACTCGCCCGGTGCCAGACGCAAATCTCGCTCGGCACTGCTTTGGCTCGACAAAACCACACCCAGCGCGCAGACCGCGATGCCCAGGTGGGCAATCTGCATCCCCCAATAACTGCGCGTCAGGCTGCGCAGCCCTTTGATCAAGCCTTTGTGACGGGTTTTGTCGCCAATGTCGCGCACCCCGGCCAACAACACCCACGCGGCCAGCATAAAGGTGGCCAACACCGCCCAATTGAAATCGCCCCACGCCAAACCCGCAATCACCGCAAGCGCCGCGCTGCCCAGTAACACCGGGGTCAGCATGCTCAGCAGCCATTTGAGCGGGGTGTCTTTCCAGCGCACCAGCACACCCACCGCCATCACCATCATCAACAGGGCCATCAACGGGATAAACAGCGCATTGAAGTACGGGGGGCCGACCGACATTTTGGCACCGCTGATGGCATCCAGAATCAACGGGTACAACGTGCCCAGCAAAATCATTGACGCGGCCACCACCAGAATCAGGTTGTTGCCCAGCAGCAAGGTCTCACGGGACCACAGCTTGAAGCTGACATGGCTTTTAACGACCGGCGCACGCAGCGCAAACAAGGTCAGTGAACCGCCCACCACAAATAGCAGGAAGATCAGGATAAACACGCCGCGCTCAGGGTCGGAGGCGAAGGCATGCACCGAGGTCAACACACCCGAGCGCACCAGAAACGTGCCCAGCAAACTGAGCGAAAACGCAGCAATGGCCAGTAACACCGTCCAGCTTTTGAACACACCGCGCTTTTCCGTCACCGCCAGCGAGTGAATCAACGCAGTGCCTACCAGCCACGGCATGAAGGAGGCGTTTTCGACCGGGTCCCAGAACCACCAGCCGCCCCAGCCCAGTTCGTAGTACGCCCACCACGAGCCCAAGGTGATGCCGATCCCGAGAAAGGCCCAAGCGACGATGGTCCAAGGGCGCGACCAGCGTGCCCATGCAGCGTCCAGGCGTCCCCCCAGCAGGGCGGCGATGGCAAAGGCAAAGGCCACCGAGAATCCGACATAGCCCATGTACAACATGGGCGGGTGAACAATCAGGCCAATGTCCTGCAAGAGCGGATTAAGGTCATTGCCGTTCGCAGGAATTTGCGGCAACAGGCGCGCAAAAGGATTTGATGTGACGATCAAAAACAGCAGAAAGCCGATGCTGATCATGCCCATGACCGCCAGTACCCGCGCCAGCATCACCTGCGGCAATTGCCGCGAAAAGATCGACACGGCAAAGGTCCAGCCGCCCAGAATCATCGCCCACAACAGCAACGAACCTTCGTGAGCGCCCCACACGGCGCTGAATTTGTAGTACCACGGCAGCGCGCTGTTGGAATTGCTGGCGACATACCTGACCGAAAAATCATCCGTCATGAACGCGTAGGTCAGGCAAGCGAACGAAAACAGCAGGAAGGCGAACTGGCCCCAGGCCGCAGGTTGCGCCAGGCTCATCCATAACTTGTCGCCGCGCCAGGCGCCCAGCAGCGGCACAATGGCCTGCACGATGGCGAAGCACAGGGCCAGAATCATGGCCAGTTGGCCCAATTCAGGAACGATCAATCCAAACGTCATTACTTAACCTCTTTGGCCGGGACAGGTGCCGACTGGCCACTTTCTTTGAGTGCCTTGGTGACTTCGGGCGGCATGTACTTTTCGTCATGCTTGGCCAGTACTTCGTCGGCCACCACCACACCCTGAGCGTTAAGCTTGCCCAACGCGACGATGCCCTGCCCTTCACGGAACAGATCCGGCAGGATGCCGCGGTACTGAATGGACACTGACTTGTTGAAATCAGTGACCACGAATTCGACATCCAGCGAATCCCCGGAGCGTTTAAGCGACCCGGCTTGCACCATACCGCCTGCGCGGATTCGCGTGTCCAGTGGCGCTTCGCCATTGGCAATCTGAGTCGGGGTGTAGAACAGGTTGATGTTCTGTTGCAAAGCACTCAAGGCCAGCGCAACAGCAGCGCCGACGCCGACCAGAACGGCGAGAATGATGATCAGACGTTTCTTGCGCAGCGGGTTCACTTCGCGTTCTCCCGGCGCAGACGACGCGCCTCTTGTTGCAGATACCGACGGCGCGCCAGCAAGGGCAGCGCCACGTTCAACCCCAGCACCGCCAAGCAAATGCCGTAGGCCGACCAGACATACAGCGCATGATGGCCCATGGCCAAAAAGTCGCTCAAAGAATCAAAGCTCATTGGGTGCCCTCCAGCGCTTTCAACACTTCAGCCTTTGCCCAACTGCTGCGGGCCTCGCGCTTGAGCACCTCAAGGCGCATGCGCAACAGCAATACGGCGCCAAAGAAGCAGTAAAAGCCGAGCACAGTCAGCAGTAAAGGCAGCCACATGTCCACCGGCATCGCGGGCTTTTCGGTGAGGGTGAACGTGGCGCCCTGATGCAGGGTGTTCCACCACTCCACGGAGTATTTGATGATCGGGATATTGATCACGCCGACAATAGCCAGCACCGCACAGGCCTTGGCGGCGCTGTCACGATTGCTGATGGCGTTGCCCAGGGCAATCAGGCCGAAGTACAGAAACAGCAAAATCAGCATTGAGGTCAAACGTGCGTCCCAGACCCACCACGCGCCCCAGGTCGGCTTGCCCCAGATCGCCCCGGTGACGAGTGCAACTGCCGTCATCCAGGCGCCAATGGGCGCCGCACTTTGCAGGGCAATGTCGGCAATTTTCATCTTCCATACCAGCCCCACGACCCCGCACACGGCCAGCATGACGTAACAAGACTGCGCCAGCATGGCCGCAGGAACATGGATATAAATAATTCGGAAACTGTTGCCTTGTTGGTAGTCCGGCGGCGCAAACGCGAGCCCCCAGACCACCCCGCAACTGATCAGCAACACGGCGGCGCAGCTTAACCACGGCAACAGCCGCCCACTGATGGCATAAAACCATTTAGGCGAGCCGAGTTTGTGAAACCAAGTCCAGTTCATCACGCTGTTTCCATCACGGTGCCAGTCACGACAGGTTGAGTGCCGTGCCAGCCAGGGTCTTTACTGGCCTGTGTGGGGCCAGACCTCATTATTCGCCGACGCTGATTTTCAGCCCGGCCGCTATAGCAAAAGGTGTCAGGGTGACGGCCAAGGCAGTCAAACTGCCCAGCCACAGTAAATATCCACTCGCAGGCATGCCTTGCAATGCCGCCTGCAAGGCGCCACTGCCTAAAATCAGCACCGGAATATAAAGAGGCAAAATCAGCAGCGCCAGCAACAGCCCGCCCCGTTTGAGACCCACGGTCAACGCAGCGCCCACGGCGCCGAGCAAACTGAGTACCGGGGTACCGAGCAACAGCGATATCAGCAGTACCGGCAGGCAGGCCACCGGCAACCCCAGCATCAACCCCAGCAGTGGCGAAAGGATCACCAGCGCCAAGCCGGAAAACGCCCAGTGTGCAAACACCTTGGCCAATACCAGCAGCGCCAGCGGGTGCGGTGAAAGCACCCACTGTTCGAGTGAGCCGTCTTCATAATCACTGCGAAAAAGTCCGTCCAGCGAAAGCAGCACCGATAACAGTGCGGCGACCCACAGCAGTCCCGGAGACAGGGTTTTCAACAGCTGTGTTTCGGGGCCGACCGCCAGCGGAAACAAGGCGATCACCAGCGCAAAAAACACCAGCGGGTTGAGCAGTTCAGCCGGGCGGCGAAACAACAGGCGCGCTTCACGCGCCACTAACGTGGCGAACACATTCATGGTGCCCAACGCCCCAGGTCAATATCGCGATAACCGGGCGGTGTGCGGCTCAGGGTGTGGTGAGTGGTCAGCACCACTGCGCCGCCGCGCTCGCAGTGGCTGGCCAGGTGTTCTTCAAGCTCGGCGACGCCTTGTTTGTCGAGCGCGGTAAAGGGTTCGTCGAGAATCCACAGCGGTGGGCTGTCCAGATATAAACGGGCCAGAGCAACGCGACGCTGCTGACCGGCCGACAACGTATGGCACGGCACATCTTCAAAGCCCTTAAGGCCGACGGCGGCCAAGGCTACCCAAATAGCCTCACGGGCGGCAGGCCGATGCAAAGCACACAACCAGGCGAGATTCTCTTCAGCACTGAGCAAATCCTTGATGCCGGCCGCGTGACCAATCCACAGCAGGTGGCGGCCCTGCCCCTCAAGCGCTTCGCCATTGAGGCGCACTTCGCCCGCAGTGGGCTGCATCAGACCCGCCAATACACGCAGCAGGCTGGTTTTGCCGCTGCCATTGGGGCCACTGATTTGCAGCATGTCGCCACTGGCCAGATGCAGGTCGAGGTGTTCGAACAATATCCGCCCGTCACGCTCACAGGCGAGCGCTACGGCGTCTAGAAGAGGGCTGGTCACGTAATTGAGGCCTTCACGGTTCAAGTCGGCTCAGGCGCGGCCGTTAAAGTGATGCAGGATAAATGCATTTGCGGCCTGTTTAAGAGCGCTGGATCAAACATTTGTGATGTTCTGCCACTCTCTAAATGACGGGGCGGCATTATACATGCCATGTCCTACATAAAAGAGGGCATTTTCGACAGGTTGTAACGATGAAAAGCGACATGACTATTCCGCCTATCCTACCTGCCAACCGGGCCAGTGTACGCCCCGGCGTCTCTGGCGCGCAGATGCTCCAGCTGTTGTCTCCCCTGAACGGCCTGATAGGGCCCGGGCAAAGTGCTCAGGCGCAGGTGCTGTCGCTGAAACAGGCCGATGCCAGCTTCCAACTGCTGCTTAAACTGACCCTCGAAGGCGGGCGTCAAACTAACGTGCAAGTCAGCAGTCTCCAACCCTTCGCACTGGGCACGTTATTGAACGTCAGCCAATCTTCAGCGGGCAGCCTGACGATCAATCTGCAACAGGCCTTGAGCAGCGCCGCCGCCCCGCTCACCCGCCTTGACCTGCAACAGTTACCGGTGGGGACGCTGCTGCAAGGCAAAGTGCTGACCACCCAAGTACTGGCCCAGTCAGCCGGGGAAGCGCCGACCTATCGCTCACTGGTCAGTGTGCTCAACACCGCCGTAAGCACCCATACCCTGACGCTGGACAGCCCGCAACCGTTACGGGTCGGCAGTTTGTTGAGCGCACAGGTTGAAGATGCACACACCTTGAGTTTCGTCCCGCTGAGCGGTCGACAAGACCAATTGGCACTGGCGCAACAACTGGCAGCCCAGCAAAGCCGCCAAGGTTCATTGCAAGGGCTGCTCAGCGCTCTGCAAAAGCTGGCCCCCGGCGATGACATGCCTGACCCGTTACGCGCGAAGATTGACTCACTGCTGGCCGCTTTACCGACTGCGCCGCAGTTGAGCAACCCTGCCCTGCTGAGATCAGCCCTGCTTAACAGCGGCGCCTTTCTGGAAGCCAACCTGCTCAATGGCCAGCCTCAGTCGCTGAACGTAGACATGAAGGCCACGCTTCTGCGCCTGATTGCGCACATCCTGCCCGGCACGCCTGCCAATTCCAACTTCAACCCCGGCATCGCTGCCAGCACCCAGGCGCAGGCCATGCCGAACTTTGTGCGCAATGCTTTGGGCATGCTTGGCCAGATCAGCGCCAAGCCGCAGAACGGGGGGTTTCCGCTGCCACAACGCACGCTGCACAGCGGCGATGGCGAAGACAGCCTGCAAACCCTTCTCAAGTTGGCCGCCGCGGCCCTGTCACGCTTGCAAAGTCATCAGCTGTCCAGCCTTGAACAAAGTACACGCACGGCGGAAGGCAATCAGCTGACCACCTGGCAGCTTGAGATTCCGATGCGTAACGCCCATGACATCGTGTCTTTGCAGGTCAAATTCCAGCGCGAAGACCCACCCGAAAAAGAGACACAGGACAGCCCTGAACTGCGCGAACACAAAGACCCGCTGTGGCGCGTTGAACTGGCCTTCGACCTGACACCGTTGGGCCCTTTGCACGTACAGGCGCAGCTCATTCGCGGGAACCTGTCGGGGCACTTGTGGGCACAGCGGGTATTTACAACCGAACTCATTACCAGCCAGTTAGGTCATTTGCGCCAACGCTTGAACGATGCAGGATTGACGGTGACTGATCTCGTCTGCCATCACGGCACGCCACCGCAAGGTGGCCAACGCCCTCTGGAACAACGCTGGGTGGATGAAACAGCATGAACCGACAACCCGAACCACGTCAGGCCATTGCGCTTAAATACGACGGCAAACAAGCACCCACGTTGACCGCCAAAGGCGACGATGCTTTGGCAGAGGCCATTTTGCAACTGGCCCGCGAGCACGAAGTGCCGATTTACGAAAATGCCGAACTGGTGACACTGCTGGCTCGGATGGAGTTGGGGGACAGCATCCCGCAGGAGCTGTATCGAACACTGGCTGAAATCATTGCTTTTGCCTGGCAACTGAAGGGCAAATTCCCGGTAGGGTTCGACACCGATGAACAGCCCGTGGAGCGTGATATCACCCCAGGCCAAACACCTTAAACAGTAAAGAGCACGCCGGGGCTAAACTGGCCCCGAACGAAGTGTGCTTATCACTTCAAATAAACATGAATCAACACACTTCCAACAACACACCTCGGTAAAAGCGAATAAATTGTGTAGGCAAATTCCTCAAACTCTAGGGATTATTCTTACGCACCTTTAAATTGCACTTACCTATAGACCCGCTATAACTAAAACACCGTCAAGCACGACCACTGACTCGATAGCTTATTCAGCCATTCATTGTGAGGCCGCTCTATGTCAAATTTAGCGCAGGGTCTTTCATTCAGTATTGCAACACCGCACTTCAAATCATCAACCTTGGGTATGTCTGAGTACTTTTTATCTGCCAATTCCTGTGATGCCGCCATAAGCGCTGCACTTTCACTGACCTTCAACCTCCCGCACTTATGCGGTTTGGGCGGTGATGCAATTATTATGCAGTCGCGTCAGGGCCAGTTCGATCTGCTTAATGGCACTGGAAAAACAGCACACAATCAACACCGACAAAGTTATTTAACAAGAGGGTTAACCTCGATTCCACGCCGGGGCATTTACAGCACCATGATCTATGGGTGCCCCAGTGCTTATGACCGCTACGCACACTCACACACGATTGATATTAACCGCGTGTGCCATTCGCTGATAAAACATGATTTAAGTCATGGCTTAGTCGCGACCGACAGTTTATCCCGAACGGTTATTAACGCACTTAATGAAACCACGGCGTCGACCCGCTTCTCCCAATGGAGTCATTGCTTTACTCATGCTCATGGCTTTGAGTCACTGCATCGCCACACACTGAATGCAATCAACCGAGAAGGATTCTCGTCACTGTATACCGGCGTTCTAGCCGAACAGGTACTGAATGCGATGTCATCCTGTGACCCCTCGCTCTACAGCGCTTCAGACTTTTCAGCGTTCGAACCTAACGTGTCAGAAACCCGAAGCACTGACTTTATGCAGGCCACGATCACCGCCCATGGCAGCAACAGTCCATGGCGGGAGCTGTTCCTGTTGTTAAAGATTTATCAATTAAGTGCAGAAGACACTGACGTGCTCACCCCGCGGCAGTTCTGCACGGCCGCAGGGCTTATAGACCTATTACTGGAAAAACAACCCCTGACAGCAGTGCAGAGTGACCTCACCTTGAGCCAGCACGCGGCGGCTATCTATCAGCAACTTAAATTCGGTGATCGCGAACCGGTCGCGCAAACCTCTAAACCTTCCCACACTGTTTTTATGGCCTGTGCCGAGGCCGACGGAACATTAACAGGCATTACCAATTCCATCTTTACACCACTGGGCGCCTTATTCGAAATTGAAAACACCGGCATTCTGCTGTCCAATCGCGCTTTTTCTTTTAATGGCCCTCACTGGGTGTCTGACTTCAAAGGCTCGGCCCCCGCCAAACATACAACCAATTGCGTGCATGTCCGCTGCCGTGACCTTGAATTTATTATCGGCACTTCTGGCGGGCCCGTTCAGTCGCAAACTCTGGCCTTCATCATTAATAAAATCGTGGCGCAACAGTGTCCGATTCAAACCGCTATAGCCAGCCCCCGTTATGCCAATCTCGGGTGTCACCCTAAAACCCGAGCGACAACCTATTTAAGTGAATCGGAACAGGCCGATCCTGTTTTCACCTGCACTCACGGGCTGTCCGAAAAACTCGGGGTGGTACAACTCGCTGGCATCAACACCTTCAATGGCCGGGTGTTCGCCTCAGCCGACCCCCGCAGCACTGGCGTAGCGCTGGCCTTATGAACGCGCCCACCCTCACGGCGAGCCATGCACAGATCCTCACGGTGGCCGCCGCCTTCTTTCTTGAGGTACTGGATGCCACCGTGATGATTGTGGCAATCGTGCCCATGGCCAACGATATAAACGCCAGCATCAGCGAAGTCACACTGTCATTGGCCACGTATGTGTTGGCGCTGGCCGTTTTCACACCGCTCAGTGGTTATCTGTTCAACCCGCTGGGGCTTGCTGGAAAATTTCAAGCAGGCTTGCTGATATTTTTCGTGGGCTCATGGGTCTGCGCCCTTAGCCCTGACCTTTTGACCCTATGTTTTGCCCGGTTTATTCAAGGCTTTGGCAGTGCGTTAATTGTTCCTGCCGGACGCGCCTTGATACTGTCCTACACCCCCAAACATCACATGCCCAGAACCATGGCCTGGTTGATCGCCCCTGCGCTCACAGCCCCGATGGCTGCACCCTACATCGCCACGCTGATGTTAGGCGCAGGGGGCTGGCGCATGATCTTTGTGTTTGTCGCGCTGTTGGCCGTTGGGCTCTTTATTGCCTGTCGGCTTTGGCTGCGGTCCCTGCCCAGCCCCCTCAGTCAACCCTCAACACTGAACCGCCCGGCCTATGCACTCTGGAGCTTGTTTTGCGGGGCATTGTTTATGGTGTTTGTGTTCAGCTCGACTCACCAAGGCTACTTCGCCGCTATTGCCGCTATCTGGACGCTGGTCGGTGGCGCACTGTTGACCTTAACGCTGCGTTACGCCCGCCACACAACACTGTTTGATCTAACGCTGCTGAATAACCCACTCTTTAAGCTCAACCTGATGTCCGGGAGTTTATTTCGGATCAGTATCTATGCCTTTCCAACGCTGCTGATCATCGGCTTGATGAAAGATGCCGACGCCTCGGCCGTGTTCACCGGGCACTGTCTGTTTTTTATATTCGCCGGCAACCTCCTCGCAAAACCGGTGGCCGTAAAACTACTCACCGGTTGTCGTCACCTCAAACCCTTCTTTATCGGCGCGTCACTCGCCACCACCCTAAGCCTGGGGCTGTTCTATAACACGCGTTTGATTGAGGAGCCGATCACACTCTGGGGGTTATGTTTTGTACATGGCTGCGCGCGCTCGGTTCAGTTTCTCGGTTACTCCACCACCAGCCTGTGGGGCATAGAACAACTCCGTCTTCATAACGCCACAGTCTTGATGAGCTCAGTGATGCAGCTCAATGCACTGATCGGGCAATCAGTGCCTGCGCTGCTGGCCGCGTTTTATATGCCTGACCGCTGGCTAACGGGTGAATCGGACGGCACCTTTTTTCAAGTAGGCCTGGCAACAGTGACCGTATTGTCATTGATGACCGTGCTAACGGCGGTGTGTTTGCCCAGCGCTAAAAGATTATCCACCCCGCGATAAATAACTCATCACCTCTTCACTGACTCACTATTCGCCCCTGCGCGCAGCAGGGTTATGCAAGGAGCTGAAGATGAAAACAGTTACTTTAAAAACCTCTGTTGAAATCCCGATAGAAGGGGTTCCCCTTCTGACTCAGTTTGTCTCTTTTAACGGCATTGATGAGGAACACTTTGCCTTGCTGATTGGCAACTACCGAACGCTGCCCGTACTTACCCGTATTCACTCTGAATGCCTGACCGGAGATGTATTTGGTTCCAGGCGTTGCGATTGCGGCGCGCAATTAAAAGAAGCGCTACGCACAATGACCAGCCGCGGCGGCGGGGTTTTGATTTACCTGCGTCAAGAAGGCCGTGGCATTGGTCTGTATTCGAAGTTTGATGCCTATCAACTTCAATCCCAAGGTATTGATACCTTTACCGCCAATCAAATGCTCGGGTATGCCGATGACTTGAGAGAGTTCGACGTGGCCGCCGACATGCTCAAGGCACTGAGCATTCACACCATTGACCTCATCACCAACAACCCGGCGAAAGTCACGGCATTAATCGCCTGTGACGTCACCATCAACAAAACGATTCCGTCTGGGGTGTTCCTGACCCGGGAAAACGAACATTACTTGCGCAGCAAAATAAACCTTAAACAACACACCATTAATTTAAATAATAAAAAGGAGTCATGAACATGCCCTCCTATATTTTGAACTTCTCACCCACCGGAATGATTCCGAACAAACGGATGAATCCTCACACGCCCATTAGCGTGTCGGAAATCATCGAAGACGTATTAATGGCGGCCGAACGTGGCGCGTCCATTGCCCATTTACATGCCCGCGACGCTAAAACAGGCGAGCCGACCTGTGACCTCAGCACCTTCGCGGCGATTATTGAAGGCATTCGCCAACACAATAAGCAGCTGATCTTGTGTGTTTCATTGAGCGGTCGAAATATAGCCGACCCCGAGCGCCGGGCGCTGCCACTGACGCTGGACGGCGAAGCGAAACCGGACATGGGCTCATTAACCTTGTCGTCTCTGAATTTTCCCGCCCAACCCAGCATTAACGCCCCGGACACCATCGACTACCTGGCCCGGCAAATGGCGTTAAAAGGCATCTCGCCAGAAGTTGAAATATTCGATGTCGGTATGTCGAACTACCTTCATGTGTTGATCAAGAAACAGTTAATGCCGCCCAAGGTGTACGCCAATATATTGCTGGGCAATGTCTTTGGCGCCCAGCCCAGTTTTGCCCATATCGCAGCCCTGATCAGCACCTTGCCAACGACCGTCGTGAGTTCATTTGCGGGCTTGGGCAGCTATCAACTTCGCAGCAACACCTTGGCCCTGGCGTCCGGCCACGGTATTCGCATCGGGCTTGAAGACAATATCTGGCTCGATCACGAGCGCACCACGCTGGCAAGCAACCGCAGTTTGCTGCAGCGCATTACGGCTATCGCCAGCCATCTGGAACTGACACCGGCAACCCCCGAGCAGGTACGCCAACAATTGGGCCTTAACCCCGGCAAGGGACTTTATGGTCTGGCTGATCAGCGCACGGATAAAGGAGCGGCATGATGGAAAATATCTGGTTAACCCCACAAGGCTATCAACGCACCTCTAAACACTTGCAGAAACGCTGCCTGGAGTTGCTGCTGTCCTTCGCACCGGTCACCGGCAAATTACTGGACGTAGGCTGCGGAACCGGCAATACCCTGCTGTTCACTGAACCGAAAAACATCGAACACTACACGGGCATCGATATTTCCGAGGACATGGTGGCGTACGCCAGCCTCGCCCACGCCGCGCCTAATGTCAGATTTATCGTCAGCGACTTTCTGGACTGTTCACTGGAACATGTGCCGCTGTTCGACACAGCGATATGCGCGGCCTGCTTGCACTGGTTTATCCCGCGTCAGCAAGCGGTGATCGATAAATTAGCAGCGCTGATCAAACCGGGCGGTCTGCTATTTTTGTCCTGCGCCTTTGAGTTTGACTACGTACCGGGCGAACGGCACATTCACGAACGGGTACTGACACAGATACGAAACCGCTACCCGAGCATTGGCGAACCCGTCGTGTTCGACGACTACAGGTTCAATCGAAACTCGATCATTTCTGCCCTGCCAGATTTCACGATCCTGCGCTCGCACCGCATCGAAGAACACGTTCAGTTCCAGACCTTTGAAGACTTCAAGGATTGGCACTTGGGCAGCGGCTCCGTGGTGCATGGCCAATTTGATGAAAGTATTCGTGACCTCGCCCTCAACGATTACTACCACTGCCTGTATGAGCACTATTGCGCGGGGCGCTACAGCACGGCCTATTCAACAGTGCTGTTGCTGCTTGAAAGGAGGAGTGCCTGATGTATACCGGGATTGTTCAAGGCACCGCACAGGTCAAATCAATCGCATTGGGCGCCGGTCATACCCAGATTGTTCTGGCCCATCCGCTGTTCGACCACATCGACATCGGTGCCAGCGTGTCGGTCAATGGCACCTGCCTGACCGTGACGGCCTTTGAATTGGGCACAGCGTCGTTCGATATTTCTCAACGAACAGCCGAAATCACCACACTCAAGCACCTGCGCATTGACCAGTGGGTGAATATCGAACGCTCGCACCGCACAGGGCAGGAAAACGGCGGGCATGCGCTTTACGGGCACGTTGAAACAACGGCTCGTGTTGTTTTATGGCGTGTGCGAGGTGATGCCGTCGAGGCGGAGTTTCAATTGGACCCCAGCACCCTGGCATATGTGTTCAAAAAGGGCTTTATCGGTCTTCACGGTTGCAGTTTGACGATTGATCGTCTGGACGAAACGCGGCGCACACTGACCGTCAACCTGATCCCGCAAACGCTGGCTCTGACTAACTTGAACAGCTTGCAGGTGGGGGATCGGGTCAATGTCGAAATTGACCAGACCACCCGCACGCTGGTGGATACCTTGCACAGAGTGCTGCGCAAGGTCTGAACCCCTGTAGCCGCTGTCGAGCTTTGCGAGGCTGCGAACGGCGGCGCAGCCGTCGCAAACCGGGGTTCTCGGTAGATCAGATAAAACGAGGGCTCCGGTTTGGCGACGATTACATCGCCTATCGCCGCCTCGCGGTGCTCGACAGCGGCTACAGGGAGTTGCGCTAACCCTTGTGCATCTTGCTCATCAACTCGGCTTCAGCTTGCGTCAACCCGCACGACTGGGTCAGCTCGTCGACACTGGCGCCCATGCTCACCAGACGCGCGGCTTGATTGAACGAAAGGCTGGTGGGATCACGTTGCTCCAGCTGCGCCAGCTTTTCGGGCAGCGGCGCGACCATGGCACTCAGCTCCAGCAAATCTTCGCCCATCTGCACGCTACCATTCTGGTAAGTGTCCAGACGCCGCGCGAGCTCCTTGATACGGCGGTCACGGTCGGCATCCGCCGTCGCCTGCTGCGTCGACAGATTGCGCTGGCGACGCAGGTGAGAACGGAACTGCCAGAGGGTGATCACCCATAAGAGCGCCAGAACGATTACTGCTGCCTCAAGGATCAATCAGATGTTCTCCAGGTCCGACCATTCTTCTTCGGTCATCATTTTGTCCAGCTCAACCAGAATCAGCAGCTCGCCGTTCTTGTTGCACACACCCTGGATAAATTTGGCCGACTCATCATTGCCCACATTCGGCGCCGTTTCGATTTCAGACTGACGCAGGTAAACCACTTCGGCCACGCTGTCGACCAGAATGCCAACCACTTGCTTGTCAGCTTCGATGATCACGATTCGCGTGTTATCGGTGATTTCAGCGTTATGCAAACCAAACCGCTGACGGGTATCAATGACCGTGACGACGTTGCCGCGCAGGTTGATGATGCCCAATACGTAAGAAGGCGCACCCGGTACAGGAGCGATTTCGGTGTAGCGCAGCACTTCCTGCACTTGCATCACGTTGATGCCGTACGTTTCGTTGTCCAGCTTGAAGGTGACCCATTGCAGGATCGGATCTTCACTACTCTGTTGTGCGGCTGACTTGTTCATGCATCAAACCCTTAACTAATAAACAGCTGATGGTGATCACGGGCACTGGACTCAAACCTATCCCTTGCCCTGGGTGATCAACTCGGCCAACTGCTCCACGTCCAGCAGCGCGCACATGTGTTCAATCACCGTGCCGGCCAGCCAGGGGCGTTGTCCGCGCTGAGAGCGCCATTTGATCTGGTTAGGGTCCAGGCGCAACGAGCGGCTGACTTGATGCACCGCCAACCCCCATTCGTAGCCCTGAACCGAAATAACGTATTGCAAGCCCTCGCGAAAATCATCGCGATAGCGCTCGGGCATCACCCAGCGCGCCGTGTCCAGCACCTTGAGGTTGCCGCTTTGGATGGGCAACAGGCCCAAAAACCAGTCAGGCTGACCGAACAAGGGCGTCAACTCACGCCCGTCGAGTGAATAGATAGAACCCAAACAGACCAGCGGCACCGCCAACGTCAGACCGGCTACGTCAAACAGCAAGCACTCGAAGGGTTCAGAGGCCCAAGCGGGTCTGCCGTCTTCCGGTGTCGGCAAAGGCGTGGCAACCATGCGTGGACGGTGGGCCTCAACCAACGGGTTGACGAAGGCTTCAGCCGCCACACCTACGGTCGCCAGCTCAACCGGCACCGCATGCGCACGGGCATCGCGCACTTCTTCTTCGAGCATGGCGGCACGGAACTCATCCAGCTCCGCGCTTGGCGACTCGGGAGCCGTGACGTGAGGCTCATCTTCAATGGGCGGCAACGCCTCGGTGGCATCAAACAGCAAATCATCGAGATAAGACTGCAACGCCAATTGCGGGCGAGTCGATACGGCTATCGGTTGTGTCATAAGGTGACCCATTCAACGGCCTCACATCTGAGGCTTGTAGACGTTATCGGCTGCACGCAGCGGATACTTGAATACACCCTCACCTCACACCGCCTGCGGTGAAAGCTGGCGGGTCAAGACGTGTTTGAGCAGCGCACGGTAAGCGATCACACCACGGGTTTTGTCATCGAACTGTGAGGGTGTCTGCCCTGCCCGGCTGGCATCGCGCAAGCGCGTATCGACCGGAATAAAGCCCTGCCACAAGGTGTCCGGGTAGAGGTCGCGTAACACCCGCAAGGTGCTGATGGACGCTTGCGTACGGCGGTCAAACAAGGTCGGCACGATGCAGAACGGCAGCTCTTGCGGACGCGAACGGTTGATCATGCTCAGGGTGTGGACCATGCGTTCCAACCCTTTGAGGGCCAGGTGTTCGGTCTGTACCGGAATCACCAACTGCTGGCTTGCCGCCAATGCATTGACCATCAGCACACCCAGAATCGGCGGGCTGTCGATGATTGCGTAATCATAGTCCTGCCACACTTGCGCAAGGCTGCGTGCAATCACCAGCCCCAATCCGCTTTGACCCGGCGCTTGACGCTCCAGCGTGGCGAGTGCAGTGGTCGCTGGCAGCAAGGAAATATTGTCGTGGCTGGTGGGCAGCAGCAACTGCGCCGCCAACCCTGGCGGCACTTGACCTTTGTGCAAGAACAAATCGTAGACGCTGCGTTCAAGACCATCGGGGTCATAACCGAAGTAGCTGGTCATGGAACCGTGCGGATCGAGATCGACCACCACGACGCGTTTACCCGCTTCGGCCAGCAAACCGGCCAGTGCGATGGATGTGGTCGTCTTGCCGACGCCACCTTTTTGATTGGCTACTGCCCAGACTCTCATTTAATGGTTCCTCCCGGCTTCGTACCTGCCGGCCGAAAATCTTATAAGGGCGACGACGGAGAATTGACGGCATCCCCACCAACCCGTGGCTTTGTTTGCTGCGGTGCAGTTTGTGTGCCAGCGCGCTTGAGCGCGGCATCGGCAGTCGCGTTGGCGCTGCCCACGCCGGTCAGGCTTCGGCGAACTTCAAGATTGCGCGACACCACCAGCACCACGCGACGGTTCATGGCCCGACCTTGTGGGGTGGCGTTATTGGCCACCGGCTGAAATTCGCCGTAGCCCACCGAGGCCATGCGTGCGGGGCTGACACCCTGCATCGCCAACATGCGCACGATACTGGCCGAGCGGGCTGACGAGAGCTCCCAGTTGGTCGGGTATTGCGACGTCCGAATCGGCTGGTTGTCAGTAAAGCCTTCGACATGAATCGGGTTATCGAAAGGTTTCAGGATCGCGGCCACTTTGTCGATGATGGTGAAGGCCATGTCGCTGGGCATGGCGTCGCCGCTGCCAAATAACAAACTGGAGTTCAACTCGATCTCGACCCACAGCTCATTACCGCGCACCGTCAATTGATTGGAAGCGATCAAATCGCCAAACGCACGGGCGATGTCATCGGCAATGGTTTTGAGCGGGTCAGCACTCATCTGGCCGATGCCGGCATCGGTGTGATCACTGTCCTTGATCAACGGCTCGGCGGGTGTGGTGCTCAGCGGTCGCTCATCACCGATCGGAATAGGCTTCATGCTGCGCTCCGGGTCGTTGAACACCCCCACCAGCGCCTGCGAGATCACCTTGTATTTGCCTTCATTGATCGACGAAATGGAGTACATGACGACAAAGAAAGCAAACAGCAAAGTGATGAAATCCGCGTAGGACACCAGCCAGCGTTCGTGATTGACGTGCTCATCTTCGGAGCGGCGGCGGCGACTCATGGTTAACCTACAAAGCCTTGCAGTTTGAGTTCGATGGAGCGCGGGTTTTCGCCTTCGGCGATCGACAGAATGCCTTCGAGCAACATTTCGCGGTACAGCGACTGGCGCTGGGCAATGGCTTTAAGTTTGCTGGCCACCGGCAACAGCACGAGGTTGGCACTGGCTACGCCGTAAATGGTCGCCACAAAGGCCACGGCAATGCCGCTGCCCAGTTGGGCCGGGTCAGCCAGGTTGCCCATCACATGGATCAAACCCATCACCGCACCGATGATGCCTATGGTCGGCGCATAACCGCCCATGCTTTCAAAGACTTTGGCGGCCTCGATGTCGCGGCTTTCCTGGGTCATGTAGTCGACTTCCAGGACACTGCGAATGGCTTCGGGTTCTACCCCGTCGACCAGCAGTTGCAAACCTTTACGCGAATAACTGTCAGGCTCGGCATCGGCCACGCCTTCCAGGCCCAGCAGGCCTTCCTTGCGCGCCGTAAGGCTCCAGTTAACGACCCGGTCAATGCCGCCAGCCATGTCGATGTGCGGCGGAAAAAGAATCCAGCGAACCGTTTGCATGGCGCGCTTGAACGCGCTCATTGGCGATTGCAACAGCGCCGCGCCCACCGTGCCACCCAATACAATCAAGGCCGCCGGGCCATTGGCTAAAGCGCCGAGATGGCCGCCTTCCAGGTAGTTGCCGCCGATAATGGCGACAAACGCCATGATGATGCCGATCAGGCTCAGTACATCCATCAGTGGCAGGCCTCGATCAGGTGGCGTCCGATATCGTCAAGGCTGTACACCGCATCCGCCAGGTTGGCTTTGACGATGGCCATCGGCATGCCGTAAATCACGCAACTGGCTTCGTCCTGTGCCCAGACCGCGCTGCCGCTCTGCTTGAGCAAGCGCGCGCCCTCACGGCCGTCCGCGCCCATGCCGGTCAGCACCACCGCCAAAACCTTGTCACCGTAGGACCTGGCCGCCGAGCCAAACGTGATATCCACGCACGGCTTGTAATTAAGCCGCTCGTCCCCGGGCAGGATGCGCACTGCACCGCGGCCGTCGATCATCATTTGCTTGCCACCGGGGGCGAGCAATGCCAACCCCGGACGCAACATATCGCCGTCCTCCGCTTCCTTGACGCTGATGCGGCACAGTGTGTTGAGACGCTCTGCAAACGCCTTGGTAAACGCCGCCGGCATGTGTTGAACCAGCACAATGGGCGCCGGAAAATTAGCCGGCAATTGGGTCAGAACCCGTTGCAACGCCACTGGCCCACCCGTCGACGTGCCGATGGCCACCAACTTGTAGGCTTTGCGCTTGGGTGCTGCCGAGACCGGGGCAGTCGTTGAGCGGTTGGCAATGGGCGTAGTACGAGCTGGGGCAGTTGGCGCGGGCGGCGGCACAAAGCCACCCAATGCTGGCTTGCTGGACACTGATGCAGATGCAGGCCCAGGTGATGCTGCGGGCGCTGCACTGTAGCTGGAGAGACGACGGTTGCTGCGCGAAATGCTGTGAACCTTTTCGCAGAGCATCTGTTTGACCTTCTCGGGATTACGCGAGATGTCTTCAAAATTTTTCGGCAGGAAATCCACCGCCCCGGCATCCAGCGCGTCGAGTGTCACCCGGGCGCCTTCGTGGGTCAGTGAAGAGAACATCAACACCGGGGTCGGGCAGCGCTGCATGATGTGGCGCACGGCCGTGATGCCATCCATCAACGGCATCTCGTAATCCATGGTGATCACGTCAGGTTTGAGGGCCAGCGCCTGATCAATGGCTTCCTTGCCATTGGTGGCCGTACCGATCACCTGAATTGTGGGATCAGCCGAGAGAATTTCCGAGACGCGGCGGCGGAAAAAACCGGAATCATCCACCACCAGGACTTTGACTACCATAAACACTCCGTTAGGCGGCGCGAACGCACCGCCCACACCACTAGAATCAAATACGCCGCGAAGCGTAGTGCTTGAGCATGCTCGGCACATCGAGGATCAAGGCAATACGGCCGTCACCGGTTATGGTGGCGCCCGACATGCCCGGCGTGCCCTGAAGCATCTTGCCCAAGGGCTTGATGACCACCTCTTCCTGGCCAACCAGTTGATCGACCACAAAACCGATGCGCTGGGTGCCTACCGAGAGAATCACCACATGCCCTTCGCGCTGTTCTTCGTGAACTGCGGATGCCACCAGCCAGCGCTTGAGGTAGAACAGCGGCAGCGCCTTATCCCGCACAATTACCACTTCCTGACCATCGACCACATTGGTGTGCGACAGGTCGAGGTGGAAAATTTCGTTCACGTTGACCAGCGGGAAGGCGAACGCCTGATTGCCCAGCATCACCATCAATGTCGGCATGATGGCCAGCGTCAGCGGCACCTTGATCACGATTTTCGAGCCGCGACCCAAGGTCGATTCAATGCTCAGGGAGCCATTGAGCTGGGCGATCTTGGTTTTCACCACGTCCATGCCCACGCCGCGCCCGGACACATCACTGATTTCGGTTTTGGTCGAAAAACCGGGCGCAAAAATCAGGTTGTAACAATCGGACTCGCTCAGGCGATCAGCGGCGTCCTTGTCCATCAACCCCTTTTTGACGGCAATCGCCCGCAGCACGTTGGCGTCCATCCCTTTGCCGTCATCAGAGATCGACAGCAGGATATGGTCGCCCTCTTGCTCGGCAGACAGGATCACCCGGCCGCAGCGGGTTTTGCCGGCGGCTTCGCGCTCTTCGGGGGTTTCGCACCCATGATCAACCGCGTTGCGCACCAAGTGAACCAACGGATCGGCCAGCGCCTCGACCAGGTTTTTGTCCAGATCGGTTTCTTCGCCCACCAACTCAAGGCTGATTTCTTTTTTCAACTGGCGGGCCAGGTCGCGAACCAGACGCGGGAAGCGTCCGAAGACTTTTTTGATCGGCTGCATACGCGTCTTCATGACCGCTGTTTGCAGGTCTGCCGTGACCACATCGAGGTTGGAGACGGCCTTGGCCATTTCTTCGTCGCTGCTGTTAAGGCCAAGCCGCACCAGACGGTTACGCACCAGCACCAGCTCGCCGACCATGTTCATGATGTCGTCCAGGCGTGCAGTGTCCACTCGTACGGTGGTCTCGGCCTCGCTGGCATGCGCCTTTTCCGGCTGCGCAGCAGGCACGCGTGCCGGGGCTGAACGTGCCGGGGCCGCGTCGACCGACTTGGCCGCGACCGCAGCCACCGGTGCATCCAGTGCAGGGCTTTGGGCAGAAAACTGGCCCTTGCCGTGCAGCTCATCCAGCAAGGCTTCGAATTCATGATCACTGATGTGATCGGGGTTAGCCGCAGGTTCTTCAACGCTGTGTACGGGCGCTGTTACCACCACGTCCAGGGCATCGGTATTGAACGATCCTTTGCCATGCAATTGATCGAGCAAGGCTTCAAATTCATCGTCGGTGATTTCATTGCTGGCCGGCGCAGTGGCTTCGACTGTGGGCTCTGAGGCAGCGCTGGTTACGGTATCCGGCGAGAACTGCCCTTTGCCATGCAACTGATCGAGCAACGATTCAAACTCGGCATCGCTGATTTCATCGCTGGCCAGTGCGGGCGGGTTCGCCGGTTGAGGTTCGGCCGCGGCCGCCTTGACCGCGTTGAGCGAGTCGAGCAGTAGTTCAAATTCGCTGTCGGTAATGTCACCGGCAGGCTCAGGCTGCCTGGCCGGTTCAAGCGCAACCGCCGGCTGGCTTGTCGCTGGTTCGGCCAAACGTGCCAAGGCCGCCAGCAGTTCGGGCGTGGCCGCCGTGATCGGGCTGCGTTCACGAACTTCGGTAAACATGCCATTGACCGCATCCAGCGCTTCAAGGACAACGTCCATCAGCTCGGCGTCTACGCTTCGCTCACCCTTGCGCAGGATGTCGAACACGTTTTCGGCAATATGGCAGCACTCCACAAGCTCATTGAGCTGTAGAAAGCCGGCGCCCCCTTTTACAGTGTGAAAACCGCGAAAAATTGCATTGAGCAAGTCCGCATCATCCGGTCGGCTTTCCAGCTCAACCAGTTGTTCGGACAACAGCTCTAGAATCTCGCCGGCTTCAACCAGGAAATCCTGAAGGATTTCTTCATCGGCGCCGAAGCTCATGTACGTGCTCCTTGAAATAGGGTCTTTGGACGCCGCCGTGCAGAAACGCACGGGGGCATTCACTCAGAGCCTAGAAACCTAAACTGGATAATAAATCGTCAACATCATCCTGGCCGGACACGACATCTTCACGTTTATCGGCATGGATCTGCGGACCTTCACCCTTCGTCAGGTTTTTTTGCGAAATATTTTCAGCACGCAGTGCCTCACGGTCGTGTTCGATACCGGCAAAGCGATCAACCTGGCTGGCCATCAACACCAGCTTGAGCAAATTGCTTTCAACGTCGGTGACCAATTGCGTCACCCGCTTGATCACTTGACCTGTGAGGTCCTGATAATCCTGGGCCATCAAAATATCCGTGAGGTTGGCGGACACCTGGGTGTTCTCAATGTCGCTGCGCGTCAAAAAACTGTCTACGCGACGCGCCAGCTCGCGGAACTCCTCGGCCCCCACTTCGCGACGCATAAAGCGTCCCCAGTCGACACTTAACGCTTTGGCATCCGTGCCCAGCGCATTGACCAGCGGTGTGCTGCTTTCGACCAAGTCCATCGTCCGATTGGCCGCCGCTTCCGTCAGTTTCACAACATACGCCAAGCGATCGGCTGCATCGGTGATCTGTGACACTTCTTCGGCACGCGGCATGCCCGGATCTATTTGAAAGTTGACGATGGAGCTGTGCAACTCGCGGGTCAGCTTGCCGACTTCCTGATACAGGCCGCGGTCGCGGGTCTGGTTCAGTTCATGAATCAACTGCACCGCCTCGCCGAACTGCCCTTTTTCAAGGCTTTCGACCAATTCGTGCGCATGTTTTTTCAGGGTCGATTCAAACTCGCCCTGAGTCGCTTCTTTATGCTCCATTGCGCCCCCCTTCCCGCCGATCAACCGATGCGTTCAAAGATTTTTTCGATCTTGTCTTTGAGCGCCTGAGCCGTGAACGGCTTGACCACATAACCGTTAACCCCGGCTTGGGCCGCTTCGATGATTTGCTCGCGCTTGGCCTCGGCCGTCACCATCAGGACGGGCAAATGCTTGAGCTTTTCGTCGGCTCGCACTTGGCGCAGCAAATCGATACCGCTCATGCCGGGCATGTTCCAGTCAGTCACCAGAAAATCAATGCTGCCCAACTTGAGGATCGGCAACGCGGTGTTGCCGTCGTCCGCCTCGACCGTGTTCGTGAACCCGAGGTCACGCAACAGGTTTTTAATGATCCGGCGCATCGTTGAAAAGTCATCAACGATAAGGATCTTCATGTTCTTGTCCAATACGGCCTCCAAGCGGTCTTTGCCGCGCTCACACTCTGAGCGCGCCATTCAATCAATTCGGTAATTATCAAAAGCCCGTCAATTTCGTAGCAGTTGCCACAGGCGACGTTCGGCGGCAAAGCCGTCGTCAATGCAGCGACTGCGGTGTATCTGCCACACCACGGGCTCAGGATTGACGATCGCTGCGCAATCGAACGCAGCCTGCGGCAGCTGCTACGAATGAATCAGTGTTTCAATGTGCGCGCCACTGGCCCAGACGGGCGCGCAAACGCGCGGCACACTGACTGTGCAACTGGCTGACCCGCGATTCGCTGACCCCCAGCACTTCGCCGATTTCCTTGAGGTTCAACTCCTCGTCGTAATACAGCGCCAGCACTAGACGCTCACGCTCAGGCAACAGACTGATGGCGTCGGTCAACGCCACCTGAAAGCGCTCGTCTTCCAGATCCCGAGAGGGTTCAAGGTGCGCGCTGGCGCCATCTTCATGCAGCCCTTCGTGCTCACCGTCCTGCAACAGATCATCGAAACTGAATAAGCGACTGCCCAGGGTGTCATTCAAAATGGCGTAATAATCATCAAGGCTTAACTGGAGTTCGGCCGCAACCTCGTGATCTTTAGCGTCACACCCGGTTTTTGCTTCAATAACGCGAATTGCGTCACTGACCATGCGCGTATTGCGGTGTACCGAGCGGGGTGCCCAGTCGCCCTTGCGCACTTCATCGAGCATGGCGCCACGAATGCGAATGCCCGCGTAGGTCTCAAAACTCGCACCCTTGGTCGCGTCGTACTTGGTCGACACTTCAAGCAGGCCGATCATCCCGGCCTGGATCAAATCATCCACCTGCACGCTGGCGGGCAAGCGCGCCAGCAGGTGATAGGCAATACGCTTGACCAACGGTGCGTAGCGCTCAATCAGTTCGTACTGATTGTCGCGTGACGCCTTGCTGTACATGCGATAGCCGCTCGCGGTCATCAATGCCGTCCTCCACCTGCTTGCTGCACAAGACGCTCGACAAAAAATTCGAGATGGCCTCGGGGATTGGCCGGTAAAGGCCACGTGTCGACTTTCTGCGCGATGGCTTTGAAGGCCAGCGAGCATTTGGAACGCGGGAATGCTTCATACACGGCGCGCTGTTTTTGCACGGCCTTGCGTACGCATTCGTCGTAGGGGATGGCGCCTACGTATTGCAGGGCAACATCAAGAAAGCGGTCCGTGACTTTGGTCAGCTTGGCAAACAGGTTGCGGCCTTCCTGCGGGCTTTGCGCCATGTTGGCCAATACCCGGAAGCGGTTCATGCCGTAATCGCGGTTCAGCAGTTTGATGAGCGCGTAGGCATCCGTGATGGACGTAGGCTCATCGCAGACCACCAGCAACACCTCCTGGGCGGCGCGAACAAAACTCACGACCGAATCACCGATCCCGGCGGCGGTATCAATCACCAGCACATCGAGGTTGTCACTGAGCTCGCTGAACGCCTGAATCAGTCCAGCATGTTGCGCCGGGCTCAGGTTGACCATGCTCTGGGTGCCAGATGCGGCCGGTACGATACGAATGCCGCCGGGGCCTGTGAGCAATACATCGCGCAGCTCACAACGACCCTCGACCACATCGGCCAGGGTGTATTTGGGGGTCAGTCCCAGCAGGACATCAACGTTGGCCAACCCCAGATCAGCGTCCATCAACATCACACGTCGACCCATTTCGGCCAAGGCGATGGACAAATTCACTGACACGTTAGTTTTACCGACGCCACCCTTGCCGCCGGTTACTGCGATCACCTGTACGGGATGCATGCTGCCCATGATCTTTCTTACCTTGTCTTACTTAGACGCGGCTACAACGGCTGGCTGCGCGTGCCCATTGGCACCACACCTTGCAAACCATCGATGTAGGTACATTGCAACTCATCGTGTGTCGCTCAACCGACCCGATCGCGGGGGTTGGTATAGATATCAGCAAACATGTCGGCCATGGCCTCCTCGCTGGGATCTTCCTGCATTTGTACACTGACGGCGCGACTCACCAACTGATGACGACGCGGCAGATGCAGGTCGTCCGGGATACGCGGGCCGTCGGTCAGATACGCCACCGGCAAATCGTTGCTGATCGCCAGGCTCAGTACTTCGCCCAAACAGGCGGTTTCATCGAGTTTGGTCAGGATACATCCGGCCAGACCGCAGCGTTTATAGCTGAGGTAGGCGGCCTGCAACACTTGCTTCTGACTGGTGGTGGCCATTACCAGGTAATTGCGTGCCTTGATTCCGCGCCCCGCCAGGCTTTCCAGTTGCAGGCGCAGGGCTGGATCACTGGCTTGCAGGCCAGCGGTGTCAATCAACACCACGCGCTTGCGCGCCAAGGGTTCGAGCGTCTGCCCCAACGACTGGCCCGGCGCCACATGCGTCACCGGAACGTTGAGAATCCGGCCCAGGGTCTTGAGTTGCTCCTGAGCGCCAATACGAAAGCTATCCATGCTCACCAATGCGATATGTTGCGCGCCGTACTTGAGTACATAGCGCGCCGCCAGCTTCGCCAGCGTTGTGGTTTTACCCATACCAGCCGGGCCGACCATAGCAATCACGCCGCCTTCTTCAAGTGGCTCGATCTCCGGGGTCGTAATCATCCTCGCCAGGTGCGCCAACAACATGCGCCAAGCCTGACGTGGCTCTTCAATTTCGGCAACTTGTGCCAATAAATCACGGGACAGCGGCCCCGACACACCAATGCGTTGCAACCGGCGCCACAAATTAGCTTGCGCAGGTTTGGCGCCTTGCAACTGGTTCCAGGCCAGCGAGCCCAGTTGCACTTCGAGTAATTCACGCAAGCCATTGAGCTCTGAACGCATGCTGTCAAAGACACGACGGTCAATGCCGGGCGCAAGCGCCGGAGCCGGACGCGGCGGCTCTTCGAGCGTCGGCTCGATCAGCGGTTCGGCAGCGGTCAAGGGCAAGCCGGCAAACAGTTGGCGATTGACCTCACCGTCGCCTTCGCCGCGCAGGCTTAACTCGGCCTGCGCCGAGACTATTTTGGACTGGGTCTTGCGCAGCTCTTCTTCAAGCTCCACGTTTGGCACACGAGGGGCCAGGGCAGATAGCTTGTAATCCAGCGCTGCGGTCAACTCAACGCCACCGGCGATGCGGCGATTGCCAATAATGGCGGCATCAGCGCCCAGCTCATCACGTATCAGCTTCATGGCCTGACGCATGTCGGCGGCGAAAAATCGCTTCACTTGCATAAATCAAACCTCAGCCGTTCGGGCCTACTGTCGCAACAATCGTGACTTGCTTGTTATCCGGAATTTCCTGGTACGCCAGCACATGCAGGTTAGGCACGGCCAAACGGCCAAAGCGTGAAAGCATTGCGCGTACCGGGCCTGCCACCAGCAAGATCACCGGGTTGCCTTGCATTTCCTGACGTTGCGCCGCGTCAATCAATGAGCGCTGTAGCTTTTCAGCCATGCTCGGCTCCAGCAAAACGCCCTCTTCCTGGCCTTGTCCGGCCTTTTGCAAACTATTGAGCAATATTTGTTCCAACCTGGGTTCCAAGGTGATCACAGGCAGCTCGGACTCAACGCCTACAATGCTTTGCACGATAGCGCGGGACAACCCGACGCGCACGGCAGCCACCAAAGCGGCAGTATCTTGACTCTTGTGAGCATTGTTGGCGACGGCCTCGGCAATGCTGCGAATATCGCGAACGGGCACTTGCTCAGCCAGCAGCGCCTGCAACACTTTGAGCAACTGAGAAAGGCTCAATACCCCCGGCACCAGTTCTTCTGCCAGCTTGGGCGAAGACTTGGCCAGCAACTGCATCAACTGCTGCACTTCTTCATGACCGATCAGCTCATGGGAGTGTTTGTACAGAATCTGGTTCAAGTGGGTCGCCACAACCGTACTGGCGTCCACCACCGTGTAGCCCAGCGCCTGGGCCTGATTGCGCTGACTGACCTCAATCCACACCGCTTCCAGGCCAAAGGCCGGGTCTTGGGTGGTGATCCCGTTGAGCGTGCCAAACACCTGCCCCGGGTTGATGGCCATTTCTCGATCCGGGTAAATCTCGGCCTCGGCCAGAATCACCCCCATCAAGGTCAAACGGTAGGCACTTGGGGCCAGATCGAGGTTGTCGCGAATATGCACCGTGGGCATCAGAAAACCCAGATCCTGAGAAAGCTTCTTGCGCACGCCTTTGATCCGCGCCAGCAATTGGCCACCCTGGTTGCGGTCCACCAACGGGATCAATCGATAGCCCACTTCAAGGCCAATCATGTCGATGGGCGTGACGTCATCCCAACCCAGCTCTTTGGTCTCTTGGGCGCGGGCCGGGGAAGGCAACAAGTCTTGCTGCAACTTCACTTCCTGCAAGGCCTGAGTTTTGGCTGCGCTTTGCTTCTTCCACATCAAATACGCCACGCCACCCGCGACGGCCGCCAGACTCAGAAAGGAGAAGTGCGGCATGCCCGGCACGATACCCATGACCCCCATCAGGCCTGCCGACACCGCCAGCGCTTTGGGCGAGGCGAACATCTGCCGGTTGATCTGCTTGCCCATGTCTTCGGAGCCGGAGGCGCGGGTGACCATGATCGCCGCGGCGGTGGACAGCAGCAACGAAGGCAACTGCGCCACCAAACCGTCACCGATGGTCAGCAAGGCGTATACCTTGCCAGCGTCAGTAAAGGTCATGCCGTGCTGAAAGATACCCACCGCCATGCCGCCGATCAGGTTGATAAACAGAATCAACAGACCTGCAATCGCATCCCCGCGCACGAATTTACTGGCACCGTCCATGGAGCCGTAAAACTCGGCCTCCTGGGCGACTTCCTGACGCCGCAGCTTGGCTTGGTTCTGGTCGATCAGGCCCGCATTGAGATCAGCATCAATGGCCATTTGCTTGCCGGGCATGGCGTCAAGGGTAAAACGTGCGCTCACCTCGGAAATACGCCCGGCACCTTTGGTCACGACGACAAAGTTGATGATCATCAAAATCGCGAAGACCACGATACCGACCACGTAATTGCCGCCGATCACCACCTCACCAAAGGCCTGAATCACCTTGCCGGCCGCGGCATGACCGTCCTGACCGTGGAGCATGACCACACGGGTGGAAGCCACGTTGAGTGCCAGCCGCATCAACGTCGCGACCAGCAAAATGGTGGGAAATACGGCGAAGTCCAGCGGGCGCAGCGCGTAGACGCAGACCAGCAGCACAACGATGGACAGGGCAATGTTGAAAGTGAAAAACACATCGAGGAGAAATGGCGGAATGGGCAACATCATCATTGCCAGCATCACTAACAGCAGCAACGGCACGCCCAACTGCCCTTGCCCCAAACCGGCCAGGCCGTTACGCGCTGTGTTGATTAACTGAGAACGATCCAATGACATTGCAACAAACCTTTAGCAAACTTTTGACGCTGAATGCGCCGTAAAGCCTGCCTTTGCAAGAAGCCTTCCAACTTTGGCCAATTGCCACATCAGAATCAAAAGCTACCCTCACCCTAGCCCTCTCCCAGAGGGTGAGGGGACTGGCCGTGTCGAGCTTTTGATTTGCTTTTGATCTTAGGCGCCCCGTTAACCACGCTGGCCGCAGGCGGGTATTGCGCAGTGGCTGCGTGCGGGCATGCCGAGCCACAGCGAGGCACCGAGTGGTAGGGGCAAGAGCGTTTGGTTACTTTGCGCTGCTCAAAGTGACGCGGCGTAAGGCCGCAACCCTGAGTGGCCGTTACGGCAGTAATGGATATCTCACAGTCCCTCAGCGTTTCAATCGCGGGCAAGCCCGCTGCACAAAGGCTTGCTGCATCGCTTCAGAGTTGTGTAAAAACCTTTTGGAGTGAGGGTATGGGTCCCGCCATCAATTCCATCGCCATTCACCCAAATCAATCACCAGGCATGCGCTGCTGTTGGCACCAAACACCACGTCAATCTTGCGGTTAGGCTCGTATCGCTCGCTACCATGCCCGCCAATCAAAATATCGCCACAACGACCATCGCGGGTTCTTGGACGATCTTTCCAGACCGGGACACTGTCCAACTGCAACTGACGCACCAGATTGCACAGGATAAAACTGCGCACACAACGCCCATTGATGCCTTCAAAGCTCAGAGACTTGCGCAAAAATTGCAGGATGCTGTCGCGCTCCTTGAAGCACCGATCCATGATCGCTGAGTAATACTCCTCACTGCCCCACCCTTGCGGAGCGGTGGGCAAAGAAATTACCGCCAGCAAGTTGGAGCCTTCGGTGCTAAACCCGACGATGCGCTGATCAGAGAGTTGATCTATCCAGAAAATCGCAAACGTACCCTCCAGCGCAGGGAACTTGGGGAATAACCCATCCAGGTCTACATGCGCCGTGGCAAAAGAATCACTCAACGCATAAGTGCGAACGGCACCATCAGGAATCAGGGTTAACTCGATCGACATCGCGCCTCTCCTTGCCTGCACACGAATTAATGTGACACCTGCTGTCACAAGTTAAGCAGATTTGCACGAAGCCTCTACTGACAAAAATGACAGTGATCCGGGCAATCCTGACAGTACCCCGCGAATCGCATAAAGCTCAGCATGGTTCACCCCACGCGTTTGATGGCGAGAGCACATGAAAAAGACACTACGCTGCACCTATCACTACGATCCACTCAACCGATTAAGCGCCGTGCAGCCCGAACGACAATCAAACGGCCTGCGGTTTTATTGCCAGAACCGGATCGTCACATCCCTCCATGACAATACGCAACACTCGATCATGCACACTGGCGATCAAGTGCTTGCCCAACAGTCACACGAGGCCCATGACTCAACCAGCACCTTGCTCGGGACCGACGCACAGCGTTCTGTAATGCACGCAGTGAGTGGTACAAAACAGCAGGTCTTTGCCTATTCGCCATTTGGTCATACGCCCGCCATGCAGGCTCATCATCTATTAGGCTTTAACGGTGAACGGGCAGATCCAATAACAGGCCATTACTTGTTGGGCAATGGCTACCGGGCGTTTAACCCGGTGTTGATGCGCTTTAATAGCCCGGACAGTTGGAGTCCATTTGGCAGAGGCGGTATCAACGCATACGCCTACTGCGCAGGAGACCCCATCAATTGCCAGGACCCCACAGGGCATGTGCTGAACAAGATTTTGAAAATGGTGCCATTGCCACCTCCCAGGCCGGCATCAACGCTGAGCACTAAAGCAGTTATCGCCAACGTGCCTGCACAGCCACAAAAAATGCTTCAAACGCCCATTGGCAGAAGGTCCTCAGATGTGTCGGATGCCCTCAAGGCTAAAGAGCGCCTGCAACGCGACCCCATCATAAATGGCAGTTCGAAAAATGATCTGGTTGCCTTTCACGGCTCTACTAAGCAGCATCAAGAAAGCTTGGCCGCTGGATTGAGTGCGCAAAAAATGGGTACTCGAAACGGGCTCGATAGCGGCCCGGGATTTTACGCAACGCCCAGCTTTAAATCCGCCCAAGGATGGGCAAGCACCTCGAAACGGGCCGAGAACAGCACACCCCAGGTATATGGTGTTTATGCCAAGAATTTTCACAGCCTCAAAAATGGACGCGACTACACCCTAAGCACTGAACTCAATACTGAAATAGCTGAACACATACAAATTATTTTTCGAGAATCGGCTTATCCGGCATTGTCGATAGCGCCGTTGGCCCGCAAGAACATCACCATTCGAATGACATCGTTTGAGGCGCCGTTTTGATATACAGATTATTCATCGCGGCGTAAATCTGGCGGAATCGGCAAATCGTCAAGGGGATCAGGCCGCTTGCCCTTCCCTGCCTGGTATTGGCGAATCTGGTACACGTACGCCAGCACCTGCGCCACGGCCAGATACAACCCGGCCGGGATTTCCTGATCGAGCTCGGTGGAGTAATAGATGGACCGCGCCAATGCAGGCGATTCCAGCAGCAAGATGGTGTGCTTGGCGCCAATCTCACGAATTTTCAATGCCAGAAAATCACTGCCTTTGGCCAGCAACATCGGCGCCCCGCCCTTTTCAGGGTCGTATTTGAGCGCCACCGCGTAATGGGTCGGGTTGGTGATGATCACATCAGCGTCCGGTATGGCCGCCATCATGCGTCGCTGGGACATCTCCCTTTGCAACTGGCGAATGCGTTGTTTGACCTCAGGGCGGCCTTCTTGATCCTTGTGCTCGTCGCGCACTTCCTGCTTGGTCATCAGCAGCTTCTTGTGGCTTTCCCACAACTGCACCGGCACGTCCACCGCAGCGATCAGGATCAACCCGCAAGCCATCCACAAAGCGCTCCAGGCCACCACTTGCAGACTGTGAATCACCGCCTGTTCAAGGGGTTCCTGAGCAATGCGCAACAAGTCGTCAATATCGGACTGCAAAACCAGCAACGCGACAATCAGGACGATAAAAAACTTGGCCAAGGCTTTGAGCAACTCGACCAGCGCTTTGGCCGAGAACATGCGCTTGAGCCCGGCGGCAGGGTTCATGCGGCTGAATTTTGGCGCCATGCTGCCTGCGGCAAACAACCAACCGCCCAGCGCGATAGGCCCCACCAGCGCGGCAATCAACAAGGTAATCAATACCGGCTGTACGGCGAGCAAGGCGACTTTGCCGGAGTGCAGTAAAAACGCGCCCATCGAGTCGGTGTTCAGCAGGGTCTCGCGGCTGATGCTGAAGTTGTAACGCATCAACTCCATCATGTCCTGGGCCAGCGCACCGCCAAAAATCAGCAAGCCTATAGAGCCGGCCAGCATGATGGCCAAGGTGTTGAGCTCTTTGGAGCGCGCGATTTCACCCTTTTCCCTGGAGTCTTTTTTTCGCTTCTCCGTGGGGTCTTCTGTTTTATCGGCACCACTTTCGCTTTCTGCCACTATTTGGCCCTCGCCAGTTCGCGAAGAAACTGCAACGCCTCGGTGGCCAGCGGCTGATACTGGTTGAGGATGTCGGCCATGCTGATCCACAGAATCACCATGCCCAACACCAACGTCAGCGGAAAGCCGATGGCGAAGATGTTAAGTTGTGGCGCAGCACGGGTCATCACACCAAAGGCAATATTGACCACCAGCAAGGCGGTGATCGCCGGCAATACCAGCAACAAGGCAGCGCCTAGCACCCAGCCGAGCTTGTTGGCGATTTCCCAATAGTGGTTGGTCAGCAAGCCACCGCCCACCGGCAAGGTCGTGAAGCTTTCGGTGAGCACCTCAAACACCACTAAATGTCCGTTCATGGATAGAAACAATAACGTCACCAGCATGGTGAAAAACTGCCCGATGACTGCCACGTTGACACCGTTGGCCGGGTCGACCATCGAGGCAAAGCCCATGCCCATCTGAATCGCGACAATCTGCCCGGCCACCACAAACGCCTGAAAGAACAGTTGCAGCGAGAACCCCAACAAAGCACCAATCACGATTTGTTCGGCGATCAGCATCAAGCCGCTCAGGTCCAGCGGATTGACGGTGGGCAGCGGCGGCAAGCTGGGCATGATCGCCAGGGTGATGGCCAGCGACAGAAACAGCTTGATGCGCTTGGGCACCAGGGTCGTGCCAATGATCGGCATCGTCGTCAGCAGAGCACCCACCCGGAACAGCGGCAGCATAAAGCTGGCGACCCAAGTACTGATCTGCGCGTCTGTCAGGGCGAGCAGTGACATTTAGCCGATCAACTGCGGAATGCTGCCGTACAACTGCAGGATGTATTCCATAAAGGTTTGCACCAGCCATGGCCCGGCCACGATCAAGGTCACCAGCATGACCAACAGGCGCGGAAGAAAGCTCAAAGTTTGCTCGTTGATTTGAGTGGCCGCCTGAAACATCGCCACCAGCAGGCCCACCAGCAAACTGGGGATAACCAGCACCGCGACCATTATCGTGGTCAGCCACAGCGCGCTGCGAAACAGATCAACCGCAACTTCCGGCGTCATGCGCTACACCCCGCCAAAACTACTGGCCAGGGTGCCAATAATCAGCGCCCAGCCATCGACCAGTACAAACAGCATGATTTTGAACGGCAGCGAGATGATTAACGGCGAGAGCATCATCATGCCCATGGCCATCAACACACTGGCCACCACCAGATCGATGATCAGGAACGGGATGAAAATCATAAAGCCGATCTGGAACGCGGTCTTCAGCTCAGACGTGACAAAGGCCGGTACCAAAATGGTCAAGGGCGCGGCGTCGGGTGTGGCAATGTCGGTGCGCTTGGACAGGCGCATAAACAAGTCGAGATCGCTGGTACGGGTTTGCGCCAGCATAAAGTCCTTGATCGGACCTTCGGCCTTGAGAATGGCGTCCTGCGCGGACATTTTTTCGGCGAGGTAAGGCTGCAAGGCGTCGTTATTCACCTTGTCGAACACGGGCGCCATGATAAACATCGTCAGAAACAGTGCCATGCCAGTGAGGATCTGGTTCGAGGGCGTTTGTTGCAAACCCAGTGCCTGACGCAGGATCGAGAACACGATGATGATCCGGGTAAAACTGGTCATCAACATGACGAACGCCGGAATAAAACTCAGCGCGGTCATGATCAACAGAATTTGCAGGCTGACCGAATATTCCTGCTGACCATTGGCGCCGGTGCCCAGCGTGATGGCCGGGATGGACAGCGGATCAGCACCCCACGCCAGCGGGGCAAGCAACGCTAAAAACAGCGCGACAACTAAACGCATTACGGCTTGTCCTTTTGCTGACCCAGTACTTCCATCAATCGCTTGGCAAATTCGGGCGTTGCCTTTTGCGCCGTGTCCGGCACCTGCACAAGCTCTTTAAGCACATGCAAGGGCGTAATGCGCCCCGGCGTCAGCCCCAACAGGATTTGTTCGTTGCCCACCTGCACCAGCACCAGACGGTCACGCGCCCCCAGTGCCCGCGAACTGATCAACTCGATGACCTGCCCCTGCCGTGTACCGGTGCTCTGCACTCGCCGCAACAGCCAGGCCAAAGCAAAAATCAGCCCCAGCACCAGCAACAAGCCCATGACCAACTGCATCAGTTGACCACCCACGCCTGCACTCACCACAGGCGCAGCCGTGGCCGCCGCGCTGACCACCGGCTCCGCTGCCAGCGCGCTAAGGGGCAACGCCAATAAACCGCCGAGAAACCGCTTCACTTAGCGCAGCTTCTTGATGCGTTCGCTTGGACTGATCACGTCGGTCAGACGGATACCAAACTTTTCGTTGACCACCACCACTTCGCCATGAGCGATCAGGGTGCCATTCACCAGGACATCCAGCGGTTCGCCGGCCAGACGATCCAGTTCGATGACCGAGCCCTGATTGAGTTGCAGCAAGTTGCGGATATTGATTTCGGTGCTGCCCACTTCCATGGAAATGGACACCGGAATATCCAGAATCACATCCAGATTGGGACCGTCCAGCGTCACCGGCTCGTTGTTGCGCGGCACGCTGCCGAACTCTTCCATCGCCAGGCGATTAGAGACCGGTTTGCTGGCCGCATCAGCCGCCAGCAGCGCATCAATGTCCGCCTGACCGACATCGCCGGTTTCCTCCAGCGCTGCCGCCCATTCATCAGCCAGAGCCTGATCTGCAGCAGTTGTATCGTGTTCGTTAGCCATGGGTGTCCTCGGCGAGCAGTCAATCGTTAACACAGCATTTTTTTAAAAGAGCCGGCGCCTAGCGCCGACCGATAGGCTCAACCACTTGCAAGGCAAGATTGCCTTTGTGCGAACCCAGTTTGACCTTGAACGAAGGCACGCCATTGGCGCGCATCACCAGTTCGTCATTCAGCTCAATCGGGATCACATCCCCCGGCTGCATATGCAAAATGTCGCGCAGACGCAACTGACGGCGGGCCACGGTGGCGCTCAAGGGCACGTTGACGTCCAGCACGTCTTCACGCAGGGCCTTGCTCCAGCGCTCGTCCTGATCGTCCAGGTCAGACTGGAATCCGGCATCGAGCATTTCGCGCACCGGCTCGATCATCGAGTACGGCATGGTGACGTGAAGATCGCCACCCCCACCGTCGAGTTCGATATGAAAGGTCGAGACCACAACGGCTTCGCTGGGGCCGACAATATTGGCCATCGCAGGGTTCACTTCCGAGTTGATGTACTCGAAATTGACTTCCATGATCGCTTGCCAGGCCTCCTTCAAATCAACGAAGGCCTGCTCCAGCACCATGCGCACCACGCGCAACTCGGTAGGCGTGAACTCACGGCCTTCGATCTTGGCATGACGACCGTCACCGCCAAAAAAGTTGTCCACCAGCTTGAACACCAGCTTGGCGTCGAGGATGAACAGCGCCGTGCCGCGCAACGGTTTGATCTTGACCAGATTGAGGCTGGTGGGCACGTACAGCGAATGCACATACTCGCCGAACTTCATCACCTGCACCCCGCCCACCGCCACGTCCGCCGAACGACGCAGCATGTTGAACATGCTGATGCGGGTGTAACGGGCGAAACGCTCATTGATCATTTCCAGGGTCGGCATGCGGCCCCGGACAATCCGGTCCTGACTGGTCAGGTCGTAACTTTTGACACTGCCGGGCTCGGCAGCTACTTCGGCCTGTACCAGACCGTCGTCGACGCCATGTAACAGCGCGTCAATTTCATCCTGGGACAGCAGGTCTTGCACGGCCATGTCGTGGTCCTACTGCAATACAAAGTTAGTAAAGAGCACCTGATCGATCACTACTTTTCCGAGTTCTTTCTGCGCGACTTCCTGCACGCTGGCAGTCGCCTTCTGACGCAGCATTTCCTGGCCGACCGGGGTGGCCAGGTTATCGAACGATTGCCCGGAAAAAAGCATCACCAAATTATTGCGAATGACCGGCATATGCACCTTGAGCGCATTGAGGTCGTTCTGATCGCGGGCCTGCAGGCTCATGCTCACTTGCATGTAGCGCTGGCGACCATTGGTATTGAAATTCACCACGAACGCCGGCGACATAGCTTCGTAAATGGCCGGCAGCTTAGCGCTGGAAGCCTCGGCCGCTGGCGTGGAATCCTCGCTGGCAGACTTCATGAAATACCAGGTCGCGCCCACTGACACGCCCATCGCCAGCAGCACGGCCACTGCGATCAGGATAATCAGCTTGAGTTTGCCTTTATCGGCGGGGTCCTTTACTGCGTCGCTCGTCGCCATGCCAATAATCCGTCACTTTTAGGGTTTCACAGGTGCACGCAAAGGCAGAGCAAGTGTTATGCCAGAAGCTAGACTGAGGCGTGTTTCAGACAAACCACAGGGTGCTGCGTTGTCGTGAGGGGCAGGTTCATCGTAGAGTCGGATCGCTTTCATGAAGGCTCATGATCAGGTAAATACCATGCTGCTTGATGTGCCCAGTGCAACACCGCTGTTCTGGCGCGACGCTGACTTGCCGTTCATCGAGGCACGCTCGATTGCGGACGGTCGCAAGGTCAGCTACGCCCGGCACTCCCACACGATTTTTTCCATTGGCGCGATCACTTCGGGCCGCTGTGAGTACTTGCACGAAAAGACCCGCCTTGAAATCGGCGCCGAAACGGTCGTATTGATGAATCCGGGCAACGTACACGCCTGTAATCCGGTCGACGATCAGCCCTGGTCTTACGTGATGCTGTATGTAGACCCTCAATGGCTGGCGGGTATTCAGCACGCGTCAGAGTCGATTGATAGCCCGTTTTTTGAACCGGTCGCAGCCACTCACACACAGTCCGCCGAGGTGTTTAAAGCGCTTGTCGACTTCTACACAACACTGGTCGACCCCAGCGTCGCTGTAATGGCCAAACATGAAGCCGCCATTGGTTTTTTCACGCTGATGCAGCAGACACTAGCGCGCTCGACTGCGCCTATGAAAATGACCAGCCCCAAAGTCGAACGGGTTGCGCAATTTATCGATGCGCATTACCTGAGCAACATCCGCTTGCAGGACATGTGCGACGCGGCGAATTTGTCGGAGGCCTACCTGATACGCGCCTTTGAATTGCGCTATCACATGACACCCCACGCCTACTTGCTCAATCGGCGGATACAACACGCACAAAGGCAACTGCGCAACGGGGCCTCCATCGCCGACATCGCTCAGCAAGCGGGCTTCTCTGACCAGGCGCATTTCCAGCGTGTGTTCAAAAAACACATCGCCGCCACACCCGGCCAATACAAGGCTTAAATCATCAGCAGCGACGCGGCACACCCGGCCAGCATGACTGCCATGCTGCGATTGAGCAGACGAATGCGCGGCGCACTGCGTAAAAATCGAGCCAGAAACGCACCGGCGTAGGCCCAACAGCCGACGGACAGGTAGCAGACCCCAAAATAGATCAAGGCAAACCAGCCAATCAACGTGGCCTCGCCACTGGCGACAAACGCCCCCATGCCTGCTACCGCTGCCAGCCAGGCTTTAGGGTTCAGCCATTGCATGGCAGCGCCTTGCATAAAGGACGGCGGCGGGATGGCGCTTTTAACATCGAGACGCCCGTCACTGACGGCCAGTTTCCAGGCCAGGTACAGCAAAAAAGCCATGCCAGCCCAGCGAATCAGCTCGGTCAGCACCGGCCACCGCTCCAGCACTTCGTGCAGGCCAAAACCGGTAAACAACAGCAGCACGACGAAGCCTACCGTGGCGCCCAGCACATGGCGCAAACTGGCGCCCAGGCCGTATTGCATCCCGCAGCTCAGGGCCACGACATTGACCGGCCCGGGGGAAATGGACGCGGCTAATGCAAACGCTGCCATTGATAAAAATACACTCATGGTCCGTGCTCTCCGCTCTATGACTGAGCGCTAAGGGAATCATCTTGAGCGGGCCATGTATTGAACAAAACTGCTCTGATGAGCGAGCTTGTTATTGGCTTGTTATTGGCTTGTGATCTGCTTGTGATCTGGCTTTTGACTTGGCTTTTGATCTGCCGCCCCTTCGGGAGGCCGAGTGGAGGTTTCGCGGAGTGGGTCGACCGGCATGGATGCCGGGAGAGCTGCGATCGGGCCATGGATGGCCCGTCGCAGCGTGCCCACGGAGCGGAACCGGAGTGAGGGGCACCTGAGCGAAGCGAGGGCCGTACGCGGGGGCGGAAGCGCTTTGGTTACTTTGCCGCTTTTGCAAAGTGACACGCCGTAAGGGCGTAACCATAACTTCAACTAGACGCTAGTAATGGATATGTACTCGAAGCTTTTAATAGGCCCGTGTACATATCCATGTAATACGTTAAATCTTTCTACGGGTTCCGCCCTTACGGCGGCTCACTTTTGTCAAACAGCCGAGTGTCGGACCACCACAAAAGTAAGCAAAAAGTCCTTGCCCCCGCGTACGGCCCTCGCTTCGCTCAGGTGTCCCTCACTCCGGTCCCGCTCCGTGGGCACGCCGTGACGGGCCATCCTTGGCCCAACACGGCTCTCCCGGCATCCATGCCGGTCGACCCACTGCGCAGAACCTCCATTCGGCCTCCCGAAGGGGCGGCAGATCAAGATCAAAAGCCAAATCAAAAGCCAGATCACACGCCAGATCACACGCCAGATCACAAGCTACTTACGAGCTTTGGCGCTGACTGGGGACGAACGTTGCAACTACAGAGTTGGGCTTACGCGTAATAATCCACCGCACTGCTACCCAGTACGACACGCGGCGCTAAAGGCTCTGCTACAGCCCCCGCAGGATCCTCAGCACTAGTGCTCTCAAGCCTTTGGCCCCCAGAGCTACTCTGTGCCTGATGCTCCTGACCCTGACCTTGCCATTGACGCGATTGATCAGAGACATTCACGTCAACCTGCCCCATGCCTTGCTGGGCAAACATCTCCCGCAGGCGGTGCATCTGGCTGTCCAGCGCCTCACGCACACCCGCATGGCCGCTGACGAAGTTAACCTGAGCCGCCTGATCGGCGCTGATGTTGACGCGAATGTCCAGACGCCCCAGTTCCGCAGGCTCCAATTGAATATCGGCCGATTTGAGGTTGGCACTGGACAGGTACATCACCCGGTTGACGACTTCTTCAGACCAGCCGCTCTGGTGCATGGCTAAAGGCTGGTTGATCGGCAGCGCGTTGGCTGTTTTGGGCACCGCTGCCTGAGTCAATGCAGCCAGACGGTTGGAAAAGTCATCGACCCGCGTGTCGCTGGACGCGCTTTTAAGGTCTTTTAGGCCCTCATCGATCAGCCCTTTAAACGCTTTATCGCCCCCTTCACCCTGCTCTGCTGCATCGGCTTGCGCGTCAATCAACAGGGCTACAGAAGTGACAGGTCCTTGAGTGTTCGCTGCATTGTTGTCTGCGCTGCCAGATTTGGCTGGCGCCTTGCTACCGGCAGAAATATGACCGCCCTGTTCCATTGCCAGCCGTAATGCAGGCAAATCATCCAACGGGTCGGCGGGCGGTTCAGCGGTGTCGTCCGCCACTGGTTCAGGCTGAACCTGGGTGGCGGCGATCAACGCCAGCGTGGGCGGCGGCTGAACATCGCCCTGATTCGGCTCGACACTGGCTTGAGGCTCGGTTGATTCGACCACCGGCGCCGTGGCAAGCGGGTCCGGCGCGGGAGCCGTGTCGCCCAGGGGGGCAACGCTCCGGTCAGTGTCCGCAGTGTCCTTGGCCTTGCCAGCAGGCAAGGATTTGCCGCTTTCGGCAACCGTCGATGATGTCTTGGCGCCTGCCATCTGCTTGGCAACCGGTTCCGGCGCTTTGTTAAACACTGGATCGGACGCCTTGGCATACACCCTGGAAAATGTTTGCCGGCCGGCTTCAGCAGGCTGTGCAGCCTTGCTGGCAGCGGCCTTGGACGCTGCGGCGGCAGGTGATGATAGAAGCGGGTTGGCAGCAAATGGCATTGATGAGTCTCCGCTGCACGGCAGGCGTAGGTGCAGGTCAGAGATTCAGAGCAAGGTTCGGGCCAATTTGGCCCATTCAGTTCGAGGCGGACTCGGACGCGGCGTAACGCTGTCGCTCGGCGACATAAAGTCGACGGACCATTTGGTACTCATCACTGATTTCGATAACGAGTGCCTCGACACCCGCCAACTGCTTTTTGTGTGCACGCTCTTCAAGCTGACCGCACAGGTGCGCCAAACGAATGGCACCCATGTTGCTGCTACTGCCCTTGAAGCTGTGAGCAACCGATGTCAGGTCGCTGGCGAGATGGGCAGATTTAAGCTGGTCGAGGCGTTCTTGCGAGTCCGAAAGAAAGGTATCGAGCAGGTCTGCAAACCCGCCCTCCATCATGTCGCGTAAGGCATTGACTACGTTGGGGTCCATATGAATGTCAGACACTTGCTCACTCCTTGATCAAGAATGCACAGATTATGCCTCAGCCTCCCACGAAAACTCTACGGTCGCGCTTCGACCATCGTCGGACCAACGTACCTGCGGGCACATATGCCGGATCAAACTGACCCCCCGACCCGATAAACGGTCTCTGTCCAAGGGCCTGGCCAGGATGCTGGCGACGTTAAAGCCTGCACCGCTGTCTTCCACGCAGAGCACCGCCCTACCGCCTTCGCGCAGGGGTATTACGTGTAATTTCACACGCACATAACCGTCCTTCAAGGTGGCCAGACGCTCTTTGCGCAGCTCGTAATATTTTGTAAACCCTTGAGGGTCGCGTTTGAGGCTTGAGTCCAGGCCCAGCACGCCATGTTCCAGCGCATTGCTGTAAAGCTCGGACAGTACTGCATGGATAACCGCCCCTTGGGGCCGCAACCCATGAACCTCCATCAGCAAATGCAACAGATACGGCAGCGGGTTGAACTGTTGCAGCGAAACGGCGCGAAACTCAAAGCTGGCCGACCAGTCAAGCGGACTGCACTGGCCACTGTCGGAATAGAGCATGGCCGGCGCGCCCAACTTCTGCGGCAACTGTGAGGTGATATGCACCATGCTGATGTCATCACGGCTGCTCCCTTGAAAATCGCGCAGCGCCTGTTCAACCTCGGTAATCAACTGTTGCGGATCGCGGTTGTGTGCAATCACCCGCTGCAAGCGCTCGACCCCAAACAGCTGATCATCGGGACCACTGGTCTCGATCACCCCATCCGTCAATAAAAACAGTTGATCACCGGGCAACATCGGCCACACCTGCGTGCCATGGTCGAAGCGCTGCGCGGGCAACACACCCAAAGGCAAATGCTGCGAAGTCAGGATCGTGTCATGACCCGTCAAACTCAGTAGATAGCCATCGGGCATACCGCCATTCCAGACTTCTACACTGCGCCGCAGCGCGCTCACACAGGCCAATGTGGCGCAGCAAAACATGTCAGTGGGCAATATGCGCTTGAGCTTGGCGTTCATTTCTCGAAGTATCTCGCCCAACCTGTAGCCCTTGGCCGTCATGCTGTAGAACACCTCAGCCAGCGGCATCGCGCCAATCGCAGCCGGCAATCCGTGGCCGGTGAAGTCGGCAAGCAACAGGTGTGTATCGCCGGTCGGGGTGTAGGCGGCCAGCAATAAATCGCCATTGAACAGCGCATACGGTGACTGCAAATAACGAATATTGGGCGCACTCAAACACCCTGAGTGCGCCACCCGATCAAACACCGCTTTGGCCACACGCTGTTCATTGAGCAGATAGAGGTTGTGCCGCACGATTTGATCGCGCTGTTGCAACACCGTGTCTTGCAAGCGCCGCAAGCGATCCATCACGGTGATTTTCGCCGCCAGCACCAATGGGTTGTAGGGTTTGATCAGCACATCGTCGCCGCCCGCTTCAAGCGTACGCGCCAACGCGTGCGCGTGATCAAGCGAGGTGAGGAAAATCACCGGCACCAGTGCATCACCGGCCAGCGCCTTGATCTGGCGAGTGGCCTCAAACCCGTCCATCACCGGCATCAAGGCGTCCATCAACACCAGATGTGGACGCTCGCGGATAAACAGTTCGACGGCCTCAGCACCATTGAACGCCAACAGCACATGGTGCCCCTGCTTTTGCACGATCTTTGAAAGCAGCATACGGTCAACCGCGCTGTCTTCAGCAATCAGTATCGTCAGCGGGCTGTTCACGTGATATCGAACAGTTGGTTGAAGTTAGAAATGTCCAGGGTTTTGCTGACATCCAGGCTACTGTTGATGATCCGGATATCCGACTCATCTGCGCCTGCATAATCGCGCAACATCAACAACATCCCCAGCGCCGAACTGTCGAGGTAGGTGGTGTCCTTCAAATCCACCACGATCGATTGCGGCTTGGGCTGAAGTTTTTCGTAAGCGTCACGAAATTCTTGATGCTTGGCAAAATCGAACCGGCCTTTGATCGCGATTGTCAGTTTGCTGCCGTCTTCCGAAATTACGGACGTAACTGCCATAAGCGTGCTCCCGTGTCAGGTGTCGGTTTGACAGAGAGACTATAGACGGTCAGATAACGGAGCACTTGCAGCCTTGGCTTCTGGTCAGTGACTACTCGATTGGCGCTATCCGCACCAGACGCTGAGACAATTCGTCCATCAGCTTTTGTTCGCGCTTGTCTTCCAACTGGCGGGCTTCATCGGCGTAGCGCTGCACCAGCTTGCGCAACCCTTCGACCCGGGCGTAGGCCTGTTGCCAGGTTTCGCGGGCCTTGTTGAGGTTGTTTTCATGCCACACCAGACTTTGCCGTTGCTGAGAGACCGCGGTTTCCAGCTGATTAAGAAAGTACTGGTAGTTGCGCATCCATTGCCCGCTCACACCTTGACTGCCACGTTCGACCCATTGCGCCTGGTAGTCGCCACGGAAGTTTTCGAGATCGCCGAGTTTGCTGTTGGCCAGATTGACCTGCCCCTGAAAGTGCCCAAGGCGCATGGCCGCAGCCTTTTCGGTTTTCTCGGCCATGTCGACCACAGGCGCAAGACGCGCTGCCCTTCCATCTTTGGCCACGAACGGTTACCCGCCAGCTGCAGGAGCAAAAAGGCTGGCCAAATGGCCTTCGCTTTCAGCCATGCTGATCTTGTCGTTAAGGCCTTGACGCAAATAGCCCACCATCGCGGGCTGCAAGGTGATGGCCGTATCGGTTTCACGATCACCGCCCGGCACGTAGGCACCGACACTGATCAAGTCTCGCGCTTGTTGGAAACGCGACCACAGTTGCTTGAACTGCTGCGCGCGACGCATGTGCTCTTGCGTGACCACTGAAGGCATAACCCGGCTGATAGAGGCTTCAATATCAATCGCCGGGTAATGGCCTTCTTCGGCCAGGCGACGGGATAAAACGATATGACCGTCGAGCACGCCCCGCGCCGAGTCTGCAATCGGGTCTTGCTGGTCATCACCTTCGGACAGCACCGTGTAAAACGCGGTAATGGAGCCGCCCCCGGCCTCGGCATTACCGGCGCGTTCGACCAGCTTGGGCAATTTGGCAAATACAGAGGGCGGGTAGCCCTTGGTGGCGGGCGGCTCGCCAATGGCCAGCGCGATTTCTCGCTGCGCCTGGGCGAATCGGGTGAGCGAGTCCATCAGCAACAAGACATTCTTGCCCTTGTCGCGAAAGTATTCAGCAATCCGCGTGCAGTACATCGCTGCACGCAAGCGCATCAACGGCGCATCATCGGCAGGCGAGGCGACCACCACTGAACGCTTGAGGCCTTCTTCACCGAGACTGTGCTCGATGAACTCCTTCACCTCACGGCCCCGCTCACCGATCAGGCCCACCACGATAATGTCGGCCTCGGTGAAGCGCGTCATCATCCCCAGCAACACACTCTTGCCCACACCCGTACCGGCAAACAAGCCAAGCCGCTGACCGCGCCCCACCGTCAATAACCCGTTGATGCTGCGAATGCCCACATCCAGCGGTACGCTGATGGGATCGCGGTTAAGCGGGTTTATGGTCGGACCGTCCATTGGCACCCAATCTTCGGCTTTCATCCCGCCTTTGCCGTCCAGCGCCCTGCCCGCCCCGTCCAGCACACGCCCGAGCATACTCATGCCCATCGGCAAGCGCCCGGTGTCGGCTAACGGCACCACGCGGGCGCCCGGCGCGATCCCGGCGACACTGCCCACCGGCATCAGGAAAATCTTGCTGCCGGAAAAACCCATGACTTCGGCTTCGACTTCGACCGGATGAAAGCTGTCGTCGTTGATCACCAGACAACGGCTGCCCATCGCCGCGCGCAGGCCTTCTGCCTCCAGGGTGAGACCGACCATGCGCAGCAGGCGACCTTCGACCACTGGCTGGGCAGGCAACGATACGGCCGACGCATAGGTGCTCATGCGTTTGGCAAAACTGGTTCGCTCAAGGCGCATCGGGGGTGTCCAGGTCGACGGCGATATCGGCCGCAGCGGGATGCAGCGCTTGCTCGTGAAGCTGATCGAAGAGTTGGCTCATCGCCAGCTTGATGCGCGTCTCAATACTGGCGTCGATACGACTGTGTTCGGTTTCAATACGGCAACCACCGGGTTGCAGCGTGTCGTCTTCGACAATTCGCCAGCGCTCTTCATGGCGCTCGCGCAGGGCTTTAATCTGCTCAAAATCCTGAGGATTGATGAACAGGCGGATATTGTCAGCCCCCATCGGCAACAGTTTCAGGCCCTCGCGCAGCACCTGCTCAATCTGGCGTGAATCGGTTTTCATTTCGCGCTGGATGACCTGGCGCGTCATGTGTTCGACCAGTCCGACCATGGCTTTTTCAAGCTGCATGTCCTGCTCGGCCAGCGGCGCCATTAAGTTGTTCATCAAACGCTCGAGACTGGCGACCTTGGCCGTCAGTGCAGCCTCGGCTTCCTGACGCACCTTGAGCTGGGTGCTGTGAAAGCCTTCTTTTTCGCCAGTCGCAAAGCCTTCGTTATAAGCCTCCTGACGAATGCTTTCGAGCGCTTCGAGGGTCAGTGGCTGGACTTCATCCAGCGGCACTTCTTCGACTTCCTCGGGCACTTCTTCGACGATCTCCGGTTGCGGTTCAACCGGATCGCGCCAAGGGTCGAAACTGGGCAGGCCCCACAGATCAAAAGCGCCCACATCCTTGGCGCGAATCACATCTCCCGGAGAGTCACCGTTGCTCACTTAGATCATCTCTTCGCCGCCCTTCCCGCCGAGAACAATATCTCCGGCTTCGGCCATACGGCGGGCGATGGTGAGGATTTCCTTTTGCGCCGTCTCGACATCACTGACGCGAACAGGGCCCTTGGCTTCAAGATCGTCGCGCAACAGTTCGGCTGCACGCTTGGACATGTTTTTGAAGATTTTCTCCTGCACGTTGTCGTCAGACCCTTTGAGCGCCAGCACCAGCACATCGGAGGACACTTCGCGCAGCAGCGCCTGGATACCGCGGTCGTCGACATCGGCCAGGTTGTTGAAGACAAACATGAGGTCTTCGATCTGACCGGACAGGGTCTCGTCGATATCGCGAATCGAATCCATCAACTGTGCTTCGATCGAACTGTCGAGGAAGTTCATGATGTCGGCCGCACGCTTGATGCCACCTAAAGACGTACGGGCCGAATTGGAATTGCCGGAGAACTGTTTTTCGAGGATCTGGTTCAGCTCCTTGAGCGCTGCCGGCTGCACGGTATTGAGCGATGAAACGCGCAGGATGATGTCCAGACGCGCCTTTTGATCAAAGTGACCGAGCACTTCGCCCGCTTGATCCGGGTCGAGGTAGGCCACCACGATGGCTTGAATTTGCGGGTGCTCGTAACGAATGACATCCGCCACCGCACGCGGCTCCATCCATTTCAGACTGTCCAGGCCGCTGGTGTTGCCACCCAGCAGAATCCGGTCGATCAGGCCGTTGGCCTTGTCTTCGCCCAGCGCCGAGGTCAACATTTTGCGGATGTAGCTGTCGGAGCCAACGCCTAGGCTGGTTTGATCGCCGACAATCTCGACGAACTCGCTCATCACCTGCTCGACCTGCTCACGGTGGACGTTGCGCATTTGCGCCATCGCCACACCCACCCGCTGGACCTCTTTGGGGCCCATATGTCGCAGCACCTGGGCCGCATCGGCTTCACCGAGCGACAGCAACAGGATCGCGGCCTTGTCGACGCGGCTCAGCTTGGCGTTCGCGGCGGCGCGGTTATCACTCATCGGCATTGATCCACTCTTTAACGACCTGAGCCACACGGCCCGGGTCTTCTGCTACCAGACTCTTGATGGCATTCAACTGCGCGTCATAGCCTTCGCTCGGACTGGGCAACAGGATGCTTTTCGGCCCGCCCAGGCTGACCCGGTCGTTGGCCAGTTCGCCGTCCAGCCCGCCCATACCGGCCAGCTCGGCGTCGCTGCCAATACCCGCCACTGGCTTGTTGCGACCGTTGCCGGTGAGGTTATTGAGCACCGGGCGCAACACGCCAAACACCAGCACCAGAATAAATAGAACACCTAGCGCCTGTTTGAGCACATCCCAGAACCAGGGCTGCGAATAAAACGGAATATCGGCGATGACTTCTGCGCGCTCGGTAGAGAACGGCACGTTGATCACACTGACGCTGTCTCCCCGGCTGGCATCGAAACCCACGGCGTCCTGCACCAGCCGTGTAAAGCGCGCCAGTTGGTCGCTGGTCCACGGCACTTGGGTAATTTCCCCATTAGCCGGGTTGACGTTGACCTTGTCGTCGATCACCACGGCCACCGACAACCGATTGACCTTACCCTGCTGCTGCTTGGTGTGACTGATAGAGCGGTCGAGTTCGAAATTGCGCGTCGATTGCGTGCGTTTGTCTGCCGGATAAGGTGCGAGCATGGGCTGGCCGGTGGCCGGGTCCATGATCTGCTGACCGTTGGCATCAAGCAAAGGTTGGCCGGGCTGAACCATGCCAGCGCCAGCACCCGCGGCTTGGCCTGTTTGTTGCGGTGCCGTGGCCGGGCCCGGAGGCTGATTGCTCAGCGCCCCCGGAACGCCTTGCGGGCCATTGCTGGCGGTGCGTTGCTCGTTGGTCGATTGCTCGCTGCGCAGCGCCGGTTGATCCGGGTTGAACTGTTCGGAGGTGGACTCGACCGCACTGAAATCGACATCGGCGGACACTTCAGCCTTGTAGCGGTCATTGCCCAGCACCGGTTGCAGGATGTTGTGCACGCGCTGGGTGAGCAGGCCTTCCATGCGGCGGCTGTAATCGAACTGCTTGCCTGCCATGGTCAATTCGGAGTTTTCCGCTTGATCAGACAGCAGATTGCCTTTTTGGTCGACGACCGTGATCTGCGACTTGCTCAGCTCAGGAACACTGGTGGCCACCAGGTTGATAATGGCCAATACCTGCCCCGGCTCAAGCGAGCGCCCGGCGTACAACTCGACCAGCACTGACGCACTCGGCTTGCGTTCGTCACGGACAAAGACCGAGCTTTTGGGGATGGCCAGGTGCACGCGGGCAGCCTTGACGTTGTTCAGGCTGGAAATGGTGCGGGCCAGTTCGCCTTCGAGACCGCGGCGGTAGCGCGTGGCTTCCATGAACTGGCTGGTGCCCAGACCTTGATCCTTGTCGAGGATTTCAAAGCCGATATTGCTGTCGGTCGGCGTGACCCCGGCGGCGGCGAGTTTGAGGCGCGCACGGGCAACGTCGTCGGCCTTGACCAGCAAGGCGCCCGAGTTCGGCTCAACGGTGTAGGCAATGTCGGCGGCGGCCAGAGTTTCGGTGACCTGCTTGGCGTCCATCCCGGCCAGACTGCCGTAAAGCGGCCGGTAATCGGGTTGTTGCGACCACAGGACTACGGCAAAGCCGATTGCCACGCTGGCAGCCAGACCGACCATAAGGCCGACCTGACGCAACATGGTCATTTCGGCCAGGTTGTCCAGAAAGGAAAGGCCAAACAGCGGAGGCTTGCCGCCCGCCGGGCCGGTATTGGCCGGAACGTTATCCGTGAGTGCATCTGCCATGACTTGATATCGCCCTTAAACCGGCATCTGCATGATGTCTTGGTACGCTTGAACCAGTTTATTACGTACCTGGGTCAAAGCCTGGAATGAAACGCTGGCCTTTTGCGAAGCAACCATCACATCCGTCAGATCGACACCACTCTTGCCGATTTCAAAAGCGTTAGAGAGTTGAGTCGACGCCTGCTGAGTATCGCTGACCTTGTTGATCGCGTTACCGAGCATGTCGGAGAAGCTGCTGGCACCCGCTTCAGGCGCGGCTTGCACAGACGATTTCGATTGCGCCATCGCGTCCATTTGCATGGCCCGCATATCCAACATCAATCGATTAAATTCAATACCTTGGCTCATAGACCACTGCCTCCGACAACCCGCATTTTTTTGACGCTGGGACAACGCTTACTGGGTTAAAGCAACAAAGATGCCAGCTCTATGTCACGTCGCGTGATTAACGTAACAAAACGTCGCGTCTGCGGATTGAAAATCAAGATCAACCCTCACCCCAACCCTCTCCCAAAAGGAGAGGGGGCTGTACAGAGTGATATTCGGATTCAGCGCCCGTGCATGATCAGCTCCCTCTTCTTCCGAGAGAGAGCTTTACCGAGCCGTATTCGGATTCAGTGTCGCGCTCAAGGTGAATGATCGCTTGAACATCCCCCAATCAGTCCCCTCTCCCTCCGGGAGAGGGTTAGGGTGAGGGCAACTAGCTCGACGCAAACAAATACGCCTCTACATCCATCCCGGCGTCACGCATTTGCGCCAGTTTGTAGCGCAAGGTTCGCGGGCTGATTCCCAGCCGCTCAGCCGCTTCCTTGCGCCGCCCGCGCTCGTTGCGCAGGGTATCGATAATCATCTGGAACTCACGACGGCGCAGGTCTTCACCCAACGCCCCGGCCGAATCACCCGCTTCCACCGGCAAGGTTACGGCCAGCACCGGCAACGGCGCACAGGCCACCGGCCCGGCCAGGCAAAAATCGGCCGCCTCGATCAAACCGCCCTGCTGCAAAATCAGCGCGCGCTGGAGTGCATTGTCCAGTTCACGCACATTGCCAGGCCACGGGTAGCCCGTCAGGGTCGCTTTGGCCTCAGACGAGAACCGTACCGCCGTGTGTTTCATTTTGCTGATGTGCCTGGCCAGCATGCGCTCAGCCAACGGCAGAATATCCGCCGTGCGCTCGCGTAAAGGACGCCAGGCCAGCGGAAACACCGAAAGCCGGTAAAACAAATCTTCACGAAAGCGCCCCGCCGCCACTTCAGCGGCAAGATCCCGGTTGGTCGTGGCGACCACCCGAATATCCAGCACTATCGGCTTGCGCCCTCCTACCCGCTCCACTTCGCGCTCTTGCAACACCCGCAGTAACTTGGCCTGCAAACTCAGGGGCATTTCGGAAATTTCGTCGAGCAACAACGTACCGCCGTCCGCCTGCTCGAACTTGCCAGCCTGCGCCGCGATGGCGCCGGTAAAGGAACCCTTCTCATGACCAAACAAGGTGGCTTCAAGCATGTTGTCGGGAATGGCTGCGCAATTGATCGCGACAAACGGCTGCTCAGCACGGCTCGAATGCTGATGGATATAGCGTGCCAGCACCTCTTTACCTGTGCCCGACTCGCCCGAAATCAATACCGTAGAATCACTGCGCGCCACCCGAGCCGCTAATTCCAGCAACTGCACACTGGCCGGCTCAACCGCCACCGGCCCGAGCGTGTCGACCACCCCCAGACTGCCCAGCGCATGGCGGGCCACCAGTTCAAGCAAGGCCTTGGGCTCAAACGGCTTCACCAGGTAATCGGCCGCCCCTTGACGCATCGCGTCAACGGCACGCTCCACGGCACCGTGGGCCGTCATCAACAGCACCGGCAACTGCGGCTGACTCGCACGTAAACGGCTGAGCAATTGATGACCATCCATACCGGGCATATTGACGTCGCTGATCACCAGACTGAACGATTGCTCGGCAACCGCCAGCAACGCTTCTTCAGCCGAAGCCACGGCATGAAAACCATGACCGGCCAGCATCAGCGTGTCCACCAAGGCTTCGCGCAAGGCGTGATCGTCTTCGACCAAGAGGACTTTGATTCGCATGACCATCAGTTGTGCTCCGTCGCGCTGTGGATCAACGGCAAGCTGATCAACACACAGGTGCCGCGCCCCAGCCGCGAACGCATGTGCAATTGCCCGTGATGCGCGCGCACCACCGCATTGACCACCGCCAACCCCAACCCGGTACCCGTGGCTTTAGTGGTGAAAAAAGGCTCGCCCAATCGCTCAAGCACGTTGGGCGCAATGCCGCTGCCACTGTCACTCACGCACAAGCGCAACACTGTGCCGCGTGCATACAGGTGCACTTTAAGGCGCACCTGAGGCGTGCCGGCTTGCAGGGCGTTTTCGATCAGGTTTAACAGGGCACCAACCAGCGTGTCTCGGTTGCACAGCAGTTGCCCCTCATGAGCATCACACTGCCAACGGATGGCCACCCCCTGAACATGGGCCTGCGCGGCTGACTGTAGCGATTGCAACAAGGCAGCGGACGATACTCGGTCCGTCAATGGCAGTTCACCACGGGCAAACACCAGCATGTCACGCACCTGATGCTCCAGCTCATGCAGCCGCTCTTTGAGGCGCCCGGCAAAACGCTGCTGGGTCTGCACCGGCAGTTCCTGTTCAGTCAAATGACTGGCGTAGATCAACGCTGCGGACAAGGGTGTGCGAATCTGGTGGGCCAACGAAGCCATCATGCGACCCAGTGACGACAGGCGCTCATGGCGCGCGAGCTGATCCTGCAAGCGACGGGTTTGTGTCAGGTCATTGAGCAAGACCAACTGCCCGGGCTCGGCATCCAGCGAACGGGTAGCAATGGACAGACGCCGGCCATCCTTGAGCGACACTTCGTGACCATCATCTTCACGCGGTGCAAAGCAGCGGGTAATCACCTGTCGCCATAATTCGCCTTGTAGCGGCTCACCGAGCAGTTCAATGGCGGCCGGATTGGCCTCGCGCACATGACCGCGATCATCAATAACGATGACCCCGCCCGGCAATAGATCAAGGAGGTTTTGCAGCCGGTTGGCCAGCCGTTCCTTCTCCGCCAGCTCGGCCATGCGCTGGGCACTGACCATGGCCAGTTCGCCCTTGAGCTCGGTCACCCGGGCTTCAAGCAGGCTGTAGGAATCGCTCAACTGAGTCGACATGTTATTAAACAGCGAGAACGCTTGCTCCAGGCCTTCACGACGGGCTGGCTGGGTCGCAAGCGCAAGGCCCTGCCCTGCGAGGTCAGGGGCCGAGGCGTGTTGGGCGGTATGGGGCATGAGGCATTCTCGCTTGGCTGACCGTCATAAAACGGTTCGTTACACCCAGCAAAGCAATACCCGTGCCTGAAACTCTGATGCAGACGTGTAGCCGCTACCGAAGACCACGAAGGGCCGCATGGCGGCCCAGGGTTTACACGCGAAAGGTCAGTCTTCTAACTGCTCTTCGCCTTCGCGACGGCTCATGCCGTATTTGCGCATTTTTTCGACCAGGGTGGTACGTCGAATGCGCAGGCGTTCGGCTGCCCGGGCGACGATGCCATTGGCATCGTCCAGCGCTTGCTGGATCAACCCCTGCTCCAACCCGCCCAGGTAATCCTTGAGGTCAAGCCCTTCTGGCGGCAGCATCGCGGAGGAACTGAAATCGGGAACGCTGTTATTGATCGCCACGCGCTCCTCCATTTCACTGAACATCGGGTCTGGAGCCTGCTCGTCATCGTCGTCCACGTAACGGAATTTCTTCGGCAGCTCAGCCACGCCAATCACACCATACGGATGCATGATCGCCATGCGCTCGACCAGGTTGGCCAGCTCTCGCACGTTGCCCGGCCAGGCGTGCCGGCATAAGGACATGATCGAGACAGAGTTAAAGCGAATCGAACCGCGCTTTTCGTGTTCCATGCGCGAAATCAACTCGTTCATCAACAACGGGATGTCTTCGACGCGCTCGCGCAACGGCGCCATTTCGATCGGGAAAACATTGAGGCGGTAGTACAAGTCTTCGCGGAAAGCGCCGACTTCAATCATGGTTTCGAGGTTTTTGTGCGTGGCGGCAATAATGCGCACATCGGCGCTCTGGGTCTTGTTGCTGCCCACACGCTCAAAGGTGCGCTCCTGCAAGACGCGCAGCAGCTTGACCTGCATCGGCAGTGGCATATCACCGATTTCGTCGAGAAACAGCGTGCCGCCGTTGGCCAACTCGAAACGCCCGGCACGGCTGGTGATGGCGCCGGTGAAAGCGCCCTTCTCATGACCAAATAATTCGCTTTCGAGCAACTCGGCAGGAATCGCCCCGCAGTTGACCGGCACAAACGGCGCGTCGCGGCGCTTGGAGTGGTAATGCAGATTGCGCGCAACCACTTCCTTGCCGGTGCCGGATTCGCCGAGGATCAATACGCTGGCGTCGGTATCGGCCACTTGCTGCATCATTTGACGCACGTGCTGAATGGCGCGGCTGGTACCGACCAGACTGCGAAACAGGTTGGGTTCACGGTGACGGCCGCGCTCACGAGCCTTGTCGTACATCTCGCGATAGACCTGAGCGCGGTGCAGGGAATCAAGCAATTTGCTGTAGCTGGGGGGCATTTCAAGGCTAGACAAGACACGGCGACGTTGGTCTTCAGGCAACTCTGCCGAAGAAATTTCACCTAAAAGCATAACGGGAAGGAACTCATCCCACTCTGCCACTGTCCTAAGCAAGCTCGAAATGCCGCCTGCGATGTTTACAGCGCCTACCAGCACACACAGCACCTCGCGACTGGAGGTCAGGAGACTGACATCTTGTTCCCATGCGTGGCTGGTGCTGGCTAAATTTTCTTCACCCAGAAAATTTAGAATCACCGCCAAATCACGGCGGCGAACGCTATCGTCATCGATCAGCAGAATTTTGGTTTCACGCCACATGCAATAGCAACTTCCCTAGTCAGCTCAATACCCGGATGGCAGGGCATTATTTAGCCGCCCTACCCTGTTGGATACTTAGGACGACTGAAACAGGATACAGCACTAGTTAAGTCATAAACCCACATACAGTCAAATTTATGGCGCACTGCGTCAATAAACCACACATTTTTTATGCCTTAACCGAACAAATGGTAAACCTTTGAAGCATTTTTTGCTTGGTTGATCTGGGACATCTGATCCACCAGCTGTTGCCGCTCACCCGTCGCCGCCTCCAGCAACATGCGATACACCACCAACAACCCTTCCAGATTCTCGCGCAATACAGCCTCGTCCACCGGCGCTTCATCCAGAACGCTCTCGACCGACTGGCGGCAAGCCAGGTCCAATTCGCCAATAGCTTCCCAATTACGTTCTGCCAGGGCATTGATCAGCGCATCACGGGTTTCTTGAATTCGTTGCAATTGGCTCATAACGCACTCCTCGGCGACTCAGACGGATTTACTCAGGCGCGATCTCATCCCAACCACTTTTAACCGTAATCAATAAACGCGCGACTTCGTCGATGATTTCGGGATCGTTTTTCAGGTTGGCTTGAAGCAGGCGCGAGCCCATGTATTCGTACAGGTCATCCAACTGACGAATCGAAGCCGGGTCTTCGGCCTTTTTCTCATCCAGCCCCTGACGCAGCCCGACAATGATGTCGATGGCCTTGCCGAGCAATTCGCCTTTTTGCGCAATATCTCCGCGCTCCATTGCCCCTTTGGCCTGAGCCATGCGATCAAGCCCACCCTGCATCAACATTTGCACCAGCCGATGCGGGCTGGCCTCGGAGATCTGAGCGTGGGAATTGACCTTCTGGTACTGGCGAAGGGCTCTCATGGGATTCATGTTTCTACCTCGTAACAGGGACCGCTGGAAAAATAAGCGCTTGAAATAAACGACTGAAAAGACGCCACTGCGTTGTATGTCGACGTGACGACACAGAACTTGAGCGCTGCTTATCAGGTCGATTTAGGATTGTTCAGCGAATTCAGCGTGGTCATCATGCTGGTGGCCGATGCCGTGATTTGAGCGACCAGCGTGTCCATCGCGTTGTATTTAGCCATCAACGACAGTTGCAGGCTGTCCATGCGTGTTTCCAGCGCTGTCTGCTGCTTGGTCAGGTCATTGAGGCTGGTGGTCAAACTGGCGGAACGCGCCGCGAGGATGCCGGTATTGCTTCGTGCATAGTCGGCCGTCGAGTTTTGCAGGCGCATCAGCAAGCCTTTGTCACCGGTGAAAATGCTTTTGAGATCCGACGCATTGGTGGCCACCGCGGCATCCCACTTCTTGTCGTTGATTTCCAGCAAACCCGAGGTCTGGTTGGTGCTCACACCAAACTGCGCCAGCGACTTCAATTCACCGGTACCCGACATGGCATTGAGTTCATTGCGCAAGGTAGACGTCAGGGTGCGCATGGTGGCATCCCCGGTCAACGCGCCCGCGGTCTGCGTGCCGTCTTCGCTCTTGGTGACTTTGGTCTCGGCGTTGATGGCCGCGAGCAAGGCGTTGTAGGTGTCCACAAAGCCTTTGACCGCCGACTTGAGCTGAGTCGAGCTGGTGGACACCGACACCGTGGTCGCAGCGGCGCCGCTGGCGGTTGGCGCAATTAATTGAAGACTGACACCACTGATCGCGTCGGCAATGTTATTGGTCTTGGACACCATGTCGATGCCGTCGATGCTGTACAGGGCGTTTTGTGGCGGATCGATCACCTTAAAGGCGTCTTCCAGGCCACTGTCACCTTCCAGACTGAGGTCGCTGCCCTCGCCCATGGTGGTCGTGGTCAAGACCATGCGCGACCCATTGGCATCGGTCAGGATGTTGGCACTGATGCCCTTGGCGCCGTACTGGCTGTTGATCGAGTCGCGAACCTGCTGCAAGGTCGCACCGGCCGGTACGCTGACATCAAACTTGGTATCGCCCTGCTTGATGATCAGATTGCTCGGCGTGGAGCCTGTATTGACGACTGAACTGGCGCCCTTGTCGAAAACCTTGGTGGAGATTTTCGACGCGGTAGCCAATTGCTCGACTTTAAGCGCGAAGCTGCCGTTGGACGCACTGCCGCTCAAGGTCACCTTGGCGGTTTTCTCATCCGACGAGGTGGCGGTCAAACCGCCGAAAATGGTGGTGGTGTTCATCGTCGCCAAGGCCGAGCGGAAACTGCTCAAGGCCGACTGAACCTTACCGATGGACGACAGCGTGGTGGTTGCTTTCAGTGATTGGTTATTGATTTGTGTTTGCTTGGGCGCTTTTTCAGCCGCAACCAACGACTTTACAATCGCCTGAGTATCGACGTTCGAACCGATACCGCTAACCGTTGTACCTGCCATCATCCTTCTCCTTATCCAGTGGCTGCTGTTTTGTTGACGAACAACGCCTCAAGACAAACAGCAACAAATTTCGTGCCAGCTCAGACTTTACTTTGAAACAGCAGGCTGTTGGCATTGGTCAAACTTTGCGCCAGTTTCAGCGCGGCTTCCGAGGGAAGCTGACGGATCACTTCACCACTGTCCGTGGCAATCACCTTGACCACCACCACACCGGTGGAGTCATCGATGGAGAAATCCAGATTGCGTTGAGTCGATTGCACAAACTCACGAATATCCGAGACTGCTTTTTCCAGCTCATCGCGCTGGGGGATGCGGTCCGCTTCAACGCTTTCAGCCTTGGGCTGAGCGTTGGCAGCCGACGGGTTCAGTACCTGCACCGACGGTGAGTAAGCGTGGTTCAGCTTGACACTCATGTCCATGACGCTGCCCTCTTCACTGAAAAAACAAAAGGGCGCGTAAACGCGCCCCTCCGTTTGTTACCAAGCGCTGGAATTACTGAAGCAGTTTCAGTACAGCGGACGGCAGCTGGTTAGCCTGGGACAGGATTGCAGTGGAAGCCTGTTGCAGGGTTTGTTGCTTGGTCAGCTGAGCAGTTTCCGATGCGAAGTCAACGTCCTGGATCGCGCCACGTGCCGCAGTGGAGTTGTCCGAGATGCTGCGCAGGTTGGAAACCGTGCTGTCGAAACGGTTTTGCACGGCACCCAGGTCAGCACGCTGGGAGTCGATGTTCGAAATCGCCTGAGTAATAACGGCAATGGCGTTTTGCGCGCTGGTTGCAGTCGTTACATCGGTATCTGCGATAGTGGTTTTAACGGAAGCCTTGGTTAGGTCCGCGCCACCAGCACCCGTTGCAAACACCCCACCAACACCCGTACCGCTCAACGAGTAGCCCTTGGCTGAGTCCAGAGATACAGCACCGGTCGCAATAATTTTGTCACCGGCAGCAGCCAATGGAGTGGCAGTGGTAGCGAAATCACCAGCGCCATCTTTGACCTGAACCGAAACACCTGGTCCGCCTGCAGCGCTGGTGAATTCGAAGTTCTCACCCGAGTCGGACTTGATAGACAGTGTTTGCGCACTGCTATCAAAGTTTACAGTGATGCCCAACTTGGCCGCGTTGGAACTCAACTGGTCAGCCAGACTATCAAGGTCAGTAACGCCTACAAAGTCTACGTCTTGACCGCCAACTTTCAGGTTGAAGTTCGCAGGGGTGCCCGCAGCAGCAGTAACCGTCAATTTAGCTTCAGTGCTGGCGGTTGCAGACAGACCACCGATCAAACCATTCAGTTGAGTTGCAGTCTTCTTGGCCGAGTCACCCTCACCTACAGTGATTTGTTTGCTTTCACCACCACCGGTAACGCTGATATCACCACCAGCCACACCTTTGTCTGTAGGCACAATCGCAACAGACTTAACTTGCTGCGAACCAATGGCGTTAGCCGACACATCACCCATGGTCATGTTGATGGTCTGGTTGGCGTTAGCACCGATCTGGAAAGCGGTGGTACCGAACGAGCCGTCCAGCAGGTTCTTGCCACCGAAGGTGGTGGTGGTTGCAATACGGGTCAGTTCCGAAGTCAGGGCCGCGTACTGGGCGTTGTTCGACTTGCGGTCTTCTGCACTCAGGGAACCGTTGGCAGACGACAGGGCCAAGGTACGCATGGTTTGCAGAATGTTGGTGGATTCCTGCATTGCGCCTTCAGCGGTTTGCGCAATGGAGATACCGTCACCGGCGTTCTTGATCGCTGTGCCCAGGCCGTTGATCTGGCTGGTCAGACGGTTGGAGATTTGCAGGCCGGCCGCATCGTCTTTAGCGCTGTTGATACGCAGGCCGGAAGACAGGCGCTGCATGGAAGTCGACAGAGCCGTCGAGGATTTGTTCAGGTTGTTCTGAACATTCAGCGATGCAAGGTTGGTGTTTACGGTTAAAGCCATGACGAAATCCTCACTGGGTAATTACTGCGGCTTCCGGCCCTGGCAACCGCCGGGTGTGGCCTAGAGAACCTTCGTAATAGTTATCGTCGTCAATGCACGTTGCTTGAGGGCTTTTTTGGATTTTTTTAATGGCCGAGGGCCATCCCTTGTATTTCAGGGGGTTAGCGGGGGTTTTAGACCGGGGTAAGCGTGGGAAACAGCCCTCACCCTAGCCCTCTCCCAGAGGGAGAGGGGACTAAAAGCAAAAGCAGGTATGCAACGACACCGATCAAGTCCCCTCTCCCTCTGGGAGAGGGTTAGGGTGAGGGGCTTTTGGCCGACACCTACAAAACGATCGGTCGACGCCCGGAAAACGAGTGAGCCAAGGTCCCGCCATCCACCAGCTCCAACTCTCCGCCCAACGGCACACCGTGGGCAATACGCGAGGCGATCAACCCTTTGTTGCTCAACAACTGGGCAATGTAATGCGCTGTCGCTTCACCCTCCACCGTAGGGTTGGTCGCCAGAATCACTTCACTGAATGTCCCCTGCTCAGCAATCCGCGCCATCAATTGCGGAATCCCGATGGCCTCCGGCCCCAACCCATCCAGGGGCGACAAATGCCCCTTGAGCACGAAATAACGTCCGCGGTAGCCGGTCTGCTCAACGGCGTACACATCCATCGGCCCTTCAACCACGCAGAGCAAGGTGTCATCACGGCGCACATCGGCGCACTGCGGGCACAGGTCATCTTCGGTCAAGGTTCTGCACAGACGGCAATGCCCCACGCCGTCCATCGCCTGACTCAAGGCCAGCGCCAGACGCGACCCGCCACTGCGATCACGCTCCAGCAATTGCAGGGCCATGCGCTGTGCGGTTTTTTGACCCACACCCGGCAAGGTACGCAAGGCATCGATCAATTGGCGAATAAGGGGGCTAAAGCTCATAAGGAAAGGTCCGACAAAACAACGAGAAGCGGTTTATACCCGCAGGGTGAAACCAGGTCAAATACCCGTAAAACAGGCAAAAAAATGCCAGGCGCGGGGCCTGGCATTTCAGCGCCTTAGAACGGCATCTTCATGCCCGGCGGCAGTTGCATGCCAGCGGTAACGCCCGACATTTTGTCCTGGCTGTTGGCTTCGATCTTGCGCACGGCGTCATTGACGGCAGCGGCGAACAAGTCTTCAAGCACTTCGCGATCATCTTCACTCACACCTTCCAGCAGTGTCGGGTCGATGCTGACGCGCTTGATGTCGTGGCGACCGGTCATCACCACCGTCACCATGTCGCCACCCGCTTTACCGGTGACTTCGGCGTTGGCCAGTTCTTCCTGCATCTTGGCCATTTTTTCCTGCATTTGCTGCGCCTGCTTCATCAGGCCGGCCATGCCACCTTTCATCATGGGAATCACCTCAAACGTTATTTGGACAATGCACCCGCGGTCTAAAGAACCCCGGGCTGTAAAAATTTACCTGTGACATTACGAAGCCTTGGCCTCTTCAACGTCGACAGGCTGGATCGTATCGTCGCGAACTGCCGCACCGAACTGTTCAATCATTTTTTGCACCAGCGGATCTGCGTAAATCGACTCTTCAGCCAGACGCTGTCGCTCTGCCCGAAAGCGTGCCGCTGCCTGAGCCGGGGTTTCCTGCTCTGGCTTGACCAGCTCAATCGTGACTTTGAGTGCGCGCTGGTGGTACTGGTTCAGTGCGTCATTGAGTCGGCGCTGCTGGGTCGCGTTAAACAGCGCACTGTGCGCCGGGTCCAGATGCAACAGCCAGTTATCCCCTTCCACCGCCATCAAGGTGCAGTTGGCACCAATGCTCGCGGTCATCCCCGATACCGGTAATTTGGGGAACATATTCAGCCATTCAAGGGCCAGGCCCGTGGCCGGCATTGCCGCCGGCAGAGGTTCTGGCTCTGGCGCAGGTTCAGCGGCATGCTCGCTGGCCAGCTCATCCAGGTAGCTGTAGGCAGCCGAGTCCATGTCCGGCTCGATGTAGTCTTCATCCAGCGGCGGCTCGTCATCGCGATCCATCCCCGACAACGCGGCGTCAACCTGATCCACCGTGGGCTCAGGCATGGACGGCGCCACCCACTCGGGGGCGTCCGGCACCACACTGTCGGGCGTCGGCAACGGCATCGGCGGCAACTCGGGCGGTTCGCTGACCGTATCCAGCATCGGCTCAGGCACTGGCGTGTCATCGACCACCGGGACAGACGGCTCGTTCCACGGCAAGTCCACTGGCGGTGGCGCAGTCACTTTGGGCGCTTCTACAGGTGCCGGTGCGCTCTCGACGACCGGCTCAGATGTGGGCGCCTCAACAATCGCCGCCTTGGCGACTGGCGTAACAGGCTTCGGCGCCGCCACGGATTGAGCGGAATCAACTGTGGCCTGGCTGATCCCCACTGGCTTTAACGGCTGACTCGGTGAGTCTGTCGCATCCGCCGGGCGGAAGGCCAGCATGCGCAGCAAGACCATCTCAAAGCCGCCTCGCGGGTCGGGCGCCAGCGGCAAATCGCGCCGACCAATCAGGCCCATCTGGTAATAAAACTGCACGTCTTCCGCCGGCATCGCCTTGGCCAGCGCCAGCACGCGATCACGATCGCCGTGACCGTTGTCGACGCCTTCAGGCAACGCCTGAGCAATGGCAACGCGATGAAACACGTTTAGAATCTCGGACAGCACGCCATTCCAGTCCGGGCCTTGTTCGGCCAAATGACGAACCGCCTCAAGCAATGCCCGCGCATCCCCTTCAATCAAGGCATGCAGCAGATCGAAAACCTGACCATGGTCGAGGGTGCCGAGCATCGCCCGCACATCCGCCGCCAGCACTTTACCCTCACCGAAGGCAATGGCCTGATCGGTGAGGCTCATGGCGTCTCGCATCGAGCCATCGGCCGCACGCCCCAACAACCACAGTGCGTCATCTTCGAACGGAACGTTCTCGACACTCAGCACGTGGCTCAGGTGTTCGACCACGCGCTCAGGGGTCATGTTTTTCAGCGAAAACTGCAAACAACGAGAAAGGATGGTGGCGGGCAGTTTCTGCGGGTCAGTGGTCGCCAGAATGAACTTGACGTAGGGCGGCGGCTCTTCAAGTGTTTTCAGCAGCGCATTGAAGGAATGGCTGGAGAGCATGTGCACTTCGTCGATCAGGTAGACCTTGAAGCGCCCACGGCTCGGGGCGTACTGCACGTTGTCGAGCAGCTCGCGGGTATCTTCGACCTTGGTGCGACTGGCGGCGTCGATTTCGATCAGGTCGACAAAGCGCCCTTCATCAATCTCCCGGCACACCGAACACTCGCCGCAGGGCGTCGAGGTAATACCTGTTTCACAGTTCAGGCATTTGGCGATGATCCGCGCAATGGTGGTCTTGCCGACACCTCGCGTCCCGGTAAACAGGTAGGCGTGATGCAGGCGCTGACTGTCCAGGGCGTTGATCAGAGCCTTGAGCACATGGGTCTGGCCGACCATTTCGCGGAACGAGCGCGGACGCCATTTACGTGCAAGAACCTGATAACTCATTGATAACCGTCGCGTCTGAAAAGCGGAAGGGGCTAATGCTAGCGGAGCAAGGGCAAAATTGCATCCGATGCGCACTTTAAACTGCTTGGCGCAGTTGAAGCAGGTTTTCTACGCCCACACAAAAATGTCGACTCAGGCATAAAGCGTCGATTGATTTTTAGATGAGGGAGATGCTGAATTTCTGACTAAAAGCCCTGCGCAAATGAGGACTTTTAAAATGGAGGCAACCCCACCAGCCACACCCCGGCACACAATGTTCCCGCTGTGGCTGCTTCCTTCCGGATCTGACCAGGTTCACGGGTAATCGTTGCGGAGGGACCGATAGGGTCACCATAACACCATCCGCTTAGCAGCGAACGGCGCCATTGTACCTGTCTGAGAAAAACTTACAACCGCCATGACCGAATAAAAAATGAGCCGGCTCAATGACTTGGATTCAGAGGTGGCACTCTCTCAGTTGAAAGCGCGGTTTATTCACTCACGCGAGCGGCGGCAGCCGCCGCTTTAGCCTGCTCAACCCACAGGCGTTTTCGTTCCTCAAGCTCCTCGGCTTTTCGCACGGCCGTCGCGGCCAGCGCGGCGGTTAACACGGTTTGCAGGGCCGGGGTGGTCGCGGTGGTTTCATCGAGCGCGGGTGGCAATGGCAATGTATCGAGCAGCTTCACGATGCGGCCGGTGTCCTGGGTAAACGCGCGAACGCCTTGGGTGTCTTCAAGCATCGGCAAGGCCACGCCAGTCAGCGTATCAATGGCGCTGAACTCTGGCGCCCCGACCTTGCCGCGAAATACCGGAAGACCCAGCGAAGGTATGATGAGCCCGACCAGAT